>JANPJT010000024.1:0-8177 GCA_031425635.1 Pseudomonadota bacterium
TGAGGTTAAAAAGTCGAGCACGTCGTCCCCAGAGCCAACCTAGGCGAAGCCGCTGGCGGTTTTCGCCGGAATTTATTGTGGCTTTTAGGCTAGATCGTAAGTCCGGCTAGTCTCGGGAAATCGGTTTCGATTTGCAGGGCGGCTTCCTTCAGGGTGCTCTGGATATTGGCGCATGTCTCGTGCGCATTGCCTGGTAGAAGCTCCATCGCTTCAAGCGCCGCGCAGTAGTCAGCGGTCCGCAAAAAGCCCAAATTGAGGCAGCTCCCTTTAAGCCGGTGGGCAAGAAATTTAAACCGGGAAAGGTTCCCGCGCTCTAGTTCTAGTTGCAGCTGCGACACGGTTTCGTAGCCAGTGGAGAAAAAAAGCTGCACGGTGTCTTTCAGAAAGGGAGTCTGGGACTCCTTGTCTAGCGCATCCCATTCGCTCAGCATTTCAGCATCTAAAACCGGCTTTACTATCATTGGGATACCCGCCTTTCGAATTCGATGGATCGCAAAACAAAGCCTAAACGATAAACCGTTTCTATAACGCACTGGCTGGAAACGTCTGCCAGAGCTTTGCGCACTTCGAATATTTTTCGATCGAGCGCATTGTCGCTCACTTGGAGCCCGCTCCAACACTGGCTCTTTAAGGAGCTACGCTCAATAGCCATGTCAGGCGATCGCATCATGGTGGAAAGCAAGCCGAGCTCCGTGGGGGAAAGGTACCGCGTGCCCCCGGGTCCTTTCAGAGTGCGGTTAGACAAATCCAAAGAAATATCGGCGCACTCCAAAACGAGGAGCGCTTTGCGTTGAGTGTGGTCAACGAGGCGCACTCGGAGCCTCGACGCGAGCTCTTTGGGGCGCAGCGGCTTTTCAATAAAATCGTCCGCACCCAGCGTCAGCGATTCAACCAGGGAGCTTTCACTTTTATCGCCGGTGATGACTATCAGCGGGCAATGGTTCCAAATCTTTCGCAAACGCGCTAGCGCATGCAGGCCGCTTTCTTCGGGAAGCTGGAGGTCGAGAAACACTGCGCAAGGGTGCAGGTCGGCCTCTTCGGCGAGGGCCGCTTGCACGGTAGGGAAAGCCACAGTCGGAATCCCGACGGCGGCTTGCACGAGCGGACCCACCAAAGGGTCATCGTCAATAAGCACCACATGGTGCGCTGGAAACTTAGAGCCGGAAATCTTGCACCTCGAGACGGCCCTTCTTCTAGCAGTTTGCGAGGGGTGGGCGCAAGCCGAAGGATGGCTAAAGGCCGACGGGACGACTATACTGGGGGAATGAGAAAACGAATTGGCGAGTACCTCGTAGAACGTGGGGTTCTTAAGCCCACGGAAGTAGAAAGGATTCTGTCTTTTGGCAAAGCCTCCGGGCTTCGTTTTGGCGAGGCCGGACTCGAGCTTGGGCTATTGACCAAGGAAAGTTTAGTGAAAGCGTTTGGGCGGAGCTACTGGATTGATTTTTTCCATTTGGACCCCGCTTTTTTCCCGCAAGCCACGCAAAACTTTTTCTCGGTCGAGTTCATCCTTCGTTACGGGGTCCTGCCCCTGGGAACTAAAAGCCTTCCGGGCCTTTTTCGGGCGCGAAAACTATTGAACCTGGGGCTTTTGGATCCCTCTCGAAAAGACGTTTTAGAAGCTTGTTCGGACAAAGCGCGGAGCAGTATGGCGGAAGGCGAATTCGCGGGCGTGAAGACCTACTTGGTTCTTGCGCCCGAGTTCGTGGCGGTTTTGGAGAAGCAGTATGGAGTGGCACCCGCCGCAATCGGGCAAGAGGGGCGCTTTGAATTGGATCCGACGCTCCAAATGTACCTGGATCTTTAAAGGCGTTGCGCTACCGTTCGGACGGGATAGCCTAAACTTTACTGCCGAACTTTTCTCGGCCAAGAAGCGACCACTTGCTTTTTGCTTTCGATCTCGAGGGAAAAGCGACCACATTCGAACTGGGGCGCGCCGAGGTCGAGCTGAACGCTTCTTTCTGGATGCTGGCCGGATCGACTCCCTGGCCGCGCAAGATGAGCTCTGCTTCGGTAATCATTTTTCCGTTCCCGCAGAGGTAAAAGTCGGTGTTGTGCCAATCCCAACCAGGCGGCGCTTGGCGAAGAAAGTCGGTCACGCGGCCTTCGTAACCACTCCCTTTTTTTTCCGGCTGAGAAAGTGCGTAAACGGTTTCGGCCGGGGCCAAAGCGAAATCCTGTTCGTACAGTTTTTCTTTTTCATTCCGGACACCCAGAAGGCAAAGCGACTTTCTAGGCAGGTTGTTTAAAAAAAGAGACGACGTGACAATAGACCGTATCGGAGACAAGCCCGTCCCCGTTCCAATGAGGCAAACAGCCCTGCCGGGAGCGGGGACTCGGTATTGAAAATCTCCGTACGGGGCAAAAATTTCGATTTTGTCGCCATGCCCGCAGGTTGCTAGATAGTCCGAACCGACGCCGCCTTTGACGTACCGGATGCCTAGCTCGTAGGTCCCGGTGGCCTGCGCTTCATCGGGGCTCGAAGCGAGAGAGTAAAGGCGCTTGATAGGGCGTTCTTTTTTGTTTAGTGAGGGAATCACTAAACTGATGAATTGGCCGGGCTCAAAGTGGAACGGTTTAGGGCAATGGAATCGGACCCTCATTGTCGTAGGGCTTATCCAGTCAATTTCTTCCACAGTGCACTGGAATTTTCGAGCTAGCATACGTCCTCTTCCCCCTTTAAAGAAGCAGGCTTCATGCCAAGGGAACCCAAGCCGACTAGGGTTTTGGGAGTTGTCGAAGCGGTAGGCACTTTTCAATCACCGAAAATTCCTTCGCGGTATTAGATACTTAGAGTGTCGCCGGGAAGGACGATTAAGAATTGGGCAGCACCCAAAGGTAACCTTCTGGTTTACAAAGGTTTATTCTTTTTTGGCGGGTTCTTTCGTGAGTTCAGTCACGTCGCGGGTTTTGCGTTCTTCTTCTTTGAGGCCCTTTTTAAAGCTTCGAATGGACTCGCCGAGTGAACTCGCTAGCAGTGGGATCTTTCGAGCGTTCCATACTAAAAGCACTACGGCTCCAATCACCAACCACTCAGTCATATAAAATCGATCCCTCTCATCACAGTGCCCCTGAAGGGGTGGCTCGCCCGTGCGACGTCGTTACCATCGCTGATTTGCCAAAGACGATTTGGTTACATTCATATTCGCACGCGCCGCAGGCAATGCATTTCTCAAAGTTCACACCCACGGGGCGCGCAGGGGTGAGTCCGTCTGGCGCCGGAACATCTGCCCCTCTTGATCCATCCGCCGGTTTCCACCCGTCCGCAAGAATGAACGCATTGGTCGGGCACGCTCTGACACATTCGCTGCAGAATTTATTCTCGGTGTGGCTGATGCACCTGGATTTTTCGAGAACGGCGGTGCCGGCTTTGTACGCGTACTTCTTCTCCACCGGGTACTTTAAAATGGCATCGGTCGGGCAAGCCAGTGAACAAGCGTTGCAGCCTTCTTTGCAGGGCCCCTCGGTGGGTACCATCACGGGAGTCCAAAGGGCGCGAAGGCCAAACTCGGTGCCCGCCGATTTTAAAATACCGGTGGGGCACGCTTTAATACATTCAGAGCAGCGGATGCAGCTTTTTAAAAAATCGCTTTCTTCCCGGCTCATCGGCGGGCGCAGCAAAGTCTTTTGGGACGCTGGGGTACCGCCGGACAAGCGTAAAAGCGGCGAAGCGGCTACCGTTCCGGCTACGGCGCCCAAGACAGTCCGCCGGTTTAAAGTCACTGGTTCCTGGCTCGCAGAGTACGCGGGGAAGGGTGCCTTGAACGTGAAGAAGTTGGCGTCTACAGGGCATTCTTGCGAGCAGCTAAAGCACTTAATGCACTCGGACTCATTGTAAACCGTTTCGTCTTTGAAATCGATTGCGCCCGTGGGGCAGTGGGTCGCGCAGATATTGCAGTGGACGCACCCTTTGGTGTCGCGCCTTAGAATGGAATGCCTGGAAAGGGTCGCAAGGTACGCCCCGAGCGGGCAGGCGGTGCGGCACCAAATTCTCGAAAGCTTGGTGGTGCCCGTCATGATCGTTAGAAAAAGGACGAGGGTTGCCACGTCAATGAAACGCCCGAAATACTGAGGGGGCGAGCTCGCGGTCCAGAGTAGCTGGTCAGAGTGCCGCGACAGAGGCGCAAACACTGTCGCCGCAACCCGGGTCAAAAGCACAATGGGATCCAGTCCCATCAAAGGGCTCACGCCCCCCAGAATGGCTAAAACGAGTAAACAAACCAGCAGGTAGTACTTCAGACGAAACCAGGGAGGGGATGCCCCTTCAATTTTCACGCGGATCTGGCGGAGCGCCCAGCCGTAAGCGTCGAAAACCGCGCCGAGCGGACAAACCCAGCCGCAGAATACCCGTCCGAGGACCAGGCTGATGGCAAGCGTGACTGCACCGAGCAGGGTGATGGTGACGCCCATCCGAAGCCCACCGCAAACGACCGTCATCACCAAAGGATCGATCCGAAGAAACAAAGACACGGGGATGTTTCGGGCAAGCCATGAATCCATCGGGTAGCCCGTGCAGATCACGAGGGCTACCCAAAGCGCAAACACCATGAACTGGACGGCAATTCGGATATGCCGGGTATGTGTTCCCAGAATCACAGGGTCTTCTTCAGCGAACTCGCCGCTTCAATCGCGATGACCACTGCGTTGGCAGTGAGCTCGCTGCTGCCCGTCGCCTTTGCAATCGTTTGCACCCCCGACTTGATTTCTTTTACTTGGGCAGGGCCACGTCCGTAAAACTGTGAAAGGAACGATTTTTCACGGGTAGGGTAAGCGTGAGTGCAAGCGAGTTCGACGACTCTAATGTCGTCGACTTTGAGTTTTCCGTCCAAAGCAACCACCCAGGTGTGCGAGCAGTTTGGCGGGTAGATGCCTTGTTGCACTACCGCAAACCTGTCGGGCTTACCCGAAGCGTCTTTGGAGTAATAAATCACGACGTCTTTCCCGTCCACTTTGGCTGAGCCTTTCGAAGCTTTTTTTACCCCTTTGAGAGCGGCTCCTACAGCGCTACCCATTTTTTCGAATTCAACACCTTCGGCGGTTTCAACCAAAATAAGCACGAGGGACGAGATGAAAAGCGCTTTTAAACTTCGCATTGTTTATATCCTTTCAGACCGGTTTTTAGGGTTCTTCTTCAAATGGATTAGTACTAATACCAACGAGAGCAAAGGCAGCAGGATCCAGACAATATCCCTGTCAAAAGCGTACGGCGCGAAGCTCTCGGTCCCCAGATCGTTTAAGTCGATGGATTCGTCGCTAGCGTTTAACGTCCCACACAGAACTAAAACCGCGAGCGCTCCCCATACTTTTTCAAACTGCCTGTTCCACCAAGCCATCCCCGAGCCATCGACAATGGCTGCTGCCGTGAACTCGCGCCGCTTTTCGAGTGACGCGTTTCCAATTTCCCACCCTGAAACAAAAAGTGCGGTTGAAAGCGCATCGGCGTCGGTCGCTTTCGACGCCGCGACAAAAGCGCTTTTGCAAGCGGTGGAAGGCAGCGCTGTCCGAGGATCGACCAGGTGGCAACCTTGTTCGAGCGTTCCGGAAACGCCGACCGCCATCGGGCGGCCCAGGGTGTGGTGCAAGTGCGTGCCTCCCAGCTTACCGTCGAGGCCTCGCTGCCAAGCCCAGGCAAATTCCCAAGGTTGTCTTTCGGCTTGAAACCCCGAAAAGACCAGGCTTGAGCCG
Source organism: Pseudomonadota bacterium (assembly GCA_031425635.1). Taxonomy (GTDB): domain Bacteria; phylum Bdellovibrionota; class FAC87; order UBA2466; family UBA2466; genus JAIEOG01. The sequence continues at coordinate 5,686 of JANPJT010000024.1, forward strand.
CCGGCGCTGAGCACGTAGTCAGCAAATCCCTCTCGCTCGAGCACACAGCGCACTTCGTCAAGCGCATAGCCTTTCCCAATAGCGGCAAAGCTTAGTTTTTCATTGGGGCCTCGCCGCCACGCTTCGCCTCGTTCAACATCCCAAGCAAAGGAAGGGACGGCTTCTCTCGCGCCCTTTACCGCGTAGTCAAAAGCCCCGCCGCTCAAAGACCCTAGCTCCGAGCCTTGCTCTAAAAGGGAGAGGACCGATCGCGGAACGCTGATTCGTTGCTCGGGTGCCGCCGCATTGAGTTGTGACACAGGGCTTCCGGCTAGAAATTCGCTCAGCTCCCTTTCCAACTGCTCGACACGCCGATGGGATTCCAGCAAAACTTCCTGCGCGTGAGCGAGCGCGCCGCTCGCGACGGACAAAGTGAAATCAAAGGTGGTGTTCATGTGCCGGCGAGAGATTCGGATCTGGGAAGTTCCCATCATTCTTTATTTTAAAGCGAAAGGGCGTGAATACAATCAAAGAAAACTTGGCGTTAAATGATCGTTGGAGTAACTTTCTTGTATGTTTGGTTTAGGCCCTCCAGAAATTATCCTCATCGCAGTGGTCGCGCTACTCGTCTTTGGCCCGAAGCGCCTTCCCGAGCTTGCCAAGGGGTTGGGTAAAGGGATTCGGGACTTTAAAAAAGCGCTGGAAGACAAGGGCGGGGAAGACGACGAAAAGGCCGCGCTGCCGCCGGCAAGCGAAGTCTCTCAAAACACGGTGCCCAGAGAAAAAGCACCTGCGTCTGATGAAAAAAAATCCTGATAAAGAAGAACCGCGGATGCCCCTCTGGGAGCACTTGGATGAACTTCGCTCGGGCCTGATGCGCTCGCTCGTTGTCACGGTGCTTGGGTGCATTCTGACCTACGCCTACATCGAGCCAATCATGGCTTTCTTAGAAAAGCCTCTCCTCGACGTGCTTCCCCCGGGCCAGGCAAAGCTGTACTACACAGGGCTCACCGATAAATTTGTTGTCTATTTGAAAGTGTGTGTTTTGACGAGCATGCTGCTCGTTTCGCCGTACCTTCTCTACGAAGTGTGGCGGTTCATTTCTCCTGCGCTGCACCGGCACGAGAAGCGGTTTCTCATCCCCTTTCTTTCGTTCGGCACAGTCAGTTTCGTCCTGGGGCTAGCGTTTGCTTACTACCTCGTTATCCCTTACGGCTATGAGTTCCTAGTGCAGTTTGGCTCGCCCAATGAGCAGGCCATCATCACTTTGACGGAATACTTCTCGCTCACTTTGAAGCTGATGTTTGCGCTCGGCCTAGTGTTTGAGCTTCCCGTGGTGCTGGTGCTTCTGGGGAAATTTGGAATCGTGGATTCCGAGTTCTTGGTGCGCAATAGGCGCTATGCGTTAGTGGGGTCGTCGGTCGTGGCGGCGATTGCGACTCCTTCGCCAGATGCTTTGACGATGGTGCTCGTGATGATTCCCTTGTACTTGCTTTACGAAGTAGGGATTTTGGGAGTCCGTTTGGTGAACCCGGGGAACACTCCTTAAATCGGCACAAGCTGCCGATAAGTGAGTGTGAAGCGCCTTTTCTTTTTCTTTTTCCAGCTCGCCGTCAGCAGTAGTGCAAGCTACCGGGTGCACGAGCTGAAAATTTCTTACTACGATCCGAGTGGGGTTCCCGTGAAAACGGAAACCGTGCTGTCCACGCTCGACCATCTGCAATACGAGCACTACCACTCCGGTTTTCGCGTCATCCGCGCGGAATTAAAAGATACTTGGTACTGTCCAGGCGATACAAGCCGAAAGAAGTTTTGTGAAAAACCCAAAGATCAAGCGAGTCGAGGTCCGGCGTCCACCGACCCAAAGAGAATTTCCCTTCCCCTTGGGCGGCAGCCCGTGATGCCTTAAGAGTCGCCTTTAGGATCTTTCTTTGTGGAGCGGATCTGGCCGATTTCTTCGAGCATGACGTGCAAACGCTGGTGCAGGGTCTGAAGACGGTCCAGGTTTTCTCGGATCTTATCTACTGCAGGCTGCTCAGTGGGGGTCTGCTCCTCCTGCACGGCGTCCTTATTAAAATTGATGGTCTGGGAGGGGACAGGCGTCAACGGGCCTTCCTCTGACCACGGTTCGTTCGCGGAAAGAAAACTGCTTAAATTCATGTAAACAAATCCAAACCCTTGGCTACGATCTCGGCTGGCCATCTTAGAAAACCTCCACGTGCGCGTCGCTTGGGGATGAGCGCACCCGCTTTTAGTAGCGAATGCGCTTCGCGCAAAGCGGTAAAAGAGCAAGCTGCGTGCCACGGTTTTTCCTCTAAAGTGACCCAGATAAACACGTAGTCTCAAGTACTTAGACCGGTTTTGGTGTATTCAAAGCGTGTGTCGGTGACGAATTTGGGGGGACATTTTTTGCTGAAAAGCCGCGAATTGTCGCTTTGGTCACAACCGCCGGCTATCTGACCGCCCGCGCGGGCGCGGCCCAGCCCGATGTGATCGTCTGGCCCGAAGGCGCC
>JANPJT010000025.1:0-3877 GCA_031425635.1 Pseudomonadota bacterium
AACTTGGCGGGGCTTTTGCGCGGCCTAGTAGCCGTCGACGGGCTCGAATGGATCCGGCTGCACTACGTTTACCCTGACGAACTGTCCGACGAGCTTCTTGATGTGATTGCATCGGAAGATAAAATTTGTAAGTACATCGACACCCCGGTCCAGCACATCAACGATCGGATGCTTTCTTTGATGAACCGCAAAGTAAGCGGCAAGCTCATACGCGAAAGGCTTCGAACATTGCGGGAGCGCATCCCTGGCGTTTTCATACGCAGCACCGTGATTGCGGGTTACCCTGGGGAAACCGAGGAGGAATTCGAAGAGCTCCGCGCCTTTATAGCAGAGGGTGAGTTTGACCATTTGGGCGTGTTCGCTTACTCCCGCGAAGAAAATACCAAATCGTATTCGCTACCCGATCAATTGCCTGAAAACGTGAAGCAAGCGCGCCGTGACACGCTGATGCAAGTGCAGCAGTCCATTTCGGAACGCCGTTTGAAAAGCCACATTGGGACAGTGGTCCCGGTTTTGGTCGAAGAGCCTTCGGAAGAGTCTGAGTTTCTTTGGCGTGGTCGCCACTCGGGACAGGCTTCGGATATTGACGGACACGTGCTGATCCGAGCGGGCGCCATTGAACGAGGAAAGCTCGCTTGGGTAAAGCTCGAAAAGGCCATGCAGTACGACTATGTCGGACGCGCGGTGCTTGCCCCAAAGAAAGAACTCGCACCCGAAGCTATCGCCCAGTAAAATCGCTGCATGCCTTTTCTCTTTGCTCTGTTCTTTTTCTGTGCGGGATCCTTTGCTTTTGGCGATTATGCTTGGATCACTCCGTACCAGAAGCTCCAGCTACGCACTGGCTTTGACGTATCGACGACGGCAGACAATTACAGCAGCACAGGCACTTTAGAAGCTGTTCGGTTGGGGAGCCAAAACGCTTCGCTTTCTGACTTTGTCTTTTGGGCAGAGCCGGAATACGGGATCGCAAAAGATTGGACGCTAGGGCTACGGGCGGGGTTTTTGAGCGGCTCTCTCTCTAGTTTGGCCGGCCAATCACTTGCCTCGGGAACGGGACTCACGGATTTGCGAACTTCTTTAAAACGGGAAGTATCGAACAGCCCGCTCATCACTTTAGAAAGCACCTTGAAGTTTCCGCTTGGGAACTCGAGGGTCCTCACTACCGACGCGCTAGTCGTGGGAGAAGGGAACTTCGACTTGGGGTTGAAAGCGCATTTTGGGCTTAGGTCAGGTCCCTTTTTCCTATCGGCCTCCCCCGGGTTTTTAGCCCGCACGGGTGGTTATGCATCGGCAATGACTTTTGACCTGGTTGCGCAAGCTTTTCTTCAAAGAGTTTATTTTAAGGTGTTTGGGGTTTCCCAGTTTGCGCTGAGCGCGGAAGCACTGGCCCCATCGACAGTTACCGCCCAGACTCTTTCGGGAACGGGCGGTAGCTACGCTCGGCTTGCCGCAAGCCCCGTTTTGGTCGCGGCAGGTGCGTCTTTAGGGTTTTTGTTTAGTAAGGACTGGCGAATAGAAGCAGGCCTTACTCGATCGGTTTGGGGGTTGCGGGCTCCCAGTTTTTTGAGTTTTACAGTGAACCTTCTGGGGGTCTTCGACTTCAAAGAAGCGGATCTCAAACCAAAGCTTCGTTCGGTTCCTTTTGAAAATATGCCGCAAGATTTTTAGGGCTCGGCATAAGGGGACGCGATGCCCCTGGGCGTTCGCTTCGTGGCGCCTGCGGGGACTCTCGCTTTTTTAGTCAGCCGTTTTTTTACCGACTGAGTGTCTAAAGTGGTTTCTTCTTCGAGCGCGCCGTCAAAATAGGGAGCGCCGGGTGTCGTTTCCGCGGTGGCTTTGTCTCGGCCTCGGTAGTTGGCGCCTTTTTCGGCTCCTTCATTGACAGTGATACTGTCTGAACTCGCTAACCCGCCCCTGGCTCCCGCTGCCGTGCCGACGCTGTACGCGGCCCCTTGCGGCGCGCTTTCATTAGTTCCCGTCGTATCCGAAGTCCCGGCGCCGCCCACACCCGCCGCCGCGCCGCTATAGGTATCTACCGAATCCGACGAAGCCACGCTCTGGCTGGGAGGCCTTGCTTTTACGTTGCCTTCATTGATGCCGAGCTTTCCCGTCTGTTCAGGTGGCACGGCGCTCGGTGGGCGTTCAATCGCAGTGACGGCTTCTTCGGTGAGTTCAGGGGCTTCCGCCAAGCCACGATCGGAAGCCGCTAAAAGTTTTTCGCCTGCGCGTTTTGGCTTAGGGTGACGTCCCCCTTCGTCTGCTTCGGAAGCAAGAATCGCTTGCCCGGCAGAACTTTTCGTTAAATCGGTGGGAGTCGTAGTTGCTTTTTTGTTTTCTTCGTTTGCCACAATGGTTTGGCCTTGGGGAATGACTTGGGGAGGGCCTTTGCCGGCTGCTAAAGAGAGGCTTTTGCCTGTGCCAAAAATCGGTGGATCGTTTTTGATGTCGTAGTAGCTGCTCGGGTCGCGCGGTTTGACGTAGTAGGTTTGTCGGCTGGGATCGAAACCGAAGCGGCGGGTGTTGGGGAGGGCTTTGGCGTACATGACTGCGCAGCCTTCGCCACTCCATTCGCTAGTCACGGGACCGACTCCCCCAGGACGCGTAAAATCGGACTCTTCCCCAATTCCAAGCCCGTATTTGCTTCCGTTAGGCTTTCCCATTTGGCTATGCCCAATCGCTTCGTGCGACACAACATCAGCTGAGTGACCACCGGTCACTTCAATAGAGGGAGCAACACCACCCTTGGCCTGCGTGTGGCTATGCGCCTCTCCCGAAGCACCCTTCATTTTATCGACGCTCATTTCCGGCTTCTCACTTCCACTACGTAGCTGCGCGCAGCCAGCAACCGATTTATTCCAACGATCTTCGGGAGGAGTTTTTTCGTCGCCTTTCTTTGGTTCGTCGTCGCACATTTTTGCAGCCATATTGTCGTACGCGGAGTTGGGTGGGACCAGGGCTGTTGTTGACCCAGCAGCAGCAAGTTCTGGGGGTAAATTGCACTTATTAATGGAAAGTGTATTAACCGCCTCGTGGGCTGTTCTGCCCTCAGCAGGCGGCCAACTTGAGGTCTTTACGGTTCTGGGCCAAACGACTACATTCACCCGGCAACGATTCGCCTTTTCAATCACACCTTTTATAATTTCATTTGCCTTGGCTTGATCGATTCCTTCATCCATAAACATACAAATCGGCCACCACCGCTCGTGGATCTGCAAGCTGCCTCCACCTGAAGAAGAAGCACCTGCTTGCGCAGCAGACCCCGGCGTGCTGCCTTCGGTCATTTTGCCCGAGCCAGGTTTAGTAAACTCGGTTCCGCCGTTTCCAGACCCCGAACCTGATCCCGCGCCCGCCGAGCCAGTCGTTTGGCTTTTGTCCCCACTGCCAAAGCCAGAGCCTTTTTTCCCAGATCCGTTTAAGTCCCGCTCCATTCGGCTCCAATAGGCTTCGGAATCGACGATAGGCAGGTCTGGCTTAACAATAGGCACCGACTTGCGGGGTTCGGCCCACGCGTTGGGCTGGATAGGTGCCATCAGAAGACTCAGAACCATCCATAATTTCAATAGTTTAAGCATGTCGTTTGCTTTGGGACTTCGGCCTCGGCGGACTCCTTTAGTAGTTAAAAAATGCAAGCGGGGTGCCAGGGTTTTCTCAATGGTTTCAGGGGTTTGAATTGTGAAAAGTGGCTAGGATCTAGGCGGGAGTTGGGTGCTCTCCGCGCCGCCATTGCGAGGCGCGGAGCTGTTCAGTGTCAACACATCCTTTACAGGTTGTGCCAGTACATCCTTTACACTTGGGGGCGAATGATTGGTTGGCCGTGGCCTGTTTTAAGATCTATCTCCCGAACAATCATGTGCCTGTAGCTTACGATTAGCTGTTT
>JANPJT010000026.1:0-4713 GCA_031425635.1 Pseudomonadota bacterium
GAGCTTTCCCGATTCAATCGCTTCTTTAAGCAGAGGCACCTCACGGCACTTCCGGCTCACACCCGTCATGGCATAACTCTGGCTTTCACTCAGCCCCAAAGCGCTCACACAGTACGCAAACAAAGACGGGTACCCCAGCTGCAGGTAAATCTTCAGCAAGTCTATCTCGCCTAAGAGCTCCAACAGCTGGTTCTCTGTTTCTAAATAACGTTTAGATAAAACCAGGGCCTTATCGTGAAGGTGCAAGTTTGAAAGCATTTAAAGTCCTCCGTACCAAAGAAACGACTCTACACCCGCCTTTTCTGACATGAGCTAAGGCCTCGCCACACGCACCAAAACGAGTTTTGAGTTCACGAGATGAGCCAGTGTAAGAAGTGCAAACTACGAGGCATCAAAGCCCGCAGGAACGGCAGGTAGACTTGCCTTCGAGCTTCCAAAAAAGAGCTCTCTCAAAAGCGGTCAAGAAAAATGTAACGCGCGCTCCCCAAAGCCCCAGATAATCTATCGACAATAAACCAAGGTTTCCCCTCGAGGGAGGTAAACTGGGCCGCACTAAAAGAAATCAACTCGTCTCGCCGCCCTCGATCTATGATCGTGTGCCCAACCGGCGGCTGCGAACCTCCCAACAACACTCCCGCGAACGAACGGAGTGCTCCCGAAATACCCACGCACTCACTACATGGGTGGGGTTCCTAATTTGGGGCCGGCGGAGCCAATCAATGGAAACAAACAAACCAGTGGTGTGTGTAGCCGCAAGCTACGAACCGCGAACCTCCGAACGACACACCTACGAACGCACGGCATTCGCGCGTAAAATCCACCAACTCGCTACATGGGTGGGGTTCCCAATTTGGGGCCGGCGGAGCCAATCGCTGGAAACAAACACTCAATCTCGCGCCGCAATCCCTCTCAGAAGCACAGCGGCCCTAAAGATTTTTATCTTTAGGCCGATCGCGGAATGAAAACCAAGCCACCCCAAGGATCCCAAACGCAAAAACAACGCCAAGGCCCAAGAGGAAAAAGACTAAGATCGGTTCCTCGGCAAAAGACTTCATGCGTTTCTAGAGCGGCTTTTGCTGATTTGCCTAGCCCGGCTGCCTCGTTCGGCTTTGATCTTCAGCGTATCACCTGGGTTAATGCGGGAGCGGCGCATGGAGTTCCAGCGGTAGATTTGCCGAACGCTGACGCTGTACTTCTCGGCAATGGACCAAACGGTCTCGCCGCTCTGCACGCGGTGGTCTAAAAAGCCGCCAGAATCAGCGGGCCCGGAGACAATGGATTGCGGCGCCCTTACTTTTTGGACAGCCACATCGGCGCCCGATTTTGCATGCACCGCAATTTTTCGGCCGGGGAAAATCTTCGCGTTGTCTAAGTCATTCCACTCAAACAAATCTCCGATAGTAACGTTGTACTGCTCCGCAATCGACCAAAGCGATTCACCCGATTGGACAATGTGCTCGGTCGTGCTTCCCTTGGGGGCCTGAACCTCCGCAACTTGCTTCGCGTTTTTGGGGATAAGTAAAGTCGACCCGGGCTCTAGCTTCTCTCGCGACGTGGCTCCTATCCCGTTGGCGGCCGCCAAATCCGCTTTTGAAATGCGGTGCCGGCGTGCGACCGATGTCAAAGTGTCTCCGCGGCGTATTTCGTATTCTCGGTCGAGCTGGGCAACGCTCAGGTTTCCCTTCATCGCAGAAACGGCCCTTTCCACTAGCGCGCGGCTTCCCACAGGGACTCGGATTTCATAACTCGCCATTTGCGGCGGGACCACTCCACGCCGAAGCTGTGGGTTCAAGTCTTCCAGTTCCTCGACGGGCGCGTCGACCAACTCGGCAATCTTTTTAAGAGAGACGGAAAAGGTGACAGGGACGGTCTCGTACTCGAGAGGATCCAAATAAGCGATCTCTTCAAAGCCATACTTTTCGGGGTTTTTTGCAATGATCGACGCGGCAATCAGTTTGGGAACGTAGTCCTTGGTTTCCCGGCGCAAGTGGCTGGTTTGGGCAATGTTCCAAAAATTGTTGGTTTTCGTCGCCGAAATAGAACGCATGATTTTGTACTCGCCCGCGTTGTAAGCGGCCGCAGCCAGGTACCAGGACTCGAACATCAAGTAGAGATCTTTCAAGTAGCTTGCAGCGGCTTCCGTGCTGCGGATAGGATCCTGCCGTTCGTCCAGCCAGCCATCAATGCGTAAGCCGTAACGTTTCCCAGTGCCTCGGATAAACTGCCAGGGGCCTACAGCCCGAGCCCGCGACTTCGCTCGCAGGTTAAAACCGCTTTCGATCAGGGCTAAGTACACTAAGTCTTCCGGCAGGCCTTCCCGCTTTAAGATCTGTTTCATTAGCGGGATGTAGCGGCTCGATCGCCCCAAGTAGCGTTCCATGTGCGGCCGACCCCGCCCGGTGAAATAATCGATCCAACCCTCCACTTTGGAGTTCATGGTGATTGGAAAGTCGTAGCGGCTATTATCATACAGAGCGCTGGTGTTCGGTTCTTCGACTTTAAGCACTTCGTCGATAGAGTAATTTTCGATTTGGTGGGCTCTCATGGAGTCAGTGAGTTCGGCCTCGGGGAGCGCTGTCTCCACCACTTCAGGTGCGCGTTCTTCTGCGGCAACCGTATCGGATTTCGCCACTTTCATCGCCCCGCAGGAGAGGAGGGCTGGAAGTAAAAAGATTAGTGCAAGGTGCGTTAGCTTCATCTCGACCTCGGGTTTGAACAGCGAGTATCCATTATAACGACGAATACTCGACGCAGGAGATTTTTCTTTACCGGTTCTGACGCAAATTGTCGACTGGAGAGGTCGTGTTTTCAGGGTAAAAGGGGGGAATCAATGCTTGGTCTTGGACAGGCCTTCTTTTTCTAAAAGGCCTTCCATGATTTCGCGCAAGTAGCTGGCTGCTGACACTCGGAGTTGATCGAGAGTGAGTTTTTTGACGTCGATGTTCTTGCGTTCAAGGAGGTCTTTGAGCTCTCCGCTCATCGCCGAAGACGGGATTCCTGTGAGCTTCACAACGTCATCGAAGAGGGCTTTCCCTTGTTTCGACGTGGAAGATTTTGGCGTCTTTTTTTTCAAGATTGAGGCTTCATGCTAACACACGCCGGTCGTCGAGCAAGCTCTACTTGGGGGTCTTCCGGTAGTTTGCGAGCCGTCAAGCCGATTTTCGAAGCGAGTTTCGTTAAGGGCGCTGCGTCAACCTAAAAGCGACAATTTTAGGTTAAGTCGGCACCATCCCGCTGGGCGCTAAGTTTTCGAAAGAAGTGTATTGGCCGAGCCAAGCGACTTTCACCGTGTCTCGCGGCCCGTTCCGGTGCTTAGCAATAATGAACTCCGCCATCGTTGCGGCGCTTCCGGTCTGGTTCTCCGCGTCTTCCCTGTGAAGGAAGATGATCAAGTCGGCATCCTGTTCAATCGCTCCAGACTCTCGAAGATCCGCCATCATCGGGCGCTTATCGGGCCGTAAATCGATGTTTCGGTTCACTTGAGACAAAGCGATCACGGGAACGTTGAGCTCTTTAGCAAGCGCTTTCAGGTTGCGAGAAACTTCCGAAATCGCATTCTCACGGTTTTGAGCGGTCTTGCTCGTTCCCATGATTTGGAGGTAATCGACGACGATCACCCCGATTTCGCCGATTTCCGCTTTCATCCGACGGGCTTTGCCGCGCATTTCCAAAACTGTGAGTGCCGGGGTATCGTCGACATAAATTTGAGCTTCGGAAAGCATTCCGGCAGCCCTGGTTAGCCTGCCCCAGTCTTGCTCCGCAAGTTTTCCCGTGCGGATTTTTTGGGAGTCGACTCGAGCCTCTGCAGCGAGCAAGCGAGTCACAATCTGCTCTCGCGACATTTCCAGTGAGAAAAAAGCGACGGGCGACTTTGCGCGGACTGCCGCATGCCTAGCAACTCCCAAAGCAAAACTGGTTTTCCCGACGCTCGGGCGGCAGGCCACGATGATCAAGTCGGATCGCTGAAAGCCGCACGTCAGCTTATCGAGATCGTCGTAACCGCTGGCTATCCCTGTCAGCTGGCCCTGGTTTTCAAACCGCTCTTCTAATTGAACGAAAGCAGAACGAACGACGTCGCGGACGTGGGTCATTCCGCGGAGTGATTTGGAAGAAGTGAGGCCGAAAATTTGCTTTTCGGCATAGTCTAAAAGCTCTGCCGTCGTTTCACCGGGATCTAACCCTCGGTTTCCAATTTCGGTGCAGGTGGAAACCAGCCTTCGTTTCACTCCCTGATCGGCGACTAGCTTGGCGTGGTATTCGGAGTGGATTGCAGTGGGAACAAGCTCCAAAAGTTCGGCCAAGTAAGATGCGCCACCTACTTCTTCGTAGGTTCCCATCTGTTTCATCTGGGCCGGTAAAGTGACTGCATCGATTGGCTGGCTTCTCGCTGCAAGCTCGCACATGGCGGCAAAGATTTTTCCGTTTGCGGGCCGGTAAAAATCATCTGGCGAAAGCATGTCGATGACTTTGTGGAAAGTTTGGTTATCGATAAGGATCCCGCCAAGCACCGACTGCTCTGCTTCTAAATTGTGCGGGGGGAGCCGTGTTCCTTGGGCCATAAAAGTCTTTCTTAAAAGGGTGCGTGCTGGTCGGGAAGCACTTTCGAGCTGTCGGTCGATTCGGTTCCGATAACCCTGGTGATTGAGTTGCTATACCTCGTCAAGTGAGTCGACGCAGTATCAAACGTATTTTGAGCTTTTTCCAAAGCTTTGC
>JANPJT010000027.1:0-13197 GCA_031425635.1 Pseudomonadota bacterium
AGTTCGATTCGGAAGCCGTGCCATTTGATGAAAACGCGCCTGCTTTTGATGCTCCACCCCCCATGCAAGAAGACTTTGCGCCGCCTTTGCCTCCTCCGGGCGAGGAGTTCTAGCCCATGGCTGTGCGGCTCATCGCTTGGCGTTTCATGCTGAAGGGCACGGAGCGCGGGCGTTTTAGCGCAATGACTTTGTTTGCGTGGGCGGCAATTGGCGTCGGCGTAGGCACTATGAGCTCTCTCTTGTCGGTCATGTATGGCCTTGAGACGTCTCTCCGAGACAATGTGCTGCGTGCGTTTCCTCATGCCATGATCCGTCGGGCGCCAGGGTCGAGCAGTCCGGTCTCCGTCAATGACTTCACCAAGAAACTGCTCGCCGAGCCGGGAGTCGTTCGCGCCATGCCCTACGTGGAAGCCGAAATGATCGCGCAGAGTGATAACCGAACGCTGGGGGTCATTGTGTGGGGGCTGCCGGATTCGGAATGGAAACGGGTGGGAGAAGGGATTGAGAGGGGAACGGTTCCCTCTGCCAATTCCAAGCTAGTTCAGGGGGTTTTGGGCGCCGAACTTTCAAACCACCTCAATTCCGACGTGGGCGATACCCTTCAACTTATTTCCCCGCTAGGAAGAAAAGGTGCCCTAGGGGCGGTGCCGCAAACGCACGTCGTTGAGGTTTCGGGTCTGTACCAATCTGGGCACTACGATTTCGACAAGCAGTACTTGTTTATTCCGATCTTGGACGCTCAGGACATCGTGGGGAAGGGCGACTCGGTGACTGGCTGGCACGTCTGGGCGGAATCTTTGGACGAAGCGGATGCGCTGGTAGCGGCCTTGAAACCAATGGTTCCTGCGGGGTGGGAAATCCAAAGTTGGACCGAATTCAATCATGCTCTTTTCCAGTCGCTGAAGCTGGAACAGCTTTCCATGTTCCTGATCCTCAGCTTCGCCGTTTTAATAGCGGTAATGAACGTCGCCATTACGCTCATGATGCACGTGAGCCACAAACGAAAAAACATTGGCGTTCTTCGCGCGATAGGCGCTTCAAAGTCGCAAATTAGGCAGATATTTATTTGGCAGGGCGCGTTTGTCGGAATGATTGGCATGGGTATAGGAACCGTCTTATCGGCAGGGCTGATCTTTTACATCCAAAACTTCTACCAGTTCCCCGACATCTACTACCAACGGTCGGTTCCGGTCGAAGTTCGGCCCTTTTCGATTGGGCTCGTTTACTTGGTTTCTGTCGTTTTGATCTTCATCGCCACGCTTTACCCCGCAATCAAAGCGGCGCAACTCGATCCTATCGAAGCGATTCGCGAGTAGTTAACCCCCGCAAGACTTTATTCTGAAGAGAAAACATCCTTCGCGCGTCCTGGGGAGATAGTTCATGATCATACCCAAACAGGTGAAGAACGCCGTGCACGACAAGCCGCTGCACTTCGGTGCGCGGGGTTGTCTCAAACCGTTGGGTTTGCGCTTTGGCGACTTGCCAGCAGATTAAAACGTCTCCGATAAAACCCGAGCCTGGGGTACGGGCCGAAGGGAATGAAAGGACATCCGTGGGGCGGTTCTTATTTCGGTGCTCGAGGTTGAGCTTTGCAATGGTTTGGCGGCTCACGATAGTCACGCTGAGCGCGGGGCTCTCGAGGCTGCCAAATTCTTTCCAAATCTTGGAAGGCAAAAGGCCAACGGTCGCTTTCGCCGCCTCTTTCAGCAGCCTGTGGTAGGAGACCGGAAAAACCACTTCAGAGTGGGTGGTTACTTCAATAGGGCGATGGGGCGACTTCATGCTTGGGCCGGGCTTCGCTTCTCTAAAGCGTCTTTCTGTCCAGGGTATTCAATCCGGTGATGGTAAAGAGACAACAGCGTTTTGCTAATACAATCTTCGATAACTTTCAAATCTTTCATCGTCAAATCGCAATCGTGAAACTGTTGGTCTAAGAACCTTCGGTTGATAATACTATGTACCATTCCCTGAATTTTCGTTGCGGTTGGTTCTGCAATACTCCGAGTGGACGCTTCGCACGCATCCGCGATCATGACGATGGCAGCTTCTCTTGTTTGGGGGCGCGGGCCAGGGTAGCGGTAGTCAGAATCGTTCGTACCCGCTTCTTTTCCTTTTTCCATTTCTTTTGCACGATCATAAAAGTAGGTCGCGAGCGTCGTGCCATGGTGCTGTTCGATAATGTCTACAATCGGATCGCCTAAGTTGTGCTCCCGACCCATCCGAGTTCCATTTTTGACGTGTGAAAATAAAATTCGGGCGCTGATCGACGGAGAGAGGTGATCGTGTGGGTTGTACTGAGGCGATTGGTTTTCGATAAAATAGAGCGGGTTATTCATCTTTCCAATGTCGTGGTAATAAGCCGACACCCTGGCCAGCAATCCATTCGCTTTGATTTTATCTGCCGCGATTTCGGCGAGGCTGCCGACCATGACCGAGTGGTGGTACGTCCCTGGGGCTTTCATCATGAGGTTGTGCAAAAGAGGGTGGTTGAAATTTGCCAGCTCCAAGAGTTTTAAGTTGGTCGTGTACCCAAGCACGGCTTCCAGAAGGGGAATGAGGGTGCTCGCGACAATCGAACCAAGCATCCCTGCAACAAACGCAGACACGCAGTGGATCACGGGCGTCGACCAGCTATAGAAATCAAAACCGATCGACTGGTTCAAATAGCTGGCAAGCACGATGATAGCGCCGACCGCGCCGCTCCAAGCGCCGCATTTGTACAAATCGGTGCGTTGTTTACACGCGCCAAGGCTCTGGATAGCGACGCTGCATACGATAAAAATCCAGATGCCATAGGTGAGGCTTCGCTCCATCAGCAGCCCGGAGCAAACAGCCAGCAAAACGGCATATGAAAAGCTGAGCTCACGGCCAAGAAGCAAGTGCACCAGAACGGCTCCCGCTGCTACCGGCATCACATACTCCGCGCCGGAAGGTACCCCTAAGTTCGAAAGGAGAACCATCAGCAGGGGTTGGATCAACTTCATGCCCAACAAGGAGCCCGAGGCGATGGCGGCAAAGACCAGCGAGTTTTTCAGCGAAAGCCGCAGAAAACTCCTTCGGGTCAGATCGAAATAAAACAAAACGTGTAAGAAAAGGAAAAGTAGGAGCGTCGTTACTGTGAAGCGTTTGAGCAACGCCCACGCGGAAGTGAGCTCTCGCAATGTATCGACGAGTTCACCCTGCTCTTCGGTGATCCTATCGCCCATCCGCAGTATAGTTTGGCCTCGCCGCACGGTGATAGTGCCTAAGTCTTTTTTCGAAAAAGCCGCCTGGATGCGCTTTTCGGTGAGCCCTGCATTGAGCACTAGGTTTGGGACCAGGACCGATTGGAGAATGCGGGCAATGCGCTGGAACGCGACTTCGGAGCGCTTGGGGTGGCTAGTCAAAATTTGTCCAATGAGCCCTCGCGCGTGATCGAGGCTCCAAATCCGAGACACATCGTTCACGAGCGACTCGTTGAGCCCCAAGTTGATTTGCCGGACAAAAATGCCCGTGCCGTAGTAAAGCGGGAAAAGGTCGAGGTCCGACACCATCCGCCCTAAGAGCGGTTTTGCCATCTCTTCAAACACGCCCTGGATTTCGGTGGAGAAACGGTTTTGGATTAAGAAAAGTAAATCGGAAGTGAGGAGCTGCTGGCCAGTTTCTTTGCGAATGACTTCGGCAATGCGGTCTGCAAGCTGCAAAGGCGCCGTGGTTTGCGCTTCGACAGAAGAAGGGTTGGAGAAGAAAAGCTGCCGCACCCGCGCAAAGGCAGTTTGCCATTTTTGAAGCCAAAGCGCTGTGACACTCTCATCGAAGTCGAAAACCGGCGGCGTTTTCTTTTGGGCTTCCGCCCGGCTTCTTGAAAGGGAGTCTTTCGGTTGTACTTCTGTAGTGAGAGGAGAAACGACCGTTTGATCGGCTACTTCCCCTGCGCGCACGAAAGGCAGCGGACGGGTGTTGGGTGCAGGGCTTACGAGGATCCACCCTAGCAAAAGCGCAAAAAGAAAGTTGAAAGCCACCAGTGGGAGCCGACGTGATTTTAAAAGGTCCATCGGCGCGAGGTGCCCGTGGTGCACTCGGCCTTCGAAAACGCGCGAAGCGCTTTGGAAAGCTTCAGCCCAGCGGCGGAATTTAAACAGCGACCTCAATGGAAAGTCTCCTCCTGTACTTATCGGAGAATTCCCTGAAGAAACGAAGTTTCTTTGCAGAGGATTGACTCGGTGAGTTAATGCGCTTCGTCGACAAGACATAAAAAAGCCCAGATGGGGATGGCTTCCGAAGCCGCCATCCCCATCCGGGCTAAATGCATAAGCTAATATTCACATTGGATGGACAGTCCGCAAATACTTATACCCTCCGTTGCCGCGGTATCGCTCAGAAACTGTCGGACATCGAGATTGTCCAACCGAGTGGAAAACACATTTTGCGGAATAGAACCAAAACTACTGCTGTTCACTATGCCCGCCAAAGTGACGTTGCGTCGCCCCGCCAGCAAAGCCGCTCCCGAATTTCCAAAAATAATACTGGGTAGGCCCGATGGATGGCGATGCTCCCATAAGTCGGCTTTGGCTCTGGTTATCCGGTGTTGGTGGGCCTGTAGACGAGTACCTCGCCCGGATGAAAAATCGGAGAAGGCAAGCAATTCCACCGCGTCGCCCACTTTCACTTTGCCACCGACAGAAAGTGGGAGTGCCCCGTTGACTGGGCGGTCTACGATTCCTAAAGCAACATCCAGCTGAAGAGAACTATGCTTTGGATGCTTGGCGAGTTTGGCTTGATAAGTCGCGCCGCGAAATTCAAAGGCAGTCGTCTTGCTATTGCCCACACAGCTCGCCGTGGTGATGAAAGCACGCGGTCCCACTAGAGTGGCCTGACAGCCACTACTCCCGAACTGAAGGAAGAATACTTCATCAAAATCCCCAACCGGTACATCCGTTCCATTGGCCACATTGGCAGTCTCGACTCTTCCTTTAAAGCGTACCCGGGTCGTGCGCGTCGCTGGAACTTGATGGACCCGCTGTCCTCCCCCGGGTAGGAATTCGGTCACTTCCTCATAGCAAGTTTGTTCGAAATCGAAGTCTGCCTCGTAAACACCGACTTCGGCAGCCGAGGGAGTGCCGGAAAGTACGGTTCCTGATAAATTCATCCAATTTTTCCCTCTAACAAAATCGACGGCTTTATCTGAACAGCCTTTTGCCAGCGGCCAGATATCCAAAAAATCGACTCGAAACGCCTGCCCCTCAGTCGCCTGAGGAAGCCACCGTCGTCCCGAGGAGTCGACCTCAATCGTAAGCTGTCCCTCAGCCTGAAGCGTGCCGTCGGTTACTCCAACACGTAGCACGTTAGATCCAATGTCAGTCGCCGATGGGGTACCCGTAAGCTGGCCTTTCGAAGAGAGCACGGCCCACGGAGCACCACCCAGCTTCGAAAATTGCAGCGGGTGGTTGTTGGTGGAGAGAACGAATTCTGCCAAGTCGAAATGGAATGGTTGGTTAACCACAGCTGCGATATGTCCTGCGGGCAGTTCAAGAACCATATCAGGGCGCCCTCCTGCGCTAGCAGGCAGTCCCACTGCCTTTAGACGTTCCGCGTATTGTTTGCCGGTCAAAGAGCTGACCTGTCTTGAGCTAATCAAAGCGTTGAAGTACCGGCTATTTCGAGAGTCTTTTTGCCCCAGTGAAAGAGCTTCCTCGTAAACCAGCTCGTGCAAAATCAAACCTGCTTTATCCACTGTCGAGAGCCGGTCCCACAGCGGTTTGTTAATGGTGTACTTTTTCCCTTCGGGAATCGGAACCAAGTTTTGCACAGCGACTTGCTTCAGGACACATCCATCGCCCAGAGGTGCAAAACCGTAATCGTTCACATCGGGGACATTCTCTTGGATAAAGCGAGTGTCCATGAGAAAGCGCCGCACTTTCGCGGAATACGCATCTGCGCGTTTGGCATCTAAGACCCGCAGCCGCGCCAGAACATTTTGAGCAAGGTCAACCTCGGAATTGCCGTCACCCAAATCTAGTTTGAGCTCAGGGAGTAGCAGGTCGGCCTCGTAATAGTCCAGTAGTCGAACGGAAACAACTCGCGAAATCGGCTCCTCGCAGTACACGGCGTACCCACCGCCTGTGCTGCCCCCTCTCCTCGCTGCGGCAACCAAGACCAATGGAAATAACAAAAGCGTTGTCAGAATTTTTTTCATTTTTCCCCCAAATTTGAAATGAGTTCCCCAATCTCTTGATTATGGTCTGTAGATAAAAATGCGATAGCCTCAATTTTCTAAAAGTACTTACTAAACGTTAATTGTTTAGTTAACATTGCGTTCGTGAGCGTATCGATCTTTGAGTTTGTCGATTACAAGTTGTACTTGCGAGAGCAGCTTCCAACGCGAGGTGATAAACGCGGGTGCCGACGTCGTTTGGCGGAGCGGATCCGTTGCAAACCCTCCTTCGTGACGCAAGTGCTCAATGGCAAAGTGCACTTTAGTTTAGAGCATGTAATCGAGATCGATCGTTTCTTTAGTCATTCTCCGCAGGAGAGCCAGTATTTCATGTTGATGGCCCACCATGGCAGAGCCGGTTCGCGCCGGCTGGAATCATTTTTTCTAGAACAAATGGAGTTGGTGCGCCAGGAACGATCGCGGGTGACGAACCAGGTCGATGCGCACCGCCTTCCCGACCAAGTAATCCAACGCTATTACTCCAGCTGGATTTACTCTGCAGCGCATGTGCTGCTCATGATTCCAGGCGGCCAAACCCCAGAACAGATGGAGAGGCGACTCCATCTGCCGCGGGAAACGGTGGTCCAGATAGTCGGCTTTCTACGTTCGGCGGGCCTCATCGAGGAAAAAGGCGGCCGCCTTTTGTCAACCAGCCGCCGAGTCCATTTAAATGATGACTCGCTGATGATCGCCAACCACCACACCAATTGGAACCTCCGGGCCGCGGCCTCCCTAGCCTCCACCGATCCGGCCGACCTGCACTACTCAGGACCGATTACGCTTTCGCGGCACAACGCTCAAAGGGTGCGAGCCATGCTCTTACAATTCATCCGCGATCTTGATCCGATCCTCGCTGAGACGGAAGAAGAAGCCGTGTACGCTCTATCCATTGACCTATTCGCGATCTGAAGTAAGCAATGGCACTTTGCACTAGAGGCAATAGCCAAAGGGAACGGCTTTAAGACGGAGCAAGCTCCCGGTTTAGCAGAAAAGACGCTCCGTCTGGCGTGCTTTTAGTCAATGTCCGGGACGGGGGCGGGAGCGGGCTCCATGATGTCTTGAGTGGGGTCGCTTTTGGGCGGTGGTGGGGGCGTTTCAACGGCCGGCTTTTGGATTTTCACCTTGGGGCGAGCGATTGCCTTTTTCTTTTCATTTTCCGTCGACCAGGAAGGGAGCGAAAAGAGCACAGTCACTAAAAGAAACACCCGCATGGCAGAAATCTTAGTCCGGACATTTCCCGTCGGCAAATGCTAAAACCGCTTCAGAAAGTTTGGCGCCTATGGTAGCCGTTGGGGGCGGGGAGAAGCATGAAGAAGTTCGTTTGCGCGGTTTTATTTTTTGTAAATCCGTTGGTTCTAGGTTCCTATCCGAAACCGAGCCTTCCAACCTGCCGGACACTCCTGGAAGGATTGCCCGTCTCTTTCCCCAATTCGGCGTTGGCTAGCCTTAGAAATGACGAGTTATACCTGCCGGAAATCACTCCCGGGTCGAAAATCCGCGGCTGGGTCAAGGAGTACCTTTTGACAGGCAAGCGGCTAAGGCCGATGGCGGTCTACCTTTCCGGTCTTGCGATGGGCATCGAAAGCTCGCGAGTGGAAAAATTAGCGGGCATCGTGGAACTGATGCATTTGGGTTCTTTGCCCATGGACGATATCATCGACGGAGCCACAGAGCGCCGGGGCCGTCCCCCGCTGCACCTAGCGGAAGGCCTCACGGCAGGTATTATCACGGGCCCGTACCTCCAAGCGTGCGTTTTTGAAAGCTGCGATAAATATAGCAACAGTGCCGTTCGGCAAGCGGTTGCCCGAACGCAGAAAGCGATGGGCGATGCCGAGATTTTTCAGGATGAATTGAAAGAACGAGCTATGACTGGAGGGAGCTATTCTCCAGACGAGTACGAACAAGTGGCAAAGGGAAAAACGGGCTATCTTTTCGGTCTATCGCTTGCGATCTCGTCGCTCCATTTTGAAATGCCCTCTGAACTCGTAAACGACTGGTTGGCTTTAGGTTACGATATGGGCCTCGCATACCAAATCAAAGATGATTTCAAAGATGCCAAAAAGGAGCCTACCGAAATCAATTTTGGTCTGCTCCTCTTTTCGCTCCGTAAGGGTGGCAGCCCGTTTCGACAACTCACCGAAGACGAAAACGCGGAGCTTCTCGGGTGGCAATCAGTGGAGCAAGCCGCTAGAAGGCAGAAGATGGTAGGTATCCTGGAGTCTATCCGCCGCAGAGTGGGCCCCCCGCAAAACGACGACCAGGCCGCAGCCTTCGAAACGCTTCAAGAAATGATCGAGTACGTCACTTCTCCGTAGGGGGTGGGCGCGGTGGATTTTCCCGGTGCTCCAGAAAAAACGCTTCGACTTTGGCCCGAGCCCACGGGGTGCGGCGCAAAAAATACAGGCTCGATGGAATGCTCGGGTTGTGCGTAAAGCACCGGATCTTGATGTCTTGGCCTAAGAGTTCCCAGCCATAAACCGACACTAGTTCTTCAAGGATCTTCTCAAGCGTCATCCCTTCAAGCGGGCTTTTTGGTTTTCGAGTCACGCTTTTTGCTTCTCAAATGAGGTTGTGCTTCTTCAAGTCCCGAAGCACACCCAGCAGCTCGTCCGCTTTGCGGTGCGAAAGCGTCGTGGGCTCCACGTAGCGGTACAAAATGAGAAGGTCTTTGTTGATAATGAGGCAGGCCCGGCTCACGGTGCCCGCCATCAAGAAAGAAGTGCAGCCCATGCGCTTGGCGACTTCCCGTCCCGAGTCAGTGAGCAACGGAAACCCGAAAGAGTACTTTTCGGAAAACTGCTTATGCTCTTCGGGGGAATTGGGGCTAATCCCCGCTATCATCAGCCCAAATTCGGTGAATTGAGACAGATTATCGCGGTAACTGCAGAGCTGCTGCGTGCAAATGAGCCTAAAGTCGCCTGGGTAGAACACGAGCAAGGTTGGGCCGCTTCGGCACAAATCGCTCAACGAAACATCTCGTCCCGATTGATCGGGCAGAACAAAGTTTATCGCGCGTTTACCGACAACCTGGCCTTCGCCTTCCATGCGCTTAGCCCTTTTTAGCCAGGAGCTGCTCGATAATTTTCGCAAACTCGTCCGGAGGGAGCGCGCCGCGGACGGGCACTCCGCCGACTAGGAAAGAAGGCGTGCCGCGGAAACCAAACTCTTTCGCTTCGGCCATATCGGCGTCGATTTTATCGGTGACCGCTTTAGACTCAAGATCCTTCTTCAGTTTGGAGAGGTTGACTCCGAGCTTCTTTGCTTCGGCTTCTAGAAAATTCTCACCGCCTGAGTTGAGCTCGCCCTGTTTAGCGAAGACCGCATCGTGAAATTCCAAAGCGGCTTTAGGCTTCTGAAGGCGAATGGCTTCGTAGTACTTTGCGGCGGGAAGAGCGTGCTTGTGAAAATCCAGCGGCAAGTGCTTTACAGTGACTTTCACTTTGCCCTCGAACCGCTTCAGCACTTCCTTCATGGAATCCGCCCCTCGAGAGCAGTAAGGGCACTGAAAATCGGTGTACTCCACGATGACTATTTTGGCGTCCGCTGAGCCTTTGAAAACTTGGGCGTCCGAGAGGTTTGGCTTCAGGGGGTCCGCCATCCGTTCGGCGGTTTCTTTCTGTTCTTTCTCCTGCTGTTCCCGCGCGTATTGTTCACGAAGCTGGGTTTGCGCAGCTTGCAGCGCTTCTTTGAAAGCGTCGGGGTTGCTCTTAATGGCGCCTGCCAAAGCGGCCGGGTTGTCTTTAATGTACTGAGCTAGCTGATCTTTTGAGGGGTTAGTGCAGCCTCCTAAGACGAACCCGAAAATAAGAGCAAAGAGTGAAGTCATGTGTGGCACGGCGATCTCCTGTCGTTGGTAAGAGCCTAATCACTCTCGTTCTCTCCGGCAACCCTTAGTCGCCGGCACAAGTGCAATGACCTGCCGTGTCGTCGCTCCTACGTCCGGGCGGTTTCAATCATTGGCTGGGGGTACTTGTCTCTGTAGTCGTTTACAAAATCTCGGAACTGAAAAAGGTTTTGGCACTTTTTCGCCTGGGTTAAAAACCCGTGGCCATAAAAAAGCCACCGGCTGCTGAGCGTGAGGTGGAAAAACAGTTTTTTAAGAGTGCTGGGGCAATCTCCAAAGTGCTGTTCTAAAAGGCACGAAAAACGCAGAATCGCAGAAAAAAACTCGTCGCCTTCCTCTTCGGGAGTGAGCGGTGGCTCCGTCCGTTGGATCCCGGGAGGGCTTTCGCGGTGCCCCAAGTGGTACGCGATTTGCCAAAGTATCCACGGCCGGGCAGTGGCAGCCCGTGCGAGCATGACTCCGTCGACGCGGTACTTTTCGCGCACTTCGATAGCGCTTTTCCAAGTGTGGATGTCGCCGTTGGCAACCACGGGAATCGTTCGTTCGGACGCAACTTTCTCGACCATGTCCCAGCGCGCGTAACCGTGGTGCCTCTGCTCTTGAGATCGGCAATGGACTGTGAGCCAGTCAGCGCCGGCGTCTTCGAGCGCTGCGGTAAAGTCGAGAAGGTAGGCTTCGTTAAAATCCCTCCCAATCGCGGCGCGTAGCTTCACGCTAATGGGACGAGCCGAGTACTTTTTGGCAAAACGGACGACGTCGGCGGCTTTGCCTTTGTCGTGCATCAGCTGCACTCCCCAGTTGTGCTTCAAAGTTTGAGTGACTGGGCAACCCATATTGATATCAATTCCCCAGGGGTGTAGCCCGTGGAGCTTTGCCATGGATTCCTGGATGAAAACCTCTTCATTGCAGAGTAGCTGCGGGATGAGCCCTTGCTCGCCACAGCTCGTGCGCAAGTGATCGGCTTCTCCGATTTGCTCGCCGGGAAGCCGGCGGCTCGAGATCATTTCGGTGAAGAGCAACGGAAAAATACCGGGAGGTGTGTATGCTCGCACGAGCTCGCGGAATGCCACATGGCTGATGCCAACCATCGGGGCAATGAAGAAAGGAAAATCCACGCCAAGGCGCTCAAACCGGCGCATTAGTAGAGCGCTTCTAACTCTTTTTGGTAGCGAGCAGAAATGACCTTGCGCTTAAGCTTTAACGAAGGAGTGAGCTCGCCGGATTCCAAGGTAAAGTCGTTCTGCAAGACATGGAACTGCTTTACCGATTCATAGCTCGCCAAAGACCGATTCATTTGTTTCAGGCCGTTTTCAATGCGCGCTTTTAGGGGGGGACTGGCTGCTAGCTCTTCAAAGGACTCAAACCGAATGCCCTCTTCCCGGGCCCACTTCTTAGCGTCTGCCTCGGCCAAAGTAATGAGCGCAACAAGGTACTTTTTCTTGTCACCAAAAACAAAAGCCTGGCTGACCAAGGGAATCTGTTTGACGAGGTTCTCTAGTTTCTGGGGGGCAATATTTTTCCCGCCTGAAGTGACAATCAGTTCTTTTTTTCGGTCGGTTATTTTTAAAAAACCGTGCTCCGTGAATTCGCCGATATCGCCCGTGCAGAACCATCCATCGGGAGTCAATACCTCCGCCGTGGCAGTTTCGTTTTCAAAGTAACCTGCGAAAATCGCGGGGCCCTGAACCTGGATTTCTCCATCGGCTGCCAATCTAAAACTTGTGCCGGCGAGCGGGCGCCCCACTGTCCCGAAGCGGTAGTCGTTCGGTCGATTCACTGCGATCGCCCCAAAAGACTCCGTCAGCCCGTACCCCTCCAGAATTTTGATTCCACACGCGTGGAAGAATTCACAAATATCCTGTGAAAGTGGTGCCCCTCCAGAAACCGTAAAACGGATGCGGCCCCCGAGTTTTGCACGAACTTTTGAAAAGACCAGCCGATCCGCAATTTGGTGCTTTGCCAAAAGAAGCAGCGGGACCGGTGATTGCACGGATCGAAGGCGCGCCACTTTCTTTCCGGTCTCAATCGCCCAATCAAAAAGTTTTTTCTTTGAGTCGGTGCCCGACCCCACTTCAGAGCTAATTTTCGCAAAAATCTTCTCGTAAATGCGGGGCACGCTGATCATGACCGTCGGCTGCACTTCGAGGATGTTCTGCGATACGGAATTTACATTTTCCGCAAAGGCTAATGTAATGCCGGACATGATCGGAATGTAGCTTTCGACTCGGCCTAAGACATGTGCGAAAGGTAAAAACGTTAAACAGACGTCGCTATCCATTAATTCTATTTCTTGCGAGATCGAGCGGATTTCTGCTGCAAGGCAAGAATGCAAAAGCCGTGCTCCTTTGGGTTGCCCGGTCGTCCCCGAAGTGTAAACCACCGTTGCGGTGTCTGAGGCTTTCACCCGGCGAACCGATTGGTCCAATGCCTCGAAAGCCTTATCCGTCAGCGTTGCACCCAAAAGCGTGCTGAGTGCCTCAAAAGCAAATCCGGCAGCATCGGGGGCTTGAAAAAATACCACGGGGAGCGCTTTACCCAGGACTTTGAAAGCCGATTCGATCTTTGCGGCTTGGACTGCGTTCTCCGCAAAAACCAACCGAGCGCCCGAGTTTTTCAGGATGTATTCCACTTCCTCGGCAAGGCACGACTGGTAAATCGGCACCGTCACTGCCCCGAGGGATTGAATCGCCATATCGCAAATGAACCATTCCGGCCGGCTATTGCTGAGAATCGCTACCCGATCCCCCGGTTCGACCCCGCGGCTTCGAAGCCCTTCAAAGACAGCTGCAACGCGGTGGTGCAAGCTTTCCCAGCTCTGGGGGCGGTAAACACCGTCCACTTTTACGAGAAAGGCTGCTTTCGCGGGGGACACCCGAACGCGCTTCAAGAAAACTTCGACGAGGGTTTTTCCATCGAGAAAGCTGGTGGTAGCCGGTAAAGGCTTTTCGGTGTTCTTTTTCACTGGAAATCCCTCGGTGGTTTGACGTGCATCCTGCACCAGATGACTTGACGCAGTTGGCGCAGTCAACGCCTAATAGCGGCGGATCTGGGGACTAGCGGCCACCCTCTTTTCCGAGCAAAGAGGCCCCAACCGCTCAGCACCCGTTTTCGTTAGGGGGGCGGTGAGCGCTACCTTTCAAGCTTGGAAGGAGACTGACAC
>JANPJT010000028.1:0-4045 GCA_031425635.1 Pseudomonadota bacterium
GCCCTTCTCAAGGCCGCATCTCTAATGCATGCAAGGCCTATTCCTAGGGCGTACTGGAAGTGTTTACCTGTCGAATACACACTGCTTGAGCTGTGCGATGCGGAGCGCAGGTGTGGATAGGAGCGCAAATGTGCCCTGTTTTGCTTTGAACCTATTCAGAAAAGTACTCAGCACTACCGCTAGTTCCCAACGATAGAAGTTACACTTACCGATAGTTTCTCCGGCGGCTCGGAATGACATCGCCACCTTTATCCAGTCGTCGTTTTGCACCCTTCCATTTACGAACGGGCTAAAAAGAATTAAGTGCCCGGCTACTTTTCGGCCGACTTGTAGGTGAGTACGGATTCTTGAACCTCGTCGGTGAGAGCGATCTTTCAACCTCGAACTGTTGAAAAAGGTTCTATTTTTTGGAATTCGCGCCCACGCTAAATGGGCAACTCCCGTCATTCAACGTCTAAATATAATGGTTATTCAACAGTCCCAGCTTCGATGGAGACTGGCACCAATTGTTTCTCCAGGCGGCACAGCGATTAATCTTGCAATATATCGCAAGATTAAGTAAGCTAGGATCTGTGAGTCGTCGAGTCTATCAAACTAAGCTCATCATCAATGGGCGCGCTCTTGAGAAGGTCATTATTGATCCGCATTATGAGGAAAAGCATGCGGATTCAGTGAGTGACGAAGTCATTCTCGCGTTGGTTAGGAGTCTAGATGGCAAAACTTTTCAGCCCGTGGATGTGGACGACGAAGGGTTTCAATATTTTGTGAATGACCAGCTAGAGTACGAGAAGCGTTTTTATAAATTGATTTGGCTGCTGCACGAGAATGAACTTTTCGTCGGCATTGTTAACGCCTACAGGAGATAAACGATGCGCTATCCAAGTAGAAATAAACTGAAGGAAATGGATAAGAAGCTGAGCAAGGTTCAAGGAACCTTGATGGTTGGCCCCAGCTCCTCTCCCATGGACCGATTTCGATGGGACCTTTGCCAGAACTTGGTCCGGCACATGAGGGAAAAGAATTTGTCGCAGGTGGAATTTGCGAAGCTTCTAGATATCGATCAGTCCCGCGTCAGCGAGATTGTAAACCATCGGATCGATAAGGTTTCTACGGACAAATTAATTTCCTACAACGAAGTCATCAACCCTAAGGTGCAATTTAAAATTGCTCAGTAGAAACTGTGGGCAATAGATAGTGAATATAATCGGATAGCTTCGACAGTGGAGTATTCTCCGCGACGAGCGTTTCGCCATGCTGGATGTTCTGGCGATCCACTGCCTCGGACACCAAATAAGGCTTCGCCAAAGCGGTGGCCATCGCAATGAGGGCCGTTCCCGCTAAAAGCTTTCTGAGCGTGACGGTAGAGGCTTTGAGCCCACCCTCTTTTGCTCTGAAACCGTTACCGCCGGCGAGCGGCATTTAGAAACCCAAACTTAATCGGCGGTACGAGCGTATCCCAACGACTAAAAAGCAAAGCCCGACGGTGTGTTTCTGAGTAATAGAGGGTGGGCTCAAGGCCGGTGGCACGACTGGGTCGCAATATGCGTAGAAGAACACCACCTTCGTTTAGTTAAAGCGCGCTAGATCGACCAAGGCAAAATATTAAATACGGATGATTTGTACTCAAAGTGGAATTCGTAAACGAATCGGTACCCACCCTCTTTTTGTTTCATGGACGTAGGAGGGTTAGGAAAGGGTTCAGACTCCCAGAATGCGCTCTTGGGTGCTTGGTCAATAGAATCGATGCCGCAACCTTTGAGCATTTCAATCGAGATCACTCTTCCGTCGTCGTCCATTTCAACAGCAAGTTTAGTGACGTAAAGGTTTTCACTCAATCTACCTCCCGCAGCACGAAACCGTTCGGCCGCCTCACGCACTTTACTCACCCACGAACCATAGATTTCATCGGACACTCGATTTAAAAAAGAAGCATGGAGCACGGCATCGGTATTGAGCAAAGTATCTCGGCCCACGGGGATATCTGCCGCCAACTGGTTCGGGCTCATCCCCGGTAAGAGTTCGGAGAGCTGAGGGCCAGGCGTCTGGCTCCCCTTGTCGCCCAAAGGGCTCGGTTCGGCGCCCCCTCGGCGGAGCTTGCCTGCCAGAGGCGCCTTGGTTTCGCGCTCCACCCTTTGGTTCATTTCTCCACTGTAGCGTGGCTTCTGTGAGTTAAGAGCCTGCTCGGTGGACTCAAGGGTTTGCGCTACGGGCAAATCGGATGCAGAGATGATCTCGACAGGATCTTTGCTGCGGCCAACGCTACTTCCAATTTCCCACAAGAAAGAAAAAAGCGCGTAGAGGCCCCCGTGGACGAGAACCGACAGCAGCACGAAGGCAATTCGCCTCGGGGAATGGGTCAAAACGCTACTCGCCTTCATAGTACACTCGAACCAAAGTAAGCCCTCGGGCCGGTGCGGTTGGCCCCGCCGCCCGACGAGAACGGCTCTCGAGGACGCGCGCAATATCTTCGGGGGGCCTTTTCCCAAACCCGACCTCTAAGAGAGTCCCTACCATAGTTCGCACTTGCTGCTTCAGAAAACCGGTCCCCCGCGTTCGAAACGCAAAAAACCCATCCCCTCGGTCGTACAGGTCAAAGCCCGAGATAGTCCGAACCGTGGTTTTCAGCTCGGCCTTGGCGCCTTGGAACGACTTAAAATCGTGGGTTCCGACAAAATAGGGCAGCGCTTTGCGCACCAAGGCCCAATCTACTTTCCTCGGCATAAAATAGACTCGAGGGCACAGAGCGCTGTGGACTGCGCGGTTCAACACCACATATTCATATTCTTTTTCGACTGCTTTTTTTTGCGGGTGGAAACCAGCCTCGGCTTCTCTGGATTCTAAAACCCGGATATCGCTCGGCAAATAAAAGTTCAGCATCAGCGCCCAACGGATTGCGGGAAAGGGTGCTAACGTCTGAAACATTGCCACTTGCCCTTGCGCGTGCACCCCGCTATCGGTCCGGCTGGCGCCATAAACCGTCGTTTTGATGCCCGTGATTTTCCGGATCGTTTCTTCCAGCACTTCTTGGATCGATGGACCCGTCAGCTGGCGTTGCCAGCCACAATACGCGTTGCCGTCGTATTCGATCAAAAGTCGGATAGTCACTTCAAGCTATAGAGAAAATCTAGGCACTCGAGGACATTGAGAGCGGAGCCTTTGCGCAGATTGTCGGTAATAACCCAGAAGTTGAGGCCAGCAGAAACCGAACTGTCGCGTCGAATCCGTCCCACAAAAGTCGCGTCGCTCCCCGAAGCGTCTCGGTTTGTTGGGTACAGATTCCCTGAAGGCTCGTCCAAAACCTTTAGCCCTGGGAAATCTTCCATCAGCTCGCGAATCTCTTCGATACTGTCAAAATCATCGGAGAGTTGGACGTTCACAGTCAAACCGTGGCCACAAAAGGTAGGGACCCTGACCGCGGTTGCCGAAACGGCAAGGTCCGGGAGACCCAGGATTTTTCGCAATTCTTTGCAAACTTTCGTTTCCTCTTCGGAGTCGCCGTTCTCATCCACTTCTCCCACTAAAGGTAAGCAGTTAAATGCTATCGGGTGTGGAAACACGACGGGTTCTTCATTGCCACCATTCAAAAGCGCTGCGGTTTGGTGCGCCAACTCATCGTAGGCCCGTTTACCCGCCCCTGAGACAGACTGGTAGGTGGAAACCACCACGCGCTCAAGGCCAAACCGATCAGCTAAGGGCTTTAAGGCGAGAGCAAGCGGCGTCACAGTGCAATTAGGGGTCGCAATGACTTTGCCGCGAAAAGACGACAAAAGACTGCCGTTTACCTGTGGGACTACCAGAGGCACGTCGGGGATCATGCGGTACGCGCTTGAGTCATCCACCACTAAAGCACCGGCTTCCACGGCTTTCGGGACAAATTTTCTCGTGATGTCTACGGGAACCGAAAAAAAAGCGACGTCGACGCCTTCGAAACTAGCTGAACTGAGCACTTCGACCGGAGCGCTGTAATCCCCGAGCTCAAGCCAATCTCCCGCTGATTCCTCGGAAGCGAGGAGCCGCAGCTGCTTAAACTTGATGCGGTTCTCTG
>JANPJT010000029.1:0-2075 GCA_031425635.1 Pseudomonadota bacterium
TCAGCAATCTGAAGGCTCGCCCGGTGAAGTTCTTCGCTCAAGTACCCGCCCACTACCCCTAGCGTCAGAAAAAGAGTGGCGTTTAGCCCCCAGATAAGCCAGACCCCTGCCGGCGGCTCCAGCCATAGAACGAAACCGAAACAAACCACCGAAGCTAAAGAAGAAACAAAAGCCGCTCGTTGGTACAGAATGAGCGATACCAAAAGTATTTGGACTAGGTAAAGCAAAGCGTACAGGCTCTCTCTCCCACTAGAGAGCGAAACCCAGATCGAAATAAGAGAAATATCCACTAGGATATGCACATACGTTACCCACGCCCGGTCCATGAGCCGTTCGCTGAGTGAGGCTGCCGATACATTGAAGGCGAAACCCACGGCTAAGATAGCGTACATTGCGACGCTTGTTTGGGTGCCGCCACTCGCTTGGAAAAGCTGGCCTAAAACCGCAAGCGTAAGAAGAAGAAAGAGAAAGCTGGAGCGGGCAACCATCAACGCTTGCAATGCATGGGAGACCCTAAAACCGGGTCTCCCCCCTAGCCACCCAAATCCGGCGAGGGCTTTATCCACCGGACACTTTGTCCGCCAGCTGAAACACTGGCAAGTACATCGCTACCAGAAGAAACGCGATGATGATCCCTACCACCACGATGATTGCTGGCTGCAGAAGGCCCGTGAGCGCTTCGATCGCGTCGTCGACTTCGTCGTCATAGATTCCCGCGACTTTGTTGAGAAGATCGTCTAGACGGCCCGTCATTTCCCCGATGTTCACCATGTGGATCACCATCGCTGGAAAAATACCTTTGGCCGCAAGCCCGGCCGAAATAGTTTTCCCTTCCTGCACGTAGGCTGCGGTGATTTTAAGCGCATCTTTGATAGCAAGGTTTGTCATCAGCTTTCCACAAATTTCGAAAGCCGAAAGCAACGGGACGCCGCTCGATACTAAAGTAGAGAGAGTGCGCGTCAGCTGGGCGACCGCCGACTTCATCACCAAAGTGCCAAAGAGAGGCACTTTCAAAACCAGGGGGTCAAACACCGCTCTAAACTTCTCCATCCGGTAGAGAGCGGAACCTGATGTAAAGACTGCAAACGCGCCACCCACGATGTACGGGTAATTTTCCTGCGTCCAAGTCGACGCAGCCATCACGAAAATCGTTAAGTCCGGAAGCTTCGCTTTCCCTTCTGAGTAGAGCTTTGCGATCTCTGGGACCACTTTTACTAATAGGAAAATAACCACCGCAACCGCCACAAAAAGCGTCAGAATGGGGTAGGTCATCGCTTTGATCACTTTAGCCTTGAGGCGGCTTAACTTTTCTAGCTGAAGGCCTACCTGTTTGATGGCTTTGTCGAGCGTTCCGCTGAGCTCTCCCGCTTCCACAATCCGCACGAAAAACTCGGAGAAAACAGTGGGGTGCTTACCCAGCGAAGTTGCAAAACCATTACCCGATTCAATTTCTTGTTTTAGCTTCAGCAGTATTTTCTTGAGCGTGCCCGGCCGTTCTTGCTCAAACAAAATATCGAGGCACTGGACTACAGGAACACCGGAATCAATGAGCGAAGAAAGCTGCCGAGTAAACAGAATCAGCTTCTTCAGGGGAACCTTGTCCGATCCAAGTCCCCCGAGCAATTTCCCCAAGGAACCGCCTCCCCCACCCGCAGCCACGCTTTTTTCGCGGATTTCGACTAGGGCCTCGGGCCGGATCTGCATTGAACGGAGCCGCAGGCGAGCTTCGGAAGCGTCTTGGGCGTCTACGACTCCCTGCACCTTTTCTCTTTGGCGAGTGACGCCAGTGTACTTGAACTTCATTCCTTACCCCTCACATTAACTAGCTCGCGCAACAGGAGATCGAAGCGCTTTGATTAGCTCGTCTGGTTCTTGCGTCGCACTCACCGCTTCCTCGGCCGTCACAAGGCCTTTGCGCACCAACTCCACCAGCGACTGATTGAAAGTCATCATCCCCGAGACGTCCTGTCCGACGAGCATGGCAGACTGGATTTGGAAAAGCTTATTCTCGCGGATGAGGTTTCTAATAGATACATTAGGGACCAAAACCTCGGCGGCCAGCACGCGCCCCTTTT
>JANPJT010000030.1:0-4345 GCA_031425635.1 Pseudomonadota bacterium
AGAATCGATGGATCCCCATCGCCGCGACGAAAGCGCTATGGGAAATAGTGTTACCCATGTGCCCGGTTCAAACTGTTACCTATGATCCAGGTTGCACCTAACGCGCGCTCCCCAAAGCTCCAGACAATCTATCGACGATAAACCAAAGTTTCCCCTCGAGGGAGGTAAACTGTGCTGAACCAAAACAAACTAACTCGTCCTGCCGCCCTGGCTCTATGCTCGTGTATCCAACGGCGAGCTACGAACCGCCCAACGAAACAATCCCACGAACCCACGGCGTTCCCTCGCAAAAACCCCAAACTCACTCCATGGGTGGGGTTCCTAATTTGGGGCCGGCGGAGCCAATCAATGAACAACAAAAGAACCACGCACGGGCAACGCCAACCGCCCCGCTGCTTACTTCTTACGCGATCGCTTTCCGTCCTCGCAAACAAGGCGGATGCGTAGTCAAAACACCAGCAGTGCGCGCACAAACCGAAACTTTAATGGTTCGAGGGTGTTTCCGATCCTGACGGAGCGTGCACGGCAGTCCACGGGCCGCCGTTAAATTCCTCAGAGTGAAAGAAGAAAGGGCCAAAAGCCCCGATGCTGCCTTTCACTTCGGATACTTCCCAAGTGTCTTTCTCAACTCCCGGTCGGATTTTCAACTCCACGGAAATCTGGGCGCCTTGGCCGTCGGGGTCTTCGATCCTTTGGCTAAAACTCAAAGTTGGCGGAGTTTCCTTCCCGTCTAAAGCGTTCAAATCGATTGCTTCTTTCGAAGTCATTTCGAAGTAAGTTCCCGAGACGCGCAGGTGAACTCCCGAAGTGTTTTCGACAAACTCCATCGTGTGGATAGGCACTTTTAACCCTGCGGCGCTCCAACCCGCAATCGTGTTCGCTTCTGGACAACGCTTCACCAGCCGCTCTTTCATGCGTAAGGCGACCGCTTGAGAAAGCCACCCTTTTTGGAATACCTCGATCACGATGGGCGATTTCCCTTTGGATTTAACCACCCAAGGGCCCTCCAAACCTTCCGGCTCATACGCAGTGAATGGTGCTGCCGGCCGCACTTCCACCAGGGGGGAATCGGTTGAGTGCGGAAACGTCGCAAGAAACGTAGAGGCAATCGCAAGAGCACACACTTTGCGTGAGGGGATAGATTGGGCGGCGAACCCGCTCAAGTGAAAGAAGCAGAAAAAGGCGAGCAGCGGGAGCAAACTGCCTTTGAGATAGTCGGCGACTGGGAATTCTTCTGCCAGCGTCTTTGGCCGAAAGGACTGAGTGAGTTTTCCGTTACGAAGAACGAACATTCCTGGCATTTGTAAACCATCTCCTCCTAGCGGCCCTACCCAGTTGCCTTTGAGCACTGCCTGCAATCCCTTCCACCACACCCGGGGACCTAGGACCTGCCACAGGGTGCCTCTGGTTAAACCAAACGCCGCGTAGAACTTTTGTTCCGGGTCCGAAACCCAGAAAATCCCTTTTTCCGGCGGGTAGATCTGCCGGCCCATGTGAAAAATCACTAGATTCCACTGTCCGGTGTGGAATAGCGTTTTATGGCTAAATACTTTTGAGAGTAAAGAACCAAAAAAGCAGCAGCCGGAATGGCGAAGGAAAATGACCAGCGTCGGAGCTTCTTGGCTAAGGCGAAGGAGGCTTCCATGGGACCCGGTAAAGTGGAGCGCTTCTTCGAAGGAAAAAGATCGCGGAGCAGCCGCGCGCCCTGGAGCTGCTTGTCGGAGAATGAGTGCAAAAGGGAGGAGCCAAACGAGATCGTTAAAGACGATGACCCAAGCAAAACCGGCCGGGAAAGAACCGCGACTGAGAGCGCCGATGAACCCAATCGGACCGAAAACTTTCCCAAGAAAACCGACCAACACAATCGGCCAGTGGCGGGAGGGGTTCGTCGCGGCGATCAAATACCCAATCCCATAAACCCCCACAATCATCCCGATACACTGCCAAAGCTCCAAGTAATTGGGCCGCGCGGCTTTGAGCATGTCGAAGAGTGCCGTGGGGAAAAGCACCACCCAAGCACCCCAGGCTAGGTTGTAAATGCCGGCAGCCGCGAGGCAGTAAAAGGCCCAGGGGAAATCGCGCTTCATTGGAGCGCCCTACGGATGATTTCGTTCACGCGATCGGGGTGAGTGAGGGGGAGGAGGTGCCGGCCGTCTTCAACCACGTCTACCCACGGTTCTTCGACGAGGGGGATCACGCGATCTTTCCGGCCATGGAGTGCGAGAACCGGGTACGGGCGGTTTTCTTCGGTCGTTAGATCAAATTGCCAAGTTGAAGCCGCGAAACAGGCCCAACGAGCAAAAGGGAGGTTTAGCTCCCGACTCATCTGGACCAGCAGGTCTCTTTCGGCCGGAGGCACCGCTTGCCTTTTCGCCGTAACGGGCGCCCCCAGCGTCCGAACGCCGTGACGAACCACGGCGTCGGGCACCCACCGACTCATTTGTTCCAGCACTCGAAAGCGGGTCATGATCGCACGGGTTTTCCAGCAGCTGGAAAGGAGCACGACGCTTTGGGTGTTCACCCACTTCGAGAGCTCTAAGGCGACCATGCCTCCAAACGACATCCCCACAAGCGCGTAAGGCCCGTTTGAAAAACTCGGGGCCCAGCGTTTTGCGTAGGCCGCGAGGCTTTCTCTGGGCAGGGGTATTTGCCATTCGGGAACCTGGGCCTCCGGAAAGGCTTTCAGTGTTTTGCTAAAGAGGAGGTGGTTCGCCCCAATGCCGGGCAAAAGCAATAGTTGAGCCATCGGTTCACGCTACCGTGAACTCCAGGGCGCAACAAGCTTCTTTTAGATACCGGGGAAGAAGAGGGAAGGTTCAGTCCCACTTTCCACGGCGGTAAAGAATTGCTCCCGGGTCAAGTTCGCAGCAGGCAGCCTGCGCGCAGTCGCTTCTTCACCCAGTGCAATCCACCAAGGCGCGCGTTCAGAGCTAGCGACCAAATACTGGGCAAAGCTCGCGCGCTCGAGGCGGTAGTTAGCGACCAATGCTTGCAGTTGCGATTCGCTCACTCCGGCACCGGCATCCAAGTGGCTGACGTTTCTCCAGCCGGAAGGCAGCGAGGCAAAGAAAGCCCGCTCACCGAAAGCAGTGCTTCGACCGTCGAGCTGGCTCGCATTCTGCGCCACCATTGTGCCTAAGCTGGACTGAAAGGCACCTTTTGGAACGGCGGGAGTCCGATCAAAAGCAAGCGCATGGTCGACTGGCTTTCGGTTTGGCAAAATCTGGGTCTGCTCTTTGCCCGTGATGGTGCTTTCATTAACCGGCTCCTGCTGGAGCAATGCGGCTTGGGTGGTCTGGCGAGCCACTTCCCTCAGGCGCTCTGCTTCCGCGCGCGCTTCTTCAGCGTCTTTTCTCGCCTGTTCTTGTTCTTCTTGTAAGCGTTTTGCCGCTTCCTGGGCTTCGCGGGCTTGCCGAGCTAGGTCCTCGTTGCGCCGCTTCATTTCTTCCAGGTCCACTTGTTGCTGCCGCTGCAGGGCTTCAGCCTTCCCGCGCTGCGCTTGGAACTCGGCTAGGTTTCGCTGTTCTGCCTCATCGACCGCTGCGCGTTCTCGCTCCACGGCTGCTGTTAGGCTTACCCGCCGGGAAGCGAGTGCTTCGCGCTCTTGGTAAAGGCGATTTTCCGCGGCCTGCAAGGCCGCCAGAGAATCCTCGGTTTCGTTGTTGCGCGACCCTTGTTCAATTTTAGAGGCTCCCGTAGCGCTGGCAGAGGGGGCGTTGATGACGGGGCTAAAATGGATCACCGGGTTGTTGGTAAAAGTTGGGTTATTCGTGATTTGCGGGCTGACGTTAAACGACTGGCGGTTGTCTACCCTTTGGTTGTTATTGTTATCCTGCTGATTGCTTTGGCGGTTGCTTTGACGGGTGTTTTGACGGTTCTCCTGAGAAACATCCGTTCGCTGCGCCGCTTGCGCGTACGCGTTGGAAGCGGCAGCCACTTGAGGAGCCGGGTAGTGCACTACGGCCGGCCGGTTCTGGCAGTTTGCTGGCTGAGGCGGGCGGTAGCATGGCCGAGGGCATTGCGGAACGCACCTTCTGCGGAAAAGCCCGCAGAGCTCCGCTCTTTGCACGTCGAGAGAAGGGATTCGGTAATCAGCCACTTTCGTTCCAAGCTTTCGGCGCGCGTTCCAAAGCAGTTCAAACGTTGGCAAGTTGTGAACGGCCACCGCATCGCACCGAGTTGGTTCGCCGGGGACTTCTTTGCAGGCCGTGATTACCCCAAGGGTTCGGCCTAGGGAGTCGTGTAACGGGCTGCCGGCCTGGAGATCTCGGTCTCCTAGATCGAGAGGCTGCTCGTCGGTGATAGAGGGCAAAGCAGTCGGTGAGAGCGGGCTCGACGCTAGTAG
>JANPJT010000031.1:0-3471 GCA_031425635.1 Pseudomonadota bacterium
TGCCGCCGCGACCACCACCCAGGGCACTGCGAACGACAGCACGCTCACCGATTTCATTACCCCTCGGAAAGAGCTCCAGGACATGAGCCGGTCGGCTACTGGCCAAAAGCTCAAGTACGCTACAATGGCCCAATTGGCTTCCAGCGGTCCCCTAAAGCCTTTGTAAACAAAGAACACGAAAGGGAGCACGAAGAACCAGAAGTAGGTTTGGGATCCAGGGTCGGCACAGAGGTCCCGACGCCGCAATAAAATCCAGGGTAGGAATAGCATGGGGAGCGCGCCGGTGAGAAGGATCTGCCCTGACAGAAAGTTCCAGCCTTGCGCGAGGGAAAAACCCGAGCCCGACATCGAATGCTGCCATTGGAACGCCAAAGGCGCGAAGCCGTGCTTCCAGTTGAAGAGAAGGATAGGGCAAACGAGCATGGCGGCCGTGATGCCGTGCAGGCAGTACCCCCAGATCCAACCGCGCAGTCGGCTTCTGGTGAGAAGAACCATCAACCCGCAAGGGACAGCAAGCACCATCGTGTATTTCGACAGCCCGCCGAACCCGAGTAAAACCCCTCCTAATATCCACTGCAAAGGCGACACGGGCCAATTCCGGTAAACACGAGTAACAGGATCGTTATTCCAGCTATCGAGCGTGCGGTTGATCCACGCGAACCAAACGCAGTAAAGCAGCCAAAAAAGCGCCAGCGGCAAATCGGGCGTTATCAAAACCGAACCAAAAAAAGTAAGCGGGCAGAGAAGCGCTCCTAAAACGAGGTTGGTCCGCGGGGCCAAAAGATAGAGCGCAATAAACACGACGAGGCTCGAAAGGATCGCGGGGAGCCGAATCGCCAGAAGGGAGTTGCCAAAAAGCGAAGTAGAAAACCGAATGAAATAGGCGACCATCGGAGGGTGATCAAAATAGCTAGACTGCAGGTGCTGCGCCCAAGACCAATAATACAGTTCGTCTTCGGCAGGGGGCAGGTAGCTTGCCAGCCAAAAGTGCGCAAGCGTGAGGAAACAAAAAAAACCAAAAATACCGGAGGCGCCCAGAGTGGGGATGGACTGGTAAAGGGGTTGGCCGCCTGCTTCTAGCAGGCTTTTCGATCGGCGAGAGTGCAAGGAGATCTCCGCTTGAGTCAGAGCCTAAACCCATACCATTTTTTTGCGGTGGTTGGAAAGAAATGGCGAGAGAATCTGAGATGAAAAAAAGGAAGTGTAGTGCAATGCGTTAGCGCGGACTACCCTTGTTGCTCGTCTACATACCCTTTGTAATCTTCGGCCGACATCAGATCGTCTAGGTCGGTTGGGTCGGTGACTTCCACTTTGATCATCCACCCGTCAGAGTACGGATCTTCATTCAGCAGCTCCGGGGAATTGAGCAGCGGTTGGTTCACTTCCACGACTCGACCGTTTACGGGAGCGTATAAGTCGCTCACGGCTTTCACCGACTCGACGACGCCAAAGGTTTCGTTCTTGCGGATTTCTTCGCCCTCTTTGGGCAGCTGCACAAAAGTAATGTCGCCTAAAGATTCCTGGGCGAAATCGGTAATGCCGATGGTTGCGATGGGGTCGCTATCGAAAGAGACCCATTCGTGTTCTTTAGTGAATCGAAGATCGGACGGAATCGCCATGGTTTCCCCTTGGAGCAAAGATAGGGGTTTCAGAGTCCAAGTCAACGGCTTACTTCGACAAGTAGGCTATTAGAGAATCTTTTTCGGACTGTGAAAGGGTTTTATTTTTTGGCATGGAGCCGCTCGAGACGCTGGCTATCATTTCAGCTTTCCCTTTAGGCCAAGACGAGTGACACGTCGAAGTACAGTTGGCGGCAAAGATCGAAGCGCCTTTATCCCGGGCCGCGTTTGGCTTTGCGCGGACTAAAGTTTTGGAGCGGGCGGCTGTTCCCACACTTCCAGCTGCAAAGGGGATGGTCCCTAAACCAAGGGAGGCGACCGCGGCGCCAACCAATGGCTGTCGAAGGGCTACACTCGCTGCCCCCTTCAGCGCGCCTTGAAGCGCTTTGGGCGCTGCTACACTTGCAGGGCGGCCCTCAACGAGCGTGCTATTTTTACTGACGTATTCTCGGGGCACGACTGTCTCGTGCTCTTTTTCAGCCAAAGTTGCAGTGTGAAGCCCGCCCTTACTTTTGGCGTAAGAAGAAAGCGCAGCTTCCATCGTTTCGCGATTCGGTCCTAAGTGAAGGCGTTCCACGTTGGCGCCGTTAAAGAATTCAAGAAAGCGTTCTTCTTTAGAAAGGGGGTCAATCCAAGCCACCGCATCCACAAGATCCATCGCAAGGTCTTTCCGCCCGGAAGCGAGCTGGCCATCCACAAACGCCATGATCGCGTCGCGGCTTAAGTTTGTCCGGAGCCATTTTTTGGCGCCTTTGCGGGTGGCGTCGGACGTGTTGGAATCGTTGGCCACTTTAATTTGGTCCAAAATGATTTGCTTCTCGGCCAAAGTTTTAGCATACGCGCCTTTCTCTCCAAAAAATGCCGCCATGAAAGCGACGTTCTTGGCATTTTTTTCCGGTGCGTTCCCTAGAAGGCCCTTGGCGGCCCATTCGATTCGTTCTAATAAAGCAATTGCTTCGCTATCTGTTTTTTCTTCGTCGAGTTTCGCAGCGAGTTTAGAAGAAGCCGCTTTCTCAATCCGCTTGATTTGATCCACGTTGACGGTTGCAAAAAGTTGGCTTAACGCCTCAGCGATCTTGCTTTCGTCTTTTCGTTTCACCACGTTTTCAAGCGAAATAGGAAGGGCCTGCGCGTAATCACGCTTTACGGTATTGACGGGCCAACGAAACAAAGCAGAGAGCGTGTCCACATACTTTTGGATATCCCAAATGCCTTCGGGGCGAGCGATTTTAGTGCCAACCGCGGGGGAGTTTGAGTGATCGACGCTGGCAAAAGAAAACACGGGGGTCAGCGCCACAACGATAAGAGTAGTTCTTGCCATCCAAAAGGTGCTTTTCATATTCAACTCCACGCGCGGTTCACTGAGTCCGCACCCATTAGGGTGCAACGAGGGTGCCATGGGGTTTGCTATGCTAGAGGGGCGCAAAATGTGCCTCGTAATCAAGGCGTTAATTCAGAATACACCGACGTTTTCAGTGCCCTCGGCAGGCAAGACAGAATGCGCCACTAGGAAAATCTTGCCACGGGCAGAATACGCCCTAGCCGTGAGGGAAACATTGGGAAAATCGCTTTTCGTTCAAACGGCATAGGGGTGTGTAGTTTTTGGGCGGGCCGTCATTGCGAGTCGCGAAGCGGCGAAGCAGCCTACGACCGGTGCAAATGGAACGACAAAGTTGCCTCTACATCATGGATTGAAGGTTGCTTCACCCTGCGGGTTTGTACCTCCTCAGAAAAGTGGACACACAGATAAGCATAGGTGTTAAAAGCACCGGTGCTAAGGAGTGAACCGTGTCCCGACAGCAATACACTAATGAATTCAAGGAGGAAGCCGTTCGGCAGGTCCTTGATCATG
>JANPJT010000032.1:0-2287 GCA_031425635.1 Pseudomonadota bacterium
CCGCGAATGTTTCTACTGGAGCTCGGCGGGCTTCCGCCGATTCAATGATTCGAATGAATTTGCCGCTCTTTACCGTTGTGAGGCCATTCGCTTCTAAAGACGACAAGAAAGCTTGGTATGCCTCTTCAAGAGTTACCTGACTCGGCCCCATGATCGTGATTTTCCCACGGACTTTAGAATCGAGAATGAAGTTCTTTCCAGTCCACTTGCTAATCAAAGTAACGACGTCTTTGATTTCCTTGTCTGGCAGGTCGAAGTTTTTCACTTCGAGGCCTTTCACCGTAGAGTCGAGCTGAAGGTAGTCCGCAAGTTTGGAAACGCTGGCTTTCGTTTCTTTAGAACCGGAGGGTGCGGCTCGCTTCGGAACCGGGGGTTTCGGGGCCGCAATCCGAGAGCGGGTTGTTGCACGGCCTGTTTTTGCCGGAGGGAGGTTGTTGAGAGGGGGTGCTGTCAGCGGTGGTGGTTCCGCCGCCGAAGGAGCGGGCGCGGCCTGATCTTGCTCGCGGAAAAACCCGCCGTCTGTGTCTCCAGGAGGCGCATCACCCGTGCCGAAGGGGTTGGGTGTCTCGGCGGCAATCGTACTGCCTAGCAAAGCTAGCGTAAGAAAAGCTGCCGTGTGTAAGTGCTTCGTCTTCATAATAAACCCCTTAAGGTTTGATATCGTAACTCATCGAGTGGGGCTGTCCGCCCCGCAAAACCTGGAGCGACACTTTGGGTGAATTGCGTAGCCGCTGGAAAGCTACAAGGCCCTGTCCCGCGTTGTCCAAAACAATATCGTTCACTGCCGTTAGGATATCCCCCTGGTTGACTCCCAGCTTTTTAAAGGGGGAGCTCGGGTCGATAGACTGAATGAGGAAGCCTTTGAACTTACCGGAGCTCGGATCCACGTAGGGCACCGCCCTGGCTGTTTGGAGTATCTCGTTCAAATTGAGCAAATTCTTTTCAAGGAATGATTGGTTTACCACGAACTGGTTTTCCGATACCGGCGTTATTCCTTCCGTTCCGCTGGAAAGCGAAGGTCCAGACAAGCCAACGTCCAATCCCGAGCTGGGAAGTTCGATGTATTCCATTTCTTGAGTGGCTCGGATTTGAAAACAAAGACGGTTTCGCTCCACTTTAAGGGCTTGGAACTTTTCAGACCCGAAAATATCGTCTTTGCGCACTGCCACTTTTTGGCCGGCTCCGTCTTCTTGGATCAGCGCGACCGAGTACTTTTCATCGCTCATCACAATCGTGCCAAGTATCTGGAGTGTTTGGGTAGAAAGCCGGGCTTGAGAAAAGCAATCCAGCTGTCCTTGATCAAACGGTTCCGGGATAGTGCCTTCCACGTTGAACATGTTCCTGCGCAAGATCGCATCGAAATCCCCCTTCGGGAGAGGCCGAGATCCCGAACCGGAGGCTCGGACGAGGGGCGGAGGGGGCGATGTCCGCACAAATGAGCCTGCCAGTCGGGCTGCAAAGCTCGCCGAAAAGTACACGCCTAAAACGATGAGGCCCCATTTTCCGTAAGCCAGAAAGCGATTCAAAGCATCCGGGTCTGCTTTTTTAAAGTCGAACCGGCTGAAGTTTTCGGGGAACTTTTTCCGGAGCGCAGCCCTCCAATCGTCCCACTTCCCACCTTGTCGTGACGCGCTGCGTTCAGCGCGCGCAGTGAGCCGTTTCTTGAGACTATGGAAAAGTCCTCGGAAAGGGGGCTTCTTATCGCGCACACGTCACCTAAGGTTCTACTTTCTGCAAGGTGTGGGCCACGAAAAATTCGAGCCATGATTCACCTGAAAAGGGTCTTTTTACGCACCATATCAAAGACGTGATGTCAATTTGGAGACTGCTTTCGGCGGTTTTCCGTGACAAGCTGTCCCTGCGACTTCTTCGCTGGTAGAATTTGCCAAATGACGCACAGCCACCACCACCCTTCCCATGAAACGCCCTTTAGCTCCTTGTTCAAAGTGTTCGTCCTTTCCGGAGCTTTTATGGTGGTGGAAATCGCCGGTGGGCTTTGGAGTGGATCGCTAGCATTGCTAGCCGACTCGGGCCACATGGCGATCGATACAGCCGCGGTGGGGCTTGGGCTCTTCGCAAGTTGGATTGCCCGCCGGCCCCCCACCGGCCGGCGAACGTACGGCTACTACCGAGCCGAAATCCTAGCAGCGGCAGTGAATAGCGTGCTTCTCATCCTAGCGGCGATTTGGATTTGCTACGAGGCTTGGCACCGGTTCGGAGAGCCACACGCGATAAAAGCCGGTTGGATGACGGTCATTGCGTTCGCAGGGCTTGTGGTGAACCTCGT
>JANPJT010000033.1:0-3691 GCA_031425635.1 Pseudomonadota bacterium
AGAGTCAATGGCAGCGACCGACACAATGTTCGCGACGCTCAAAGTGGCAGGGATTGCCGGCTTTGGATCGTTGTCATTGTCGTAGCCCCCTGAGCTCGTTCCATTGGAGCGGCCATTGCCCGCCGCAGCCACAAAGATAACGCCCGCTTTCTCCGCACGCTCAATGGCTTCTACAAGGGCAGAATCGTCTTCATCGCCCTTTTCTCCGCCCCAGCTTGCGTTGATCACTTTGGCGCCGTTGGCGACAGCGTAATCAATGGCTTTAATGGCGCTTTCCGTGGTGCCTTGGCCTTGTTCCGAAATGAACCGCAGCGCCATGATTTTGGCTTGTGGAGCCACGCCAGCAATGCCAAGAGCATTGTTGTAGCGCGCCGCAATCACACCGGCCACGTGCGTTCCGTGCCCTGGGTTTCCGCCACCAAAAAGGAGCGAAAACAGGTCAACGGATAGGTCGTACGGCTTATTGTCGTTCGCCGCAAAGTCCCAACCCACCAGGTCATCGACATAGCCGTTCTTATCGTCGTCTACACCGTTGTCGGGGATTTCCTTGGTATTGCGCCACATATTCGCGACAAGGTCTTCGTGGTTGTAGTCAACGCCGGTATCTGTCACCGCAACAACCATATCGCGTCCCTGAACCGATCGGCTCCAAGCAGATGCCGCGCCAATTTGTCCCATGCCCCAAGCGTCTTTCAGCTGCGGATCGCTACCGGTTTTTTGAGTCGCTCCGGCACTGATTGCTGGGTTGTCGGGGTACGCCCCGGCCATCGATCCAACAAAGGGGTTTTTACCCTGTTGGAGCAGGCGAGTAAGGGCCGGTCGATTGGCTTCTATCGACGGATTTTTAAATAATCGAATGGTGTAATTAGGCTGAATGTAGCTGACGGATGGGTTCCAAAAGCGAGCACTCATCGCTTTTTTGTTGGTTGTAGTCCACTTGAAAAGCATTCCCTCTTCGCTAACGAGCGTCAAAGTGCCGCCGCGTTGCGAAACGAAACGATCTTGCTCTCCACCAATCGATTTGAAACGAACGAGGTACTCCGCGGCGTTGGAAACCCCAGCCGCAAGGGAAATGCACAGCACAGACACACGGAAAAAAATTCGCATAATGTCTCCCCTAAGAGGGCCCAGAGGCCCGATTTATGTTCTGAAGCTAGATAAAGACAG
Organism: Pseudomonadota bacterium; assembly: GCA_031425635.1. Classification (GTDB taxonomy): domain Bacteria; phylum Bdellovibrionota; class FAC87; order UBA2466; family UBA2466; genus JAIEOG01. The sequence continues at coordinate 1,168 of JANPJT010000033.1, forward strand.
CGTGGAACCAGCAGATGAAAATTGCCGAAAGAATTGCTGCTATTAAGGCTATTCGGATTGGAATAGAGATCAACCCTATTCCATGGAAAACCTAATACAAAGGTAACAAACGATCACACCCCAGAAAAACCGTGCAGGCAGTGATCTCGGTAAAACTTTCCAAGCGTGCCTGAGACTTCTATGATGAACACTCAAGCGGAGGTCCCCCAACGTGGCGAAGAAGAAAACAGTCTTGCTCTTTTGCAAGCGGCATAAAAAAGCCAGAGACGCAGGGCAGAAACTTCGTGGTTGGCTAATGGAAAGCGGTTTTACGCCGCTGGATGTTACCGAAACCGAGGGAAGGCTCGAGCCCGCCACTTTACGAGATGTGGCACTGGGCGTGGTCATTGGCGGAGATGGAACCTTTCTGACGCTCCTGCGTCGCCTTGATGATAAGGCGCTTTTTCCGCTTTTAGGGATCAACCTTGGCAGCCTCGGGTTCATCACGGAGGTATCGCCCGAAGACATGCTTTCGGTCGTCGCTTCGGCGCTTAGCGGCAAGTGCCGCGAAGAGTCGAGACGGTTGATCCAAGTAGAAATTTGCCGCAAGGACGTTTGTAGGCTTTCGGGGCTCGTCTTTAACGACGTCGTGATCACAAAAGACGCTAAGTCACCGATGTTGAAATTTGACGTCTATGTAGGTGATGAATTTTTGAGTTATGTCCGAGCCGATGGGTATATCGTGGCCACACCGACAGGTTCCACTGCCTACGCGCTTTCCGCGGGCGGGCCGATCCTTCACCCAGCAGTGAATGGTGTGATCCTCGTACCCATTTGCCCACACTCCCTGTCGGCGCGCCCAGTGGTTGTCCCGGACAGCCTTGAAATACGGATGGTGCCCCGGGAGTTTAGAGGCACGGTGTTTTTGGTTCTCGATGGGCAGATCAACCACGAGATCGAAGAGAAAGACACGATTCGCATTCGCCAGTCGAGCAGCTATTTGAAAATCATTCGATCTCCGGAGCACCAATGGTCAAAGACGCTTCAGTCGAAGCTGGATATGGCTTGATGCAATCACTAGAAGAAATAGCCGATCAAATAAAGAGGCACCCAAAGCTCGTGATTGCTGACGACTTCGAGATCGCGCTCCAGCGGACTTTGAGCCGTAAGGTCGAGTACCAGGATGGTGCCCTCGTTGAACAGGATCAATCCGATCGCCTATGGGTGGGCCTCAGGATACTCCACCGAAAGCGAGGGGCGCGTGCGGCTGCCATGAACCTGGGGCCTGAAAACTACGGTTGGTTAGTCGACAGTGTTTTTGAATGCGCCCATCGCGCATCGGTTGACCCGTGGTTTCGTTTTCCCATCTGGAAAACCGCGCTTGCCGCGTCGGAGACTTTTTTTGAGAGTGAATCGGAAATGCCAAACTCGCTTTACCCCGAAGTCGCGTCGGGTTGTGCTTACTTGGGTGAGTCCTACGAACGCGAGCGAGTGGAAACTTACATAAAAAGAAAAGCCTACAAAATGCCTCTCTCCTTCAATGTTACGGGGAACTCACTTCGCTTCTCGGCGATTGCTGAAGGCACTGGACAATCTGTTTCGGTTCAAGAAGAGCGAGCAGCTTCCTGCGAGATTACCGAGCGTAAAAACTATTTGAGCCAGCTAGTGCTTGTCGCGGATCGGAAAACCCACTTTGCTCACATCGCTACGAAGGGGAAGCGAAAGGTGGTTTTGGGGCCTAAAGTTGTTTCGCTTTTGCTGCAGCATTTAGCGCCAGTATTTCTGGCGGACTCGCTTTTAGCTAGCCCCAGCACGTCTGAAAGAAAGCAAAGTGGGTTTCAATTCTCTTCCGAGCTCACCCTCGTAGATGACGGCCACCGAACGGGAGGGTTTTCTTTTCAACCGTTTGATTTAGAAGGAGTTCCGACACAGCGGACAGTGCTGGTAGAAAAGGGCGAAGTGAAAACGCGGTTGTATGACGTGTATTCCGCCACACGGGAAAATCGACTGAGCACGGGCAGCTATCGAAGAGGGCCTGCCGCTCTGTACCCCAAGATTCAGGCCGGCGACTTTTACTTCGAGCCCGGTTCTGTGAGCCGACAAACTCTTTTTCAGGAAATGGGCCAAGGGTATTATTGGGACGATCTTTCAGCATTGGAACCGCTCCCCAATGGCGACTTTTACTTGCGGGGCCACGGTTGGAGAGTTGCGATGGGCGAAGTAGCTGAACCCGTAAAGCCACTCGAAGCGAAAGTGTGTTTAGAAACACTTTTCCGCGGGGCGTCACGGGTATCTCAGGATCTTGAATTCTATGGATCTTACGGATCTCCCTCAATTTTCTTTGAAGAAATGCCGCTAGGAACATGAGGTGCGTCCACTTATGAAATGCTTTGGTTTTGCCGCCACCGACATCGGCCTTAAACGAAAGATAAACCAAGACGCCTTTCTGAAGGACGATGAGACTCAATTGTACGTTGTTGCCGATGGGATGGGTGGGCACCGAGGCGGGGAAGTCGCAAGCCAGCTTTCGGTGGAAGTCATGCAG
>JANPJT010000034.1:0-4118 GCA_031425635.1 Pseudomonadota bacterium
TCCCAACCTTGCGCCGAGACTATGGGCTTGTGGTTCTCTCTATCGACGAATGGGGGCCAAGTGAAAAAAAGGAGGATCCTGATGCCGAAGCCACCCGCCAAAAAGCCTACCGTTTTTACTGGAACGAAGAAGAGAACAGGAAGACCTGGGCTCGTGTAGACGGGATGTTTATTCAGCCCCATTCAGGTTTCAATATGGAAGCTCAAACGGAATCGGATTTCGTAGAACGCCCTTACTCAGACAAGCCGCTAATCCTAATAGATTCTGGTAGTTCTACGCACACGGTCCTTCATGAATTCATGCACTTTCTCATTTGGAAATCTGCCAAGCAAGAGCTGAAGACCCTAAATGAGAAGCCACTGGCCCTCACCTACTGGCATCGAATCCAGCGAAATAGGGCCAAGGCTGAAATAACTTCCCTATCCAAGGTTGAAATGGCGACCGCCACACCCGAGCAGAAACAGCGGCACCTTCAAGAGAAAAGCAGAGCTGAATTGAAAGCTGTTTTCCACTCCTATATCTTTTCAAAATCCCTTCTCGAAGAGCTCGATATTACCCGATGGATGTACGAGAACGCCGAGCGGATTGGCTCAGACGAAGAGGCTAAAAACCACGATCTTCTCTACCATCAAAAAACATTGAAAGACTTTATCAAAATCCATGAAGCTACAGCCACACTAATGACTAGTGCAAACGGAACTGTTCTCATTAAAAGCAACGGAGAAGAAGGCAGAAAAACTGCACGCGATTTGCAAGATGCTCAAAACAGCGTGGTACCCAAGCTTGCAAATGACGTCGACTGGTTCAACGCAATCGCGCGTGAACAGGCCGAAAGCCAGAAAAAATAGGAATAATTCTTGCGCTGATGGTTATGCTGCCACGGCGGTATGAAAAATCTGGTTTTACTAATAGCGTTTGTCTTTGGAACGGAGCTTTTTCGTAAAGAGACGTTCGCGGACCTTACCCCGCGTCAGACTGCGTTTCGGGGCGCTTGTTGCGGGTAACTAAATCGATGGCTATTAAATGAGCCCTAGGAAATTCCGCTTTAAACCTCCTCGTATAAAAGGGATTCTCAAGCACAGATCCTAAAGCTCACACTGGCATTTACCGATATATAATGATGAAAAACTTCAACAAGACGTGCCGCGTTATCTTTATCGGGCTGGCAGTGGCTGCCTCATCGTTTTGCCAACAGACCCTAGCAAGAGGTGCTGCCGGATCTTCCGTCGTTGGAATGGATATCAAGATACTGACGTCCAGTCTTGCTAACACGACACTCTTTGGCTGGAGGTATTTGCACAAGCCGAGTCGACTTTTTTCACTGGGGGGCGTTGCGAACCTGGGCCAATCAACCGGCAGCACGACGGGGTCTCTGACTTACGGCGGGCTTTATGGTGCTTGGACCCCGGCTATCAGTGAGGATCTCGGCTTGGAGTTCAGTCTACTTGCGGGCGGCGCGGGCGGTTTGGTATCGGACGGAACGATGTATGGGGGCGTGTTCCTAGAGCCCGGAGTAGCGTTCTCGATTGGCTTAGGCCCACACGTCGCTATCGCGCTCAACGTAAACTACCTTTATATCCCAAGCTCCACGTCTGGTTCGGGGTTGGGGTACGGGCTGCGTTTCGAATTCCACTTTGATACCCACAGCACAAAACAATAGTAGACCTGGCTAGCGCCCAAGACCGCCGACTGATCCTAACCCGCATTGCCTTTAACAAACCCAACCCAAGAAGTGGCAGCAGACTTCTCCTTTAAGAAGATTTAGGTTTCCATATGGAGTGCGGGTGTGCGGTATGGTACGCCGTACGGATAAAGTGCTCTTCTAACCCGCCCCCGAATTGAGGAACGAATTGTCAATAAACCACGCGCTAGGAACCACTACCAAGCCCGCTGTCGCGCACCTTAAACGAGGGATTTCGGCTCGGTTTGTCCGCCTACGGGCTGCTGGGCTGAGCGCGTTTACTTCGTTTCTAGCAGTCTTAGGCCCCGGGTTACTCGCTGGCCTATCAGACGACGATCCTGCTGGAATAACCACGTACTCCATTCTCGGAGCCGACTACGGCTACCGGCTTTTGTGGGTCATTCCAGCAGCAACGGTTTTGCTCGTCCAATTTCACTTGCTTGCAGTGCGCATTGGGGCAGTCACGGGCAAAGGGTTTGTCAGAGTGATTCGTGATCACTGGGGGCACCACTGGGGTTACTTTGCAGTCGTCGGGTTGCTCTTTGCAAACTTTGGCACCATCTGCGCTGAGTACGCCGGCATTTCTGCCGCTGCGAGCTTGATTGGCATTCCTCCGTCTTTAAGCGCTCCGATCGCCGCGATTTTGATTTCCCTGGTGGTTGTTCTGGGGTCCTTTTACCGAATAGAGCGAGTCCTCTTAGTGATTTCCTCCACTTTGGCGCTTTACCTTGTCGACGGGATCTTAGCCGCTCCCGACTGGGGCGAGGTGTTACACCATTCGCTCGTCCCCCATTTGCCGACAGATCATTTGGGATGGGTTGCGTTAGCAGCGACTCTGGGGACGACGCTTGCGCCATGGGGCTTGGCCTTTATTCAGTCTTACGCAGTGGACAAGAAAATCACCGTGGCGAATCTGCGCTGGGAGCGCGTGGACGTGGTTATTGGTTCTGTGTTGACGGGGGTTATTGGCATTGCCATTTCAATCGCGTGCGCGGCAACTTTAAATAAAGCGGGTGTGCACATCTCAAACGCAAGCGACGCAGCCGTTGCCCTTCGGCCGCTAGCAGGATCGTTGGCAACACTGGTATTTGGCGTGGGTTTATTGGGAGCTTCTCTCCTAGCTGCCGCGATCGTTCCCTTGGCGACGGCCTATTCTCTAGCGGAAGGGATCGGAGCCCCTGCTTCGCTCGATCTGGACCCGAAACATTTTCAATTCTTCTACGCCGGGTTTGTTGCGCTAACGGTTGCCGCTGCCAGCGTCATTTCCATACCGGGATTGCCGCTGATTTCACTGATCTATTCCAGCCAGGTAGTCAATGCCGTGCTATTGCCGTTGCATGTAGTAGCCCTACTTCTACTGGCACAAGACGCAAAGCTCATGGGTGAGTCGCGCATCGGCAAGCCCGCGCGTTTCGCTGCAGGAATTAGTATTGCGCTGATCCTTGCCTGTGTGGGTACCTTGGCTTTTAGCTAGCTCGAGAGCCTGGAATTACCCATCCTAATTTCTGGCGACAGCTCCATTTGAATAACCCTCAAGACGGGAACTGTCAGTTTTTTGGTGAGTTGGAACGAAAACGGTACAGGCCCTAATCTTCTGAACTAGAAGTGGTACCTCGTCTCGCACCTCGATATACCGAGCTTTGGCGACGTGTGCGTGTGGTACTGATGATTTGGTCGACTTCTTCGCGAGTAATCGTGAGCGGCGGCATCACCCGATTGTCGTGTCGGTACGCACTAGATAACCAATCATGAACAAAAATTAATAAGCCTCGGCCGCGCACAAACTCTGTCGCTTCTGTAGCGTGGTGTAATTTCTCGCGCAACTTCTGGACGAAATAATCACCGACACCTGCGGCGTTACCAATCAGGTGCCGTTCGCGGATGGCTTTGAGAATCTGAGTGGCTTTCATCATCGGCTCTAGGTAAGTGCGGATGGTCGTCGAAATCGTGGGAGTTCGTCTTAATGAATCAGTAACAGCGATACCAGCGATCTGGAGGCCTTTTCCAAAAGTAACGACATCAGGGGTAAAGTCTTCGTAATGCTCAAAGCCAAAAAACTCTCCCGTTCGTCCACCGCCCGTGAGCACTTCGTCCACTATGATGGTCAGGCCCATTTTACGAGAACGTTCTGCCAACACTTTTAAAAAGCCAGGCCGGTAAAACCGAACTCCGCCAGCGCCTATAATGGGCTCTAGAAAAACGCCCCTAATCTTTTTTTCCGTGGCCAGCGTCTGCAGTCGGTGCAAGGCAGCGCTTTCTGCTTGGGTTAACTCACACGGTCCTGGACCATCTCCCCACTTCGTCGATACCGGCGCATCGATCGAGAAGTTATTTCTCGAGGCAGCAAAGACCGCCCCCCGGCTCGCCCCCCAACAGGGGCTCATTACGGCAAAGGGGCCATAGAGGATGGCAGCCTGTTCATTCGCATCCGAACCCG
>JANPJT010000035.1:0-14241 GCA_031425635.1 Pseudomonadota bacterium
AATCATTCCCGTTCCCGACGGGATCCAATGAGGAGCTCCTAGCCCAGCGAGCGCAGGGACAAAGAGGACACCCCCCGATGAATCCACGGAAAGCGCAAGTTCCTCCACCTGGCTGGAACTTTCTAGGATCCCCAGACCGTCCCTTAGCCACTGCACTCCCGCGCCAGCAATAAAGGCGCTGCCTTCAAGGGCATACTGCGGTTTTCCGCCCAACTTCCACGCGACGGTGGTGACCATTTTATTTTTAGAGAAAATGGGCTTCGGGCCCGTATTGAGCATAGCGAACGCGCCTGTACCATAAGTACATTTGCTGGAGCCGCGGCTGAAACAGGCTTGCCCAAAGAGTGCGGCCTGCTGATCCCCAATAAGCCCCGTGACAGGGACTCCGTCGGGGAAGTTCAGGAAGCCGCGCGTGGTTCCGTACTCTACGCTCGACGGAAAGATTTCCGGCAAAAGCGCTTCCGGCACTTTAAAAAGCTTCAGAAGATCTTTATCCCACTCGCAGGATTTTATGTTCATTAAAAGCGTGCGGCTCGCGTTGGTGACGTCGGTCCGGTGCTTCCCGGTAATACGGTAAAGCAAATAGCTATCGATGGTACCGAAAGCGATTTTCCCGCTCTCCGCCAAGCGGCGCACACCGGAGAGGTTTCGTAGCATCCACGCAATTTTGGTGGCGCTAAAGTAAGGATCGAGGAAGAGGCCCGTTTTTTTGTGGACCCACGGCGCGAGCTTCCGCTGTTTGAGTTTCTCACAATCGGCTGCCGTACGCCTATCCTGCCAAACAATCGCCCGACCGACGGGCGTTCCCGCGCGGTCTCGGTGCCAAAGACAGGTCGTTTCTCGCTGGTTGGTAATGCCAATCGCTGCGATTTCGGTCGGTCGAACGCCGCCCTCCGCCAAAGCTTGGTTGACCGCAAGCCCCACCGTGTTCCAGATTTCTGCTAGGTCGTGCTCAACCTGCCCAGGGACCGGAAAGTATTGAGGAAATTCTATCGTCGCTTTCCCTTTGGATTGGAGTGCCGTGTCAAAAACCATTGCCGTCGTGCCAGTGGTTCCTTGATCGATGGCAAGAATGTACTTTCCCATAAATTCCTTGGTTCCCCCCAAGGCTGAGGGGCAATACAATAGAAGAATGCCAAAACCTGCCGCCAATTTAAAACGCTTCAAAGGGACTATGCAAGGGATCCGAGAGTTTGCTTGCTTGCTCGAGCAATCGGACCCTCATGCGCGGGAAATGATTTTAGCCGCCGCTGAAAAGGACGACCCTCGGTTTGTTGAACAAGCCCTGCGTAAAGTCGTCTACTTCGAAGAGCTCATTTACATTGAAGAAACGATTTTGGCTGAGCTTTTATCCAAGGTAACCCCCAAGGTGCTCGCCTTCGCGCTCCAAGACATGCCGGCTGAGTTTTGCGACCTTCTGACCAAACAGCTCGGCTTCCGCGAAAAAAAACTGCTCCAAGAAGAAAAGGGGTTAGGCACTAAATCCTCCGAAAGCTTCGTTCTGGGAGCGAGGAAACAAATCTTGAAAATGGCGAGGGGCTTAGAGGCGCAAAATAAGTTTGTTTTTGAAATCACTGACTGCCCTCGGTTCAATGTGAAGAAAAAAACGGGTTAGGGATTTTTCTGCTAGAACCTTCCGGTGAACCTCAAAGCTGTTCTAGAAGCCGCATACCTTGATCACCACTCCCAACAATCTCGCGCAAAAGACCCTATTTCGCTAGTGCATGCCTACACTGACCCCAGGGATCAAGAAGTCGCCGGTTTCGTGTGCGCGTTGATCGCGTATGGAAATGTTGTCAGCATTCTAAAAAGCGCGAGGGCTTTGCTGGAGCCTTTAGGGCCAAGCCCCTACCAAACCCTGTTGAACTACCCCAAGCCTTTATCGCTTTCTGGCTTCAAACACCGATTCACGGTCGGTGTGGACTTCGAGATTGTGTTCCACTGGATGCACCGAGCGCTGGCCGAACATAAAAGTCTCGAAAGCTTCTTTATCGGTGGCAACCCCGCGTCGATGCCCATGAAAGATCTGCTCTCATCTTTTGTCTCGCGCTTCACTGCGCTCAATGTTCCCCGCGAGCTAAAAGCAGCAAGGGCTACTCGACAAAGGCAGCTGAAATACCTGGTCCCCGACCCAGCGCGCGGGAGCGCTTGCAAACGACTAAACATGTTCCTCAGATGGATGGTGCGGCCAAGCGACGGGATCGATTTGGGGCTTTGGAAGTCCCTTTCGCCCGCCTCCTTAATTCTCCCTCTGGACACCCACGTTTTACAAGCGATTGGCCAGCTGGGGTGGTCCACGTCGGAGCAAGCCACCTGGAAGCTTGCGGAAATGGCGACTTTAAGGCTGAAAAAACTCTGCCCGGAGGACCCGATACGGTACGACTTCGCTTTGTGCCACTTATCTATGGAAGGCGGCAAGATTCTCCACTATAAGTCCCCCAGTGCGCGACTGGAACGATGACCCGTTTACGAAAAAAGCCCGACGGGAAGACTACGCGGCGAGGTCCGTTTACAAGCTAGAAGAAATCGACCGTCGAGAACGCATCCTCAAGGGAGCCTCCCTGATTCTGGACCTCGGCGCAGCACCGGGCTCTTGGACGCAGTACTGTTTAAAGGCTTTGCCTCACTGCAAGGTTTTGGCGGTGGATCTATCCCCGTTGGAAGTGACACACCCAAACCTGGTCTTTTTTCAGGAATCGATAGAGACGGTGGACTTGGCCGGAGCTTTGGGGGATCGGAAAGTGGACCTCGTTCTCAGCGACATGGCGCCTCGAACCTCGGGGCAAGCAGCCAGAGACGTGGCTCTCTCGCTTGACCTCGCAGGCATGGCGCTCGCTTCTGCTGAAAAGCACTTAAAACCGGGCGGAACCTTTGTCGTGAAGCTCTTTATGGGTGAAGGTTTTGAAGGTTACCGCCAGGAACTCAAAGATAGGTTTCAAAAAGTCGGGTTACTGCGGCCCGAGAGCACTCGCAAGCAGAGCCGAGAAATTTTTTTCATTGCGAAGGGCTTCAAAGCAGCAAGTCCCTAAGCTCCCGAAGGATCTTTGCGGTGGCGCCCCAAATCAGTTCGACTCCGAGATAGATCCCTTCGCTCGCCACGACCAGTTTGCCCACCCGCACGTCTACTGGGGTGATGCCTTCGTGCAGCAGCTGCGCCAGGGGCAGGTACAAAAGCTTTTCGACCTCCGCAGGATTGGGCTGGAACGGGTAGGGTCCTGTAAGGCTTCCGACCACGGGCAGAATCGTTACCCCTTGGTGGGTGGTGACTGGTGAAAGAGCCCCTAGAAGTTTGATGTCTTTGGAATCGGAACCAATTTCCTCCTCCGCCTCACGCAGCGCTGTGTCGACCAAAGTGGCGTCCGTAGATTCCCAAAAGCCGCCCGGGAAGCTGACTTCCCCTTTATGGCTCTCAACGAGCATCGTGCGTTTGGTGAGCAGTATCTGCGGCTCGGGGCTGTTGTTCTCCGCCACTAAAAGGATTAGCACGGAAGACAGGCTTTCGGCCGGCTGCGGCACGGGGGCCAAGTTAAGAGGGGAAAGTTTCTGAAGAAGTTTTTGAGCTCTGTCGTTCATCGGCGTCAGTGTACCGGATAAAATACTTCCCTAGCGAAGAAATCAGGCTCCGTTAACAATTGGTCCCGAATTCTTTCGAAAGCGGTCTCTCAACTTGAGGCCGGCGATTGGCAAATGACCCTACGCGATCTTTACTACTTGGCCCATGACCGACAAATCAAATTGCATCTTTTGCCAGATTGTCTCGGGTGCACTCCCCAGCAAAAAGGTTTTGGAGACCGATCGGGTGTTTGCCTTTCGAGACATCAGCCCTCAAGTGAAAGACCACATCCTTATCGTGCCCAAAAAACACGTCGCGGACTTGACCGAAGTAAGCTCTCAAGACGGGCCCGTATTTCAAGATATTTTTGAGTCGGTGCAACTCATCGTGAAGAAACTTTCGCTGGACGCGAACGGCTTTCGCACCGTGTTCAATACGGGTGAGCACGGGTGCCAGACAGTTTTTCACCTGCATTTGCATCTTTTGGGCGGTGCACAAATGGGTGGCTCCATGGTGGGTTGACGAAAGCAAATTTGTTCCAACTTTATTTTTTTGCGGACTGATCGAAAACGGGAACTAAATTGACAGAGTTTTCTTTGAACCTTAATTTGAATGCTGAGCGAACGGACAGGGAAGACGCACGGAGTAGAAAATCCGTTAAAAGCCCGGCACCGAATTTAAGCCACGCACAGACACACTCTGGGAATGACGCTCTCGCTTTTATTACGCGGAGTGTTTTTGTCCTATGATGGAAACGTGGCCCACACCCGGTGCGGGAAATCGATTTCAACCTTTTAAACCACTCGCCCTTAAGAAGGGGTCGAAAACTATGCAAGTCGTCAAACGAGACGGAACTAAAGAAGAAGTTAAGATTGAGAAAATCCTCCATGCCGTGAACCGTGCCTGCAGGGGAATCCCCAACGTCGAGTCTTTGGAAATTGCCAAGCGAACTATCAGCGGCCTCCACGACGGGAGCACGACGGAAGAACTCGATAACTTTTCTATTTCGACCGCCGTGATGCTCATGGCCGAGGAACCCAATTACTCCAAAGTGGCTGCTCGAATGCTTTCGGAGAATATCCGCAAAGAGGTGGGGCGGAACGCCGCGTTTCGAGACTATATCAAAACCGCGGCCGAACTCGGCGTCCTGAGCGACTCTGTCCTTGGGCTTGCCGAGCAAGAAGTCGAAACCATTGAGTACGCAATACGTCACGAACGTGACGACTGCTTCGAGTATTTTGGTCTTCGCACGGTCGTTGACCGGTACCTAATACGGCACCCCAAAACCCGTAAGCTCATTGAACGGCCGCAGTGGATGTTCATGCGCGTTGCATTGGGCCTATCCGACAACGTTCAAGAAGCGTTGGGCTTCTACGAAACGATTAGCCAGTTTTACTACATGCCCGCTACCCCAACCCTCTTCAACTCCGGGACTCGCCACCCGCAAATGAGCTCCTGCTATTTGCTGACGATTCCGGACGACAGCCTGGGGGGCATTTACAAGAATATTTCCGACTGCGCGAACCTTTCTAAATGGTCGGGGGGCCTAGGCGTAGACTGGACGCCGGTGCGCGCTTCGGGGTCTTTGATCAAGGGGACCAATGGTCTAAGCAACGGCATTATTCCTTTTCTCAAAGTTTTTGACTCGTCGGTTCACGCAGTGAATCAAGGCGGGAAACGAAAAGGGGCCGCTGCGGTTTACATTGAACCCTGGCACGCCGACATCGAAAGTTTTCTTGAGCTCCGCAACAACACAGGCTCGGAAGAGCGACGTACTCACAACCTCAACCTGGCCCTTTGGATTCCCGACTTGTTCATGCGCCGAGTGGAAGCCGATGAAAACTGGAGCTTGTTTTCGCCCAGCGATACACCGCTGCTCTTAAAATCTTTTGGGAGCGAGTTCGACGCCCATTATGTGGAGTATGAAAAGTCTGGAAAAGCCATGCGGCAAGTTTCCGCCAGAGCGCTTTACTCTCGCATGATGCAGACGCTGGCCGAAACTGGAAATGGCTGGATCTGCTTCAAAGACAAAGCAAACTTACGGTCCTCTCAGACTGCCCAGCCCGGAAACGTGATCCGCAGCTCTAACCTTTGCACGGAGATTCTAGAGGTAGCGAATACCGAAGAAACAGCTGTTTGCAATTTGGGCAGCATCAATGTGGGGGCTTTTGTCACAGCGAATCAGACTTTTGACTTTGAAAAGCTCCGAGAAGTTGCCGATCGCGCGGTAACGTTTTTAGATCGGGTCGTCGACATTAATTATTATCCCATCGGCGAAGCAAAAGCTTCCAACCTCAAGTGGCGGCCGATAGGCCTCGGCCTCATGGGGCTTCAAGACGCGTTTTTCAAAATGCGCCTCCCGTTTGACTCGAAGGAAGCTTCACAGCTGTCGGCTCGGATCTCGGAAGAAATCTATTACCAGGCTATCATGACGAGCATGCGGCTTTCGAAAGAGAAAGGTGCTTTCCCGGCTTTCAAAGACTCTCGGTACCCCGATGGCTCGCTTCAAGTGCAGCTTGCCAAGATGACGGAGTCTGCACTGCCCGAGCTTCACTACGACTGGGATGATATAGCGTGGCAAGTGAAACAGAATGGCCTTAGGAATAGCTTGCTCATTGCGATTGCACCGACGGCTACCATTGCCTCGATTGTGGGTTGCTACGAAGCGATTGAGCCTCAGATTTCTAACTTTTTTAAACGGGAAACGCTGAGCGGAGAGTTTTTAAACATCAATCGCTACCTCGTCCATGACCTCAAGAAAGTGGGGCTTTGGAACCCGGAAATTCGTGGTAAAATCATCGAATCGGAAGGATCTATCCAAAGCATCCTGGAGATCCCGGAGGAAATCCGCAGCGTCTATAAGACGGTTTGGGAAATCTCCCAGAAAGTGCTTATCGAAATGGCGGCGGCGAGAGGGACATTCATTTGCCAGTCACAGTCTCTCAACCTCTTCATTGAAGATCCTTCCCTTGGGAAACTTTCTTCCATGTACATGTACGCATGGAAGCAGGGAGTAAAAACGACTTATTATTTAAGGTCTCGAGCTCGGACAAAGATCCAGAAGACGACTGTCCCGGCGGAAAACTTAGCAGCAGTGGCATGTTCTTTAGAGAACCCAGAGACCTGTGAGGCATGCCAGTAAAGGGCGCACACTATGATTCTAACACCTGAACTAGACCTGACTCTTCGTCCGATGAAATACCCTCAGTTTTTTCATCTGTACAAAGACTCCATCAAAAATATTTGGACGACCGATGAAATCGATTTTTCGGTAGACTTTGAACACTTGCGAGACAAAATCGATCCGAAACAAGCCCACTTGATTAAGCGGCTGGTCGCATTTTTTGCAACGGCAGACAATATTGTCGCCCATAATTTAGTTTTAAATTTCTACAAGCACGTGAATAGCCCTGAGTACCGGATGTTCTTGGGAAAGCAGCTTTTCGACGAAATGCTCCACGTGGAAACGTACTTACTGTTGGTAGACACGTACTTGCCGGATATCCATGAGCGCACTGAAGCTTTCGATGCCTACCGCACCATTCCGTCTGTAAAACTGAAAGCCGATTTTTGCTTTAAGTACATGGACTCGATCAACGACATCGATCGAACGGATACGGACGAAAAAAAGCGGCAGTTCGTTCAGAACCTGATTTGTTTTGCGGCGTGCGTTGAAGGCTTATTCTTTTTTGGATCGTTTGCGTACGTCTATTTCTTACGCAACAAAGGGCTCTTGCCTGGGCTCGCGACTGCTACGAACTGGGTTTTCAGGGATGAGACGCTCCATATCCAGGGGGCCATGGAAGCCATCGCGGTCATACAAAAAGAATACCCTCACCTTTTCGATGCAGACCTCGAGAAAAAAGTTGAGGGCATGATCGCAGAAGCTTTGCATGTTGAGTTGGCTTTTTGCGAAGACGCTCTTCAAATGGGGATCAGCGGTATTTCCCCAGTCATGATGAAAGAGTACTTGCAGTATGTGGCGGACCAACGGTTTGTCCAGCTAGGCTACAAAAAGCGTTACAACACAAAAAACCCGTTTGCTTTTATGGTTCTTCAAGACGTGCAGCCTTTGACAAACTTCTTCGAAAAGCGCGTCACTGAGTACCAAAAAGGTTTTGGAAACAGCCGCGAGGCGATCGTTTTCAACGAAGCTTTCTAAAAGCAAAAGATTGTCAGTTTACATTTAGCGGCCCCCGTGCGAAGTCCGTAAAAGGACTTTGGGGGGATGGCAGTGGTTCGGCATGTTCTTTTACTTTCTTTTAGCCTGTGGCTTATTGGCTGCACTGACAAAATACAGATCGCTCCCCGAGATGCGCAAGATGCGGTCACCTCGCCTTTAAAACTCGACCTCGCGAACGGCTTGCTTTTGAAAGAAAGCAAACGAAAGATAGCCCAGCGCTTGGCCGAGGGACTGCCTGTTTCCTATACCGGAGTCACTGACGCACTCTTGGAAACCCACCATGAGAATTGGGTTGCTCGCCACCCAAAAGCTCGTAATCCGTCGTTTAAAAACGTTTTGAGTACTTTCCATTCGCTGGCGTCCCCCTTTTCCTCATCGGAACTCCCTCAAATTAAGGAAGAGATTGAAACACGCGCGGGAGATTTCGTTCACCCACAAACCCTTGTTTATAATGCACGCGCTATTTCCGCGCTCGATGCCCCTTACGACAAGAGAATTCAAAGTTACTCGGGGACTTTGCTTTTTCTGATGACCCTACGCCAGGCATTAGGGGCTGAAGGAGTGGCAAAACAGAACCTTGTGGTTATCTTTGAGAGCGGGCACGTTTTGCCCGGCTACTTCGTCAAAAATGGGGACCAGTGGGAGCTAAACGGTATAGAAACTACTGTTGCAGGCACCGGCCAGATCAGCTACGGCCCGATGAATGAAGCCATAAAAACCCGGGTGCTGCGCGTAGTCGATGCGGACCTTTTTATTCTGGTAGATCTCTATAAATTTGATGCCTTGAACCTGAAGGATTTGGCAAACCAAGCCCTGACGATAACCGCCGAGAAATACCACTTTGCGCTCAATACCGCGCTAGATAGCGCGTTCGTTCGGGAAGTGAAGGCGACACAGTTGGATTGGACTCCTTTTTCGTTTGGGAGCCGAGACACCCGTGATCAAGATCGGGAGCGGGCGCCTCTGACGAAAGCCTCAAGGAACGAGCTGCCTCACGTAAGCCCCAATATGACCATCCAACACGCAAAGGCAGCGACATCAACGGAAGCTGAGCCGGCAGCACCCACCATTGAGAAAGCGACCATGAACCCTTACCCCTTCCGCCAAGTACAAGCCCCGAACTCTCCCAACGAACTGATTTCGCAATGTTGGGACTACGTAAAACAAGCTTGGGTCGACATCCCTCACCGCAAAGAAGGTGAAAAGTTTTTCATCAGGTTCAACCCGTGCGCGTACTCCAAAGAGCATTACGAGCCAGTTCCGCCACCACTTTTCTTAGAGCCGGTCGTCACGCCGGCTCCCTATTCCATTTACAGTGATGAAGACTGGGACTACTGACCAAGGCCTCTTTCTCAAGCACCGTCTTCAAAAAACAAAAGACACCCCGCATGCGCATTGCCATCCGACGGTGACTCAGGGGACGCTAGAGTCAGAAAAAGGAGCTCTATGCCGTACCTCAACGTCCAAATAACCCAAGGCGCCAGCCGCGCTCAAAAACAAGCGCTGGTAAAAGAGATGACCGACTCACTAGTAAGGATCCTAAAAAAACAGCCCGAGCACATCCACATCGTCATCCAAGAAATCAAAGAAGAAGACTGGGGCTTCGCAGGCATGCTCACCGACGACTGGAAAAAACAAAACCCAAAACCCTAACCAACCAAGAGCGCCCCGCGCCAGCGGCAGCGAACGGCACCCCCGGAGCGCCCCGCGCCAGCGGCAGCGATTCCCCCGCGAGACGAGCAAACATTTCCCTCGATTTTGGTCTCAATCGAGGAGCGCGAGACGAAGGAGCGGACGCGTACTCCAGGTACGCGGTAGCGACGCCGTCGAAGCAGCGACGAAGAGTGAGGCCAAAAGCGAGGGAAATGTGCCCAGGGACGGAATCGAACCGCCGACACGAGGATTTTCAATCCTCTGCTCTACCGACTGAGCTACCTGGGCGTGAAGAGCCGGAAAGAAAGACCCTAGCTGCCGAAGTCCTGGCGGTCAAGCCACTCACGCAAGGAGCGCAAGGCTTTCGCCCGAGCGCTCACGCGGTTCTTTTCAAAGGGAGTCGCTTCAGCAAACCCTCTCCCGAGCTCGTTGCTGAAAAAGATCGGATCGTAGCCAAACCCCTGCGATCCCACGGCGGTTGGCAAAACTTTTCCCTCAGCCACCCCTTCAAAAAACCTCGGCACAGCTCCCGGGGAATAAAAGCAGAGCACACAACGAAAACGGGCAGTCCACTCGGCCTCAGGACGCGAGCGAAGTTTTTGCCACAAAACCGCCCACCTTTCCGGCCAGGAAATCTCCGATCCGCCTAAGTCGGCCGAAAAAACTCCGGGCGCCCCGGCGAGGGCATCAACTTCTAACCCCGAATCGTCTGCTAAAACCGATAGGCCAGAAAGTGCCTGGTAGCCGACGGCTTTGGCGAGGCTGTTTTCAAAGTAAGTGGTGCCCGTTTCGGGCACCGGGACGACTTGAATCCCGCAGTCGCTCAAGCCAAGGACAGAATAATCGTTACCAAGAAGCAACCGGAACTCCGCAACTTTACCGGGGTTTTGGGTGCCCAAGAGAATGCGCTTTGGCGTTGTTTTCACTTTAAAAGGAGCGCCTGTTTCTGCGCAAGGAAGAGCGACTGGATTCCCTCGCCTGCCAAATCCAAAAGCGCATTCAGTTCTTGCCGGTTGAACGGCTGGGACTCGCCAGTGCCTTGGACTTCAATCAGCTGATCCTCTCCGGTCATCACCACATTCATGTCCACTCCAGCGTCTTTGTCCTCATAGTAATCGAGATCCAAAACGGGAGCGCCTTCGACAATGCCGACGGAAACGGCGGCGACCGGAGTCTTGAGCACATTGGCCAGCTCCGGCGTTTTTTGAATAGCGAGAGCGAGCGCCACATACGCGCCGGTAATCGATGCCGTGCGTGTGCCTCCGTCTGCGTCGATGACGTCGCAATCCACCAGGATAGAACGCTCCCCGAGCGCCTCAAAATGCATGCTAGAACGGAGTGAGCGCCCGATCAGCCTTTGGATTTCTTGCGTGCGCCCCCCGATTTTGGATCTCTCCCGCACGATGCGCGTCGATGAGCTTCCGGGAAGCATAGAGTACTCGGCAGTGAGCCATCCACGGCCTTTGCCTTTAAGAAAGGGAGGGACTGAGTTTTCAATCACCGCACTGCAAATCACCCGAGTTCCACCAAACTCAATGAGGCAAGAGCCCGCGGGGGCCGCCAGAAAATGGGGCGTGATTTTCAAAGGGCGCAACTGGTTGCTGAGTCTTCCATCATGGCGTTTCATGCGGCTACGATTACCATTGGAGCCGCACAAAAGCCACTAGGTCACGTGGTTTTGGTGCGGCGATTGGCCACGGGACTTCGTCCAATGCGGCGGATCCTCAACGCATAGTCTAACACCCCTTCAGCAATGCCCGCGGCGACCCGGTGCTGGTAAACTTTTTTAGAGAGTGCAACGGCTTCCTCCGGATGAGTCAAATAACCTACTTCAATGAGCAAGGCCGGCATCGCAGTGCCCGACAAAACGGCGAACGGGGCTTGCCGAACACCCTTACCGTTGGGGCGAAGCCTTTCAGCGAGTGCGGTATAGACGGATTCGGCAAACCGGCTGCTTTCGAGAATATGCGTATTCGTTTTTAAATCGCTCAGGATTGAAAGGATCCCAGAAGGAACTCTTTGAGAAGAATCGTTGTTCTCCTGCTTTGCTACCCGTTGAGCGTCGGCGTCAGTGGCGTCGGCTAAGAAGTAGACTTCGAACCCACGCGCTTTGGGAGCGGGGGACGAGTTTGCGTGGACACTGATGAAGAGATCGGCCCCCCAGTCGTTGGCTTCCTTCGAGCGATCTTTCAAGCTGATAAAGTGGTCGGCTTCACGACTGAGTTTTACTTCGATGGGAAAATCCGACAGACGGGCGATCCGCTCCAAACGTGAACGGACTTCTGTGGCAATCCGTAGACACACTTCTTTCTCTATCATTCCCAAAGGTGCCACTGCCCCCAAGTCATGGCCCCCGTGGCCCACATCAACCATCACCTTAAACCGCTTGGGGAAAACCGCTTTCGGCACCAGAGGTCTCGTATTCGATGGAAGGCCCGGCCAGTTAATCGATGTGGTTCGGCTCTCCTGGAGAGGATCTCCAAGAGCCAACCGTAGGTCGGAAGCCCCCTCCAGCGGAACGGTAAAAGCCCCTAAACAGCAATGTACCCAAACGAAAAACCCCAAAGCGCGAGAGTGTGTCTTCATGGTAAGATATTTCAACCCCTTATAAAACTTCTTCACTCCCCAAAAAGAGAGCAATGAAAAGCCAACACGTTGTTTTCGTAGTCAGTTTGCTAGTTGCGAGCGGTTTGAACGCCCAATGGGCGAGACCACTTAAGTTTAACACACCGATTCGAGTGCTTCTAGAGGCGTCGCTCCACTTGGCTCTAAACACCCGCCTCCAGGCCGCAGTGCGACTCGAAGGTAAACAAAAAAGCGCGAGGCTTTCCGCTGGACCGCTCCATTTTAGTGCGGCGCACGGCGAAAAAGTGGTGATGGTGCGCATCCCTTACCGACCGCTGACAACCAGCTTGGTAGAACTAGATTTTTCAGAAAAAACTCCTTCATTCGATTACGCGGGTAGGGCGTACCGAGGGAGCGTTGCTTTGCGATGCGTTGACGGGAAATTAAAACTCATTAACTCACTCTCCGTGGAGGACTACCTGGCCGGATCGGTGGGCTCAGAGATGAACCCAAGCTGGCAGCTAGAAGCTCTCAAAGCTCAAGCCATCGCGGCTCGGACTTACGCACTCTACCGTCTAAGGCACCCCAGAAGCCCTCATTTCGATATCAACTCCACGACAGAGGACCAAGTGTACTTAGGGGCCTCGAGGGAAACACCCGCCGTTTGGCGGGCTGTGAGCGAGACAACGGGACACTACCTTGTTTCCAAAGGAGCCCCGGCGTCGCTTTATTACCACTCGCGCTGCGGCGGTAAAACCGCGGACGCTTCGGCCGTCTGGGGTGGTAAATCCCCCTCGGAAAAACCCGTAGAGTGCCCTTACTGCCGCAGGAACCCGTTCCGATGGAGCCGCAGCTTTCCCCTCAGCGAGGTTGCCAAAAAACTGGGTTTGGGCCCATCTCCTGCCTTTGCGCTGATTCCAGCGACTCGCTCTGATTCCGGACGGGTTTACGCATTGGAAGCCCGAGACGGAAACGCCTCCAGAAGAGTCACTGCGGAAGCGCTTCGCAGGGCCGTCGGGTATGAAAAGCTCCCCAGCACCTCGTTCGAATCAATTCGGCGCGACGACAAGACCATCGTTTTCGCCGGGCTGGGCATGGGCCACGGAGTAGGGATGTGCCAGTGGGGCGCCAGGTACCTTGCGGGCAGAGGCGCTAAAAGTAGCGAGATTTTAAAGCACTACTACCCTGAGCTACAGCTTTCGGTCTCGAAGCGGCTTTATGCCGGCGTCCCGTAGCGGCAAACTCGAGAGTGTGGTATGTCCTGCTTTCGAAAAAACCATGATTAGCACAGAAAATGTCAGTTTGAGTTATGGGGGCCGCCGCCTCTTTGATGAAGTTAGCCTAAAGTTTGTCCCCGGGAACACCTATGGAGTGATCGGGGCCAACGGAGCGGGGAAGTCGACTTTCCTTAAAATACTTGCCGGGATCCTGTCGCCAGATTCCGGTACGGTCTTTCTTTCTCCGGGGGAACGCCTCGCTTACCTCAAGCAAAACCATTACGAATTTGACGATTGCGCAGTTCTGCAGACAGTCATCATGGGACAGCCCGAGCTGTGGTCGATTATTCAAGAAAAAGAAGCTCTCTACGCCAAAGAAGACTTGTCCGACAAGGAAGGGGACAGGCTCGCGGATTTAGAAGAACGCTTTGGGGATTTAAACGGATGGGAAGCCGAGTCCAACGCCGGCATCCTGCTCGCCGGGATTGGCGTCGCAAACGCTTTGCATGAAAAAAAGGTTCGGGAACTGAGCGGCGGAGAAAAGGTTAAAGTCCTTATTGCTCAAGCGCTTTTTGGTGAGCCTGACGTTCTTTTATTAGATGAGCCCACCAACGACTTGGATTCCGAAGCGATCCGGTGGCTAGAGGAATTCCTCTACACCTACGAAAAAACGGTTCTTGTCGTCTCGCACGATAGGCACTTTCTGAACCAAGTTTGCACCCACATGGTCGATATCGACTTTGGAAAGATCCAGCTTTTCACCGGAAACTACGATTTTTGGTATGAGTCGACCCAACTCGCTCTTCGCATGGCCACCGAGAAGAACCGGCGCTCTGAAGAGAAAGCTGCGGAACTGAAGACCTTCATCGCCCGATTCAGCGCCAACGCATCGAAGTCCAGGCAGGCGACGTCTCGTAAAAAGCTCCTGGAAAAGCTCACTCTCGATGACTTAAAGCCGTCGAACCGAAAATACCCATTTGTAGGTTTCAAACCGGAAAGGGAGGCTGGGGACCAGCTCTTGCGAGTGCAACACCTTTCTAAGTCAGTCGATGGCGTTCGGGTTCTCGATG
>JANPJT010000036.1:0-20532 GCA_031425635.1 Pseudomonadota bacterium
GTTGTCGAAGGGGAATCAACTTGTCGCCTCTGCGAATCACTCCCGAGTGCCTTCGGACGATTGCTTTTTGAATGCCCTCCCCTTTTGTCACCACTTCAATCTCACCCACGAGCCGGACCAGTGTCCCCAAAAAGGCGCCGCCGGAAGTCGTTCTATCGACCACTCCGCGCTCCACTCGTACGACAGTGTAATGTTCGTTTAGGCCGACGTTTTCGGGATTCGGGAAGCGAACAAACACGTTTTCAAGCTCGGCCACCCACTCACCAAAGCCGCTGGCGCCGGTCACTTCCGCAACGATGTCCTCTTCGGAAATCAGCATAAACGAAGGGCGAAACTGGTTCCGAATCGCCACGTTCACAATGCTATCCGAATCCATGTCATTGACCGCTCCGGGCTTATTCGGGATGAGCCGAATCAAAGGAATTTCCCGGCCCGTTGGCTCCGACCCCTCGCGGTAGTAGCTCAAAATTTGCCCGGTGGAAATCTCGTGGGGGTTGGAAAGCATTGAGTTCACTTGCCAGAGTTTAGGCCAATACCTTGGATTCCCGGTCACTTTACCAGCGATGCGCCAAAGACTATCCCCCGCTCGCACTTCATACGTCAGGTTTTTTTTGTCTCCGAGAATCTCCAGCCACCTTTGAGTCGACGTTGGTGCGTTTAAAGAAATGCCGGCCAGGGTCTCTTCAGCACGTTCCGGCTGAATGTAGTATCGGTACTGTTTGGCCTCGACCTGAAAAAAGGTACCGATCAAGCAAAGCAGAACCAGGTATTTCTTTTCCATTTTCAACCCCGTTTTGACCGGACGATTTCCATCAGCTTTTGTGTGGCTTGTTTGTTGAGACTACCCGAAGGATTTTCGCGTAAGATCTCCCTGAGCACTTCTTCCGCAGTGGCCCGCCGACCCATTCGTAAATGGGTAAGTGCGGCTCGGTACATCACCTCGGGGAATCTAAAACTTTCTGGGTACCGCTGCATGAACGCGTTGTCTGCCACAAGACTCAAACCATTTTCGCCTGCGCGAAAATACGCTTCACCAATCCAGAATTGGGCACGATCCGAATAGACGTGGTCCGGCG
This sequence comes from Pseudomonadota bacterium, assembly GCA_031425635.1. Lineage (GTDB taxonomy): Bacteria > Bdellovibrionota > FAC87 > UBA2466 > UBA2466 > JAIEOG01. Next base: position 1,077 of record JANPJT010000036.1, read on the forward strand.
ATCGAATGACGAATTCGGAAAAAGCTTTGGCAGCTTGATCGTTCCGACCTGCACTCAGTTCAGCAAGCCCCTGGTAGTACCAGGTCATGGCTTCGTGTTCAGAAGAGGCGAGCACGGTCCCTTCTTGAAAGCTATCCTCGGGAGACGCTTCGTAAGTTTTCTCAGGCCTTAAGACCTGAACCGAAACTTTCGGGACTTCTTCGCGCCCACTTTCGGCAAACACGACGTCATCGCTGCCTTTCGCGACGAGTTTTTCCAAGCGTTTCACTTCCAATTCGCTCTCTGACGCTCGCCGCAAAAGATCGCGGTTTCGGTCGCGAAGAATTTTAGTGTCAGTGACGGAGACCTGCGAACACCGCGTCGCGGCCAGAATCCCTAAGCAGAAGATCACGCCTCGAACAATCATGCTATTATTGTAACCGAGCAAGTCGCGATTGCTAGGAGACAAATGTTTGACGAATCTCAACTAGGTAAACTCTTTGAAACGGCAGAGGCATTGGGGTTCTCCGAATGCGAGATCTATGCGGAGTCTTGCAAAGTAGTTACTAGCCGATTTTGGGGAGTCACCGATCAGTTGCACAGCGGCTTAAAGGAAGGCCTTGCGTTTTCCGCAGTGAAAGACGCCGAGAGAGTCCGCCACTTAGTCGCGGGAACCGATCTTGGGCTGCTTTCGAGCCGCTTAGGCTTCCAACTCCCCCTCGCCTCGGCAAAGCGGGAGGCCACCAGCGCGCAACCTCTGTTTGAAGCCACTGCCTTATTGCTAGGAACGCTTCGCTCGGCGTTTGCTTCATCCAACGAAAAATTGGAAAACCCGTACGCGCAAACCTCCGTAACCGAACGCTCGTACTGCGTGGCGCGGCCAGATGGGCCGCTGCAAAAGGGGAACGATTCCAATGCGGTCCTCAGGGCCAGCTGGACGGTCGCATCAGACCTTCCGGTGAGGTTCCACTTTGCACGCGCCCGCCACCACGCGCGGGACTTGATGACTGATTTGGCCTCCGCTGAGGGGCTCGCAAGCGCCGTCAAACGCTCCCTTCAAACCGCTCCGGTTTGGCCCGCGCCTGAGGGAGAAGTCCCGGTTCTTTGGTCTGCCCAGTGCGTCGCGAAACTTCAGGCCCTTTTCCTAAAAGCATTCGACGCAGAGCGCGTGCTTTCCAACCGGTCGTTTCTAAGCCACCTTGCGCTTCCCGCGCCGTTCAAGTTTTCCCTGGAGGACGTTCCACCGCAGGCGGACTTTACCTGGGACCACGAGGGCAACCCGGTTCGAAGAATGCCCATTTTTCGCGACGGTAAGCCGACCGTGCTTGCCTGCACTCGCCAAACCGCGCAGCAGCTTGAGGTGGTTCCCACGGGGCACGCCCGCCGAGGGGCGTTCGACGCTCCGACCCACCCCTCTTTTTGGAGCCCCCATGTGGTCGGCGACACGATCCAAGACGCTTTGCTCCCTTCGATGGAACGAGGCGTTAGCGTTCGAGAGTTGGAAGTTTTGACCTTTGACTCGGTTTCTGCCGAAACCACCCTTCGACTCACCCACTGCTTTCTCGTGCACCAAGGGCAAGAGGGCGAAAGAATGGAGCCGCTGGTGCTGCGCACTTCCCTCATCGATTTGCTTGCCTCTTTTAGCGAGTTTGAAACAAAAGTAAAGACGACAGGTGTCCTCGGCGCCCAAAGCGATTTTCTGGAAATCACTTCTTCGGCGTCCCTGTCCAAACCTTTTCCCCTTCCCGGAACGGTTCCCCTCGAACACTATTGGTGAACTGCCGCACGTTTGCAAGCCGGCTCCCGTCCATGCTATGACTTCGGACAGTGTATCCCCTTCTTTTAAAAATCGACCGCGCGGCCGAATCCAAAGAACGCTGTCGCTTAATCGACAAGATGGGCAAATACTACAACGGTTTCGTCACCGACTCCTGGGTGCGCCTATCGGGCGGAAAAGTTCGAGGAAAACTCGTGTTTCAATCCGATGAAAAAGGCACTGTGGAAATGGACGCGAATGATATTTTAGACATACTCTTTGAATTAACTGACGCTCACTCTTGAAGGGACAAAACAATGCTAATTGGCGTGCCAAAGGAAATCAAAAATCGAGAAAACCGCGTAGGCCTTGTCCCTTCTGGGGTTCGAGCCTTAGTGGCCCGAGGCCACAAAGTCTTGGTGCAAAAATCTGCCGGCTTGGGCAGTGGCATTTCGGACGAAGCATTTGAAAAAGCCGGCGCGACTCTCGTTGGCACGATGCAGGACGTTTGGTCTGCTGAAATGGTCGTTAAAGTAAAGGAGCCGCTGAAAGACGAATTCGCTTTGATGCGCCCGGGCCAGATTCTCTACACCTACCTCCACTTGGCGGCAGAGCGGCAGCTGACGGAAGAGCTGATGGAAAGAAAAGTCACGGGCATCGCCTATGAAACTATCCAGGAGGCCGACGGATCGCTCCCCCTTTTACGCCCCATGAGTGAAGTCGCAGGCCGGATGTCGGTCCAGGTGGGAGCCTACTACCTGCAAAGCAGCTGGGATAAAGAGAATTCTGGCAAAGGGGTCCTGCTCGGCGGAGTGCCAGGAGTGATGCCCGGTCGGGTAGTCGTGATTGGAGGGGGTGTGTCTGGTTCTCATGCCGCTAAAATGGCGCTGGGTATTGGGGCAGTCGTCACCATTCTCGATGTTGACCCGGTGCGCTTAGAACACTTAGACAATATTTTCGACGGAAGGTTGATTACCTTAATGTCCAATATCGACAACATTGAAGAAAGCGTGTCGAAAGCGGATTTAGTGATTGGAGCGGTCCTCGTCCCTGGTGCGAAAGCGCCCAAGCTGGTCACGCGCGAGCTGGTGAGTAAAATGAGCAGGGGCTCGGTGATCGTGGATATTGCAGTGGACCAAGGCGGTTGTGTCGAAACATGCCGGCCTACGTCGCATGAACAGCCCACTTTCGTGACCGATGGAGTAATCCATTACTGTGTCACTAATATGCCCGGAGCCGTTTCGCGCACTTCCACTTTCGCGCTCACGAACGTGACTTTACGCTACGCTTTGATGCTCGCAGATAAGGGCGCCGAAAAGGCAGCGCAGTTAAGCCCTGCCTTGAGGAAAGGCTTCAACACGTACCAAGGCAATCTCGTGTACGAGCAAGTGGCGTTGGCGCACGGCCTCAAGTTCACGGAACTGTCCCTTTAAGCGAAAGCAACCATGGCCACTAGAAAAACGCTCGTCATCGTTCCGACCTACAACGAAATTGAAAACATTGAGGGCTTACTCAAAGCGATTGATCGCGAAGCCCCTTCGTTGGATGTGCTGGTGGTCGACGATAATTCACCGGACGGAACGGCTAAAGTGGTCGAGTCGATGATGGCGTCACGCAAAAACCTTCACTTAATGCGCCGGCCGGGAAAACAAGGGCTGGGAGTGGCGTACAAAGCAGGTTTCTCGTGGGGAATTGAACGGGGCTACGACAACCTCATCCAAATGGACGCGGACTTCTCCCACCCACCGGAAAAACTCCCGGCGATGGTTGAGGCGATGGAAACCCAAAGCATCGTGACGGGCTCCCGCTACATACCCCGGGGAGAAGTGTCAGGTTGGGGCCTTACTAGAAAAGTCATCAGCCGAGGGGGAAACCTGTATGCGCGCAATATGTTGGGGCTGCGTGCGCAAGACGTGACAGGGGGTTTCAATGGCTGGCGGCGCGAAGTCCTAGAAGCTATCGACTTTTCCCGAGTTACTTCCCAGGGCTACGTGTTTCAGATTGAGCTTAAGTACCGAAGCATGCTTAAAGGCTACCATGTTTTTGAAATCCCCATCCATTTCGCGAACCGCACGAAAGGAAAATCCAAAATGTCGGGTTCCATTTTTTGGGAAGCGGCCGTTTGCGTCTTCAAACTCCGCACGTCGGCGAGGCACCTTGCCCCATGAGCGAAACCGATCGGCGGAGAGTCGAATGGCTGATCGAAGCGTTGTGGATGTACAACTACCATTACTACGTACTAGACAGCCCGCTGATTACGGACTCTGAATACGATCGCCTTTACCACGAACTCCTCCAATTAGAAGCCCGAAACCCCACTTTTTGTTCACCCCACTCCCCCACCCAAAAAGTCGGCGGAATGCCGCTCAAGAAGTTCCCCAAGCACCGGCACCGGGAAGCCATGCTGAGCCTTCAAAATGTGTATTCCGAACTCGAGCTTCGGGAGGTTTTTGAACGCTGGCAAGCGGACTTAGGACAAGACTTTTTAGTCGTGGCTGAGCCTAAGTTCGATGGCCTTGCGATCGAGTTGGTCTACGAAAAAGGCCTTTTAGCAGTCGCGAGCACTCGCGGAGACGGCGAAACGGGAGAAGACGTCACGTCGAACGTAAAAACCATCCGCTCGGTACCGCTCCGACTTCAGCCGGGCGCCCCTGATTTATTGGAAGTCAGGGGGGAAATCCTGCTTCCGAAAGACGACTTTAGGAAACTCAATGAAGAGAGAACGTTGCAGGGCGAACCTGTTTTTGCCAACCCTCGCAACGCTGCCGCAGGCAGCATCCGCCAGCTCGATCCCAAAGTCGCAGCTAAACGGAGCTTAGACTTGTTTTGCCACGGCATTGCATCGAGCGACGGGCTTCCGGTAAAAAGCCAGCAGGAGCTGCTCCAATATCTGAAATCGCTTGGGCTTCGGACAAACCAGTTCACCAGGAGCGTTCACAACGAAGCAGAGCTGCTCGCCTACTACCGAGACGTGGCAACTGCGCGTGCTACTTTGCCCTACGAGATCGATGGGATCGTTTTAAAAGTCGATTCCTTCCAACTCCAAAAGCAGCTTGGGTTCACGGCCCGCGCCCCTCGGTGGGCGTACGCCTACAAATTTCCCGCAGAGGAAGCGACCACTCGACTCCAAGAAGTTTTGTTTCAAGTGGGCCGGACAGGAGCCATTACCCCGGTCGCAGTTTTGGAACCAGTCGAAGTAGGCGGCGTGGTGGTATCGAGAGCGACGCTCCACAACGAAGACCAGATTGGCGCTCTGGATCTACGTATCCACGATACGGTGGTCATCAAGCGTGCGGGTGATGTCATCCCGGAGGTCCAGCGCGTTGTGTTGGAGAAGCGCCCGAAAAATGCAAAAGCCATTTTGTTCCCCAAAGAATGCCCCTCTTGCGGTGATGAAGTAGTGCGCGCAGAAGGGGAAGCGGCACACCGGTGTGTCCGCTTTGACTGCCCCGCCCAGCTTTCAGAAAGATTGAAGCATTTTGTCTCCAAGCGCGCTTTGAATATTGAAGGGCTCGGGGAGAAGTGGACGCTTCTCTTTCTGGAAAGTGGTTTAGTGAAGCATTTTTCAGATATCTACGACCTCACCCTGCGCGACTTGTTGGCGCTTGAGCGACAAGGCGAGAAAAGCGCCCGGAAATTGCTTGCCGCTATCGAAACCAGCAAGCACACCACGCTCGCTCGGTTCATTTATTCTTTAGGGATCCGGTTTGTGGGAGAGCGCACTGCGGAGCTACTCGCGCTGCACTTTAAGACTCTGGAGCGCTTCTTAGCGGCTTCGGATGACGACTTACTGAAAGTAGAAGAAGTCGGCGATGTGGTTAAAAATGCCATCCGAGAGTTTCTAGCGGGGAAACACAACCTCAAAGAAATCCAACGGCTTCTCGCGAAAGGGGTAGTGCCGGCGGAGGTAGCGGATGATTCCCGCACAGAAAAATCCCTTTCGGGCGCTACTTTCGTCATCACGGGGACACTGCCATCGCTTTCGCGCGAAGAAGCGGAAAAACTCATCCGTTCGCTCGGCGGAAAAGTGACTCAGAGCGTGAGCCAGAAGACGAACTACTTGGTAATGGGCGAATCCCCGGGTTCAAAATTGGACAAAGCAAAAAAACTGGGCATTGCGATTTTGGATGAACAAGCGCTTCAAGCGTTGGCGGCCAAGCGAACCTAAACTCCCTCACTGTTCGGGCTCCCGACGCACGTGTGTGACTCGCCTAGCCAACTTTAATGCGCCCCATCACAAACTTCTTTGAACGATTGGGCTAGCGTGTGGATCAACGGATCATCGCTGTTTTGTTTGTGGCACCCTAACCACACACGGTAGCTCCAGTAGCCTTCTTTGGGACCGAGCACTTGGATCGATTTCTCTCTCAGCTCCTTCGCCATGTATAACAGGGGAATGAAAGCAAACCCAATTTCATCGATAACGGAGCGCACTACAGAAGCCATCACGTCGCTTTCAAACACAATGCGCCCTTTCAGTTCGTGCAGCTCAAAAAACCGATCAATTTCTGAACGCAGCTTGAATTTTGAGGACGGCATCACCCACTGAGCTTGCTTGCCGCCCGTCATGCCGGGGATAGCTGAGACGTCGGAGCGCCGCTTACTAGAAATCTTTAGCGCGCTTGAGCAGACGAGGGAAACGGGCACTTCGGCGCGCATGAGGCTCACCAAATCGGGATCCGTCATCGCAAGCTGGGTTACCACCGTGTCAATTTCACGAAACCGCAATCGAACCATCAGCTCCTGGTAGCTTCCGGAAACCATCGTTACTTTCGGCCGTTGGGCAAGCCCATGCTTTTTTAAGAACAGACTGACCATTTCGACCACAAAGGAGCGCTCTACTTCGTCTGACACGCCAATATGGATTCTCCGCGCAGCGGAAGGGACGCGGCCTAAAACGATCTCGTGCATTTCATCGGCAACATCAAACATCCTTCGGCAGAACCCGTAAATAAGAGTCCCTTCCTCCGTGAGTTGATTGGATCTCCCCACTTTCCTAAAAAGCGGAGTATGCAGGGTGGACTCCAACACCCGAATCTGGCTACTCAGGGACGGTTGCGAAATTTTGAGGTGTTTCGCTGCAACGGTAGTGCTCCCGGATTTAGCAGTGATGAAAAAATAGTACAGGTGGTTAAAATTAAACATACATAGTTATAACCTATGTATTACATATATATTATATATTTTAATTATATTATGGATTGTGGTTTACTTCTCGTGTTCAGGAAACGCAAACCAACGGCGCTCATCAAAATCACCTTCGGTCGGAAGATCGAAGCGGCAAAACAATCTTAATTTTTTTGAGTACGAAATTGTAATGCGCGTCGCGCGCATGCCAAAGAGCGGTAGGAAAAGGAACTGGCCAGCTCTTAAGGACCGTTTTCTGACAAAGAAACAACGCCGGAGGCTGGGCCCCCGCTAGCTCCTAAAAACCGGCGTAACTAACCAAGGATCTCAAATGTTTAAACTAAAATTAGGCAGTATTTTTCTCATTTCCACTCTGTTCGCTGCGTGTAGCAATACGCCAAAGGTCGAAGAGTTCGCAGACACTGCAAACCCAGCGACCGAAGTCAGAAATCTGTCAGCCGACATGAAGACAGCCATGGACCGGCAGGTAAATGTTTTATCGCCCTCCTCCTTCGACAGTGCGCAAGACGCCTTAAAAGACGCAGTCGACGAGCAGAAAAGTGGTAGCGACACCAAAACGGTTCTTCATTCGGTCGCTGTAGGACGCGCCCACCTGAAGCGAGCAAGCCAGTTTGCCGAAGTATCTCGCAACAACCTTGAAGCGGTAGTGAGTGCACGAAAGGCATCGTTAGACGCAGGCGCGCAGACCCTCCTTATCAACGACTTCAAGCTCGCTGACGAAGATTTGCGGAGTATTACTGCCAGCGTCGAAGATAACGACCTTTCCGAAGTGGCTGAAAAAAGCACTCGGATGCAAAAGTGGTACCTCGACTTGGAGCTCCGCGCGATTAAACAGTCGAGCTTAAGTCCCGCAAGAACGATTGTTCAGCTAGCAATCAATGAAGGCGCAAAAGACTATGCGGAGCAAAGTCTTGCGATAGCCGAGAAATCGGTCGCAGACGCAGATGCCTTTATCACTGGCAACCGCCATCAAGTGGACGCCATAAGGCTTCGTTCGGCAGATGCAACGGCGGCGGCTAACCAGTTGCTGAAAATCACTCGGGCGGCAAAAATCGGTGAAAAGGTGAGCCCAGAGCAGAACGCTCTGAATCTCGATGCCGCTCGTAAGCTGGCGCAGAACAGCCAGGAGCAATTAGCCACAGCGAAGGCAAACGCAAAAGACATCGCGGTGGAAACAAAAGAACTGAAATCGGACGCTGCGTTCAATCGAAGCTTCGAAACAGCGCGTCGCGAATTCACCAGTGAGGAGGCGGAAGTTTACCGCAAGGGAAATAGCTTAATCGCTCGGTTGAAGTCTCTGGAATTCCCCGCAAACCAGGCTGTGATTAAAGCGTCGAACTTCGCCCTTCTCGCAAAGGTTGGCAAAGTCATCAAAGACTTTGGAAGCTCTTCAGTCACTGTGGAAGGGCACACCGATTCCATCGGCCAGAAGGCAGCGAATACAGAGCTCTCAAAAAAACGCGCTCAGGCAGTATCCGATTACTTGGTATCTACTGACGCCGTGGTGAGAGAACGTATTCAAGTGACAGGCTACGGTTTCGACCGCCCTCTTGCTTCGAATAAAACGGCCCAGGGCCGCGCCCAAAACCGACGAGTGGACATCATCATCACTCCTGTTGCGGACGAATCAGCGAACACCGATAGAATGTAAACAGCAAGCAACCAGTGCCCGCCCGCAAGGGCGGGCATTTTTTTTGCCCGCGGCTTACGCTCATTCTAAGCCGCGGAGGCTTTTTAGGAACCCCGCCCCTCGATATACCAACGCCGTATAGACTTCTACGAGGTCGGCGCCCGCCTTGCGCATTTGCACTGCGGATTCTTTACTCCAAATCCCGCCCACTCCGACCAGGGTTTTGTCGGGGCCCAGGATATCGCGCGCGATGGACACGAGTTCCAGAGAACGCGAAAAAAGAGGCCTGCCCGAAAGGCCTCCGTGCTCCCAGCCAAAGAATTCTTGCGCCATTTCTCTCGACGTATTGGTCAGCACTAGCCCCGAGAGCTTCGGCGTGGTTTTCACCTGCAGCGCAAGGTCGGCTAAGGCTTCGTTGCTCAAGTCCGGAGATAGTTTGACCCAGACCGGCATGCCTTCCGGCGCCAAGCTTGCGATGGACTCCAGAAAACTTTGCGTTTGTAGCGACTGCAGTCCCGGCGTATTGGGGGAACTTAAATTGACAACAAACCCATCGACCACGGGCTGAAGCTTCTGAAAACAAAGTTGGTAGTCTCTCGAGGCCATCTCCAGCGGGGTGTCTCTGTTCTTGCCGATATTGGCTAGAACGGGCAAACCGGGAACGAAAGGGCGGTACCGACCCAAGCGCGCCACCAGCTCCGCAAGGCCGACGTTATTGAACCCCATGTGATTGATTAAAATTCCCGGAGCGGGACGCCAAAGACGGGGTTTCGGGTTCCCCGCTTGCGGTAAGGGCGTAACGGTTCCCACTTCCACAAAACCAGCCCCCAGCATTCCCAGCGCCGCAAAAAAGTCTGCGTTCTTATCTAAGCCGGCAGCAATCCCAACCCGAGAGGGAAACTTCAGCTTCGGCACATTCGAAAGGTGGATAGCCACAAGCGGCCGATAAGGCCGTCGAAAAACCCTGAAGGTGGCCCACTGGAGAAACTGAAGACACACTTTTGCGACGGAATGGGCGGTTTCAGGAGGCAGCCAAAGAAGGAGTCCATGCAAAAAGTTCACAGCTATTTCTTAACCTCGTTTTCTACGTGCGGTGCCCCACCAAAAAATACGCTAAAGCCGGCTTGGTACTGCCGGTACTCGGACACCAAATCCAATGCAGCGGAAACTTCAAGAAACACGCCAATCCGGTTTCCCACCCGGATTCCCAACGCGCTACCCACTAAATGCTGTTCGCTAGCGGCCGCTCGAAAAACATAGCGAGGGGACGCGTATACCCCGAAAGACGGAGAAAAGTCGTAGCTCGCATAAAAGGGGATGGTCACGTCGATGAGCTCCGTGCCAAAGAGCGTTGCCGAGGCGTCTTTCGAGGGGATTGCCAAGTAACCCACCCCTGCCCCAACGGCTAGTGCGGCCGGGCCCTCTTCGAAAAAGCAGGCTTTCACATCGCCGGTCAGCATGCCTGGCAAAGTGTAACGCAGCCCTAGGTCCCAGTGAGGCGCAAAACCAAACCGAGTTCCCGCTTCGAGAAACGGGTAGTTTACCGCGCTGGGGGCGGAGGGGCTCGTTACCGGAGTGCGAAAAAAGCCTGCTGCCGCAAAAAACCGGTAGTACCCTTCGGGGAGCACTTTCGCGGTTTGAACGGCCGACATGCTGGTGCAGCCACAAAAAAGGAAAAGAGCAAAAAAACAGATCAGTGCCGCGATGGTTTTCCCCATACGCGAAAGACTGTCAGCTCGCCGCCGCGAAAGCAAGGGCTCCTCTACCGGGTTACTGGCACTTGGTCGGTCGCAACAAAATCCACGTTGATCCGAACGGTCGGCGCCAGCAAACCTGCCAAAGCTTCGGGGACTGGCACTTTATAAGAGGCAAGCGCTACGTCGAATGTAGCATTCACTTTGAGCAGGTTGCCCGCCAACCTTTTAAGCGTCTTGTCATTCTCCGGGAAATAAAAAGCTTTCAAAGTGGCTTCATGCCGCGCCGCAACCCCTCGCGCGGTCAGCACCCCGACGACTTTACCGAAAACCGGCTTCTTAGGGCTCAGTTCATTCGCGCTGTTTTCGACAAGCCGTTCAATTTTAAAGTGAGCTCCTGGGAATTCAGCGGCAGCAAAAAGTACTTCTCTCAACTTTGCGGTCCGAGACTCCGGCCCCATGTCAAACGAACGCAAATCGACTTCCAATTCACCTTTGATGCCGGCTTTCAAGTTAAGTGGGTCGAGCTCTACATACCCGGTCACAAACTGGGAACGGCCTAAAATTTTCTCGTACGTCGCATCGGAAACAAAGGTCACAAGGTTTCGGTAAGCGGCATCTTTCACTTCAAAACGGGTAGTTTTCGAGAAGCTTTGCGTGGCGAAGAAAATGAGTAGGGCAGAAAGTCTGAGCAGCATTGCTAAAACGGTAAAGGGGACGCTCTAGTTTGTCCACCGGATACGGAAAATACGCACCGAGACGCCGTCAAGGTTTGCGTAAAAATGGCTGTCGTTGGAAGAAATAGTAAACTTCCTAGGGTTGCCTGCAGCGAAAAAAGCCACGTTGCGTCCGTTTGAGTCAAAGACATAGATCCCGGCAGGGTAAGGCGAAACCCCAGCGCCATTAGAAATGGGCTGGTGCTGCACGTAGAGGTACCGGGGAGTTGAAACCACATTGGAAGCGTGAAGCTGAGGCACTTCCTGGCCATTCACTAGCGCGCCGGAGGCATTGGTATCGTAAATGAGCAGGCGATCCCGAAAGGCCACGTACATTTTGTTCTGGAATAGCGTTGCGCCCATTGCGCAACACACCACTTCCCCTGGGGAACCATAGGCGTCCCGACCAGTGAGCTTCATCGCGCCCCCCGAAACATCAATCGTATAGAGATAGTCTTGTTTTCTAAAACCGTAAACCACTGGGAGTGTGGGGTGCGGAACGAGGGCTGAATAAACAAACGCTTCATCACTGGGCACCACGTCGGAATTGGGGTCCAGCGCTGGGTAACGATTCACTTCCTTCGGGCGCGCCGTTTCAGCCATGGAAACCGCAGAGGCCCCGACGCTGCCGCTTAAGAAAGCCGATTGCCCCCAAACAGCTAAGGCACCGGAAGCGTACCAGTCCACGACCCATTTACCCGTGGGAGAAAATTGATCGATTTGATCGCTCGCAGCGAACGTTTTGACGGGGTTTTCGGGGGTCGCCCCGATTTCCCAGCGCGAAAAGCCAAAGACGCGGCCCGCAAGAAAAAGTGAGCTGCCTTTCACGGTCATTTGGAAAGCGTTCCCGCCAAAGGGTTCGCTGAGCGCCACGGCTTCTAGCGCAGTGGCAGGCGGAGGCGTTTGGGTGAGGAGCTCTACTTGCCGTCGGGAAGGCCGGCCGTCGGTGCACCTCACGAGCGAGAGCACTGTGACGAGAGCAGCAACGAAATGTGTAAAGTACCGTGACATCGTTTTGTTCCCACCTTTCCCTTATTATCTGCAAGCGCCGAACCAGGCTTACCCCTACTGAAAACACTGAGGATTTCGCTGCAGACCCTCGCTTTTGGTGTCGGTCCCGAAGACCGTAGACCAACCGGTATACACTTGCCGAGAGCGCGCTTTTGTCCGCCCCTGTCAAACTTTTAGACACTGCTTTTTGGGGAGCGCGTGCCTGGAAAGGAAGTGGCATTCGTTGCACTAAGGCGATGGAGTTGCGACAGATCGCAATGGGGAGGAAGCGCACTTGAAACAGGCTTTTAGATTTTTTTTCAATCCAGCCGCTTTTATCAATCAGCTGCAATGGTCAAAGAACCATGGCCTCATCCTAGTGTGCTTCCTAGCAGTAGCTTTTTTTGAATCGCAAATGGGCGCTGGCCGAGCGATAAACCACCAGCTTTCGCTTTTGCTGAGCCGGTTTTCTGGGTTGGCTAGAGACCACTCCCTCATTCTGGTCATCGCAGCCCGAATAGCGTTTCTGTTTTTCGGTGCCCTTTCACTCGCTGAAACCATCTGGAGAATCGGCGGAAAACTCGGTAGAAACTCCAGCCGCCGGGTCCTCGATCGGCGGATGGCAGTCGTTCTGACGGTGATGCTCGCCGCCTATACCTTAAACTCGATGGGAGCCGAGGGCGCCGCGCTCGCGTTATTCTTCTGGGGTTTTTTGCTCAGCTATTTTACTTTGAGGGAGCAGTTTAGTTTGGATGCTTTTCAGGCGGGTGTTCTGGGGGCTACGGCAGTGTTCCTAGTTGCAGTGAGTTGGAAGGTGTCTGATAGCGTGGTCCAGCAAAGCGCCGGATTCGCTCTTTCACAAAGCGCTGCGAAATCAAAAAACACTCGCTAACGGACGATGGTTCGCGAGCGGCCAATCCCTCTCCATTTCGAAAAGCTCCGGTAGTTTCGGCCTGCGAGCCCGAAAATGTTTTGCTTCGACTTATTGACCCCCAGCGATAGGAGGTCAGCCCTCGAAAGTTCATCTAACGGATCTTCTGAACCGTTCTTCCCCGCGTGGAACCCAGCCGAAAGCGACTTATCAACGGCGCCTTGGGAGGAAAGTTGCGACGCACCCGAAGCTTGCCCGCTCTTCTTTCCGCTCGCATTTTGCCCTCCGCCATCGCTTTGCCCTGAGGGAGGCAAGGAAGCTAACCCCCGTGCTTCCCCCTGCACCAGCGTGCTTGAGGGGGTAGCGTTGGCGTTCGTTTCCACTGTTTCTTCGGCCACTCCCAGCACATTTCGAGAGTCTTCTCCCAGGGGTTCTCCTTGGCCAATGATCCCTGCGAGATTTACCCCTGAGTAATCATTCACCGAAGCAGCTTCTAAATGTGTTTTACCAAGGGCAACCGCAGCATCTTGCCCAGAACGAATGGAGCCGCTCGTGAGTTGATTCAAGAAACTGGAAGCGTCAATCCCTTGCCTCTCTAGCAGCTGCCTCGTTTGAGGGTCCAATAGAGAGTCTGCAACCGCAGTCGAATCAAAACCGCTACCAGATTGATTTGCGTTGGCGAGCAAAGTACCACGATTACCGAGATTTGACTGGGCGGTACCAGACGAAGCTCCCGCTTGGGCGAATTCCATTCCTGCCAAACCAAACAGACGCGAGGCTTCGGGGAAGTTCCAAGCGGCGAGCGCTTCGAAACCCGCTCGGGTGAGCAAAGTACCCGCACTCACTGCAGCGCCGACGCCAGCATTCGACTGGCGGGTGGCGTCTTGAAACTTGTACTCTAAACCGTTTTGGCTGTTCCCCGCTTGGTTATCAAAAATATTTCCCGTGTTCGAGAAGAAGCCAGCATCGCTTGATCGGGTGGGCGGCGCTGGTTGTGGGGCTGGCTGAGCATTCGCAAAGGGGTTCGCGTTTTGTCCGCCGGTGTAGCTTTCTGCAGCCGCAAACGAAAGCGGGATAAACATTATGCCGAGAATCCAGAACTTCACTGGCGAGCTCCTTTTTCAGATCGTTCGCAGTCCAAAGAACCGTTCGTGCAAAGACCAGAAATCGCGCGGCTCAAGGCCTTCGCAAACGCTGGCTGGTCTTGACCACCCAAAGGACGGACCGAGGAGAGCTTAGATTTGCCCAAGTGCACTTCTGAGCTCGGAGAAACTTTCTCGGACGGTTCGCTGTCTGCGGCCTCATCGCTGCCACTGGAAGCAGTAGCCCCCTCTCCATTTGAACTCCCGTAGGGGTTATCCCTTGAGTACTCAAATTTTTGCGGGGCCGGCGGAGCCCCCGGAGGATCCGAAGTGAAGAACGGAAAAGCCTGCCCTGCGGCGGCAGCGGCCACACCACTGCCAATGGACCCTTGCATCGGACCAAACGACCCAGCCTGCGGGTTTCCCCCCGTTGCGCCGCTCGGTACTGCACCGGGAGGACTCAATGGAGAAAGGCTTGTGACGTTGCCCGTTAGAGCGGGTTTAGGCTTGGAATAACTTTGCGCAACGTCGTCCGCTGCCGGCTGAGGTGTCGAAGCAGCAGAGTTGCTTGCCGGAGGGTTCTCTGGAATCGCGGGCGTTTTCTTTTTCGCAGGACTCTGTGCGGTGGTCTCGTTTTTTTCTGTGCTAGCGTTGTCGGCTTTGTTGGAGTCTAAGGATTTCAAAATCTCGTTAAGTCGACTGTCAGCGCTTTTCTTGTCGTTGTGTTTTTCGTCGCGAGGGTAGGATCCTTCTTTGGACTTCCCCGTCGAAGGGCTACTACCCGAGGCGGCCGTCGGCGAAGCTCCTGCAGGGGATTGGCCAGACTCACTACCAGCGTTTCCGCCCAGTAAATTCTCCAGCGCGATTTTGTCCTCTAGCCCCCGCAAGAAATCTTCTTCCCGTTGCTTTTCTCGGCGCTCTAGTTCGGCAAGCCGTTCCGAAAGCGACGCATCTTTCCCTTCCCCTTCTAAACGGCTCAGTAAAATTTCTTTCACAAGCCCGGTAAGCGTGGCTTTCGCTTCGGGATCGGTTTGCACAAGCGCCTGCAGCGAATTTCTAAGAGAACCCGCTGACTCACCCACGGGAACTTCGCCGAGCAGTTTGTCGAGCGACTCCGGGTTCACAACCGCTAATTTTCGAAGGCGAACTGAAAAAGCAAGCAGGCCGTCATCACTCAGCGCTTCTAAGGATTTTTTTGCAGCACGATTCTCAGGAGACTCGGAATCGGAGGTCGCGTTCACCGCTGCTTGCTTACCCGCTTCCAATTCCGCTGACTGCTGCGCCGAAAGGTGCGGCAAACGGATTTGGGAAGGGAGTGCAGCCAAAAGTGTCCAAGGCATGCACAAGAAAACCGCCCCCAGGAGGTTACTTCCCGGTAGCGCTATGTATTTGGAATACCACATAAAAATGGGAACCTGCGCGCCTCAATCGACTCCTTTAACCTTCCATAGTGCAATTCCAAAGCCTGCCCTGGCTGGGCTCGAGTGAGGCTCTTTTTTTCGCTGGGGGTAGTGCCCGCAGAGGAAGATGCAATTTGCTTTGCGTTCCGTGGGTTTAAGAGTGGACAGGGCCTAAGCAGTGCAAAGATCTTTGACAGAGGCGTGTTTGCACCTAGGTAAACATCGATGCCACCTTAGCTCTCCCGCCGTCATTGCGAGGCGCGAAGCGCCGAAGCAACCTTCGATCCGCATACTTCGGACGACAAGGTTCTTTCTAAATAACGCTGGTGGCCGAGGCGTATTGGAGGGCCTTGCAATCGCTTGTAGGGGGAGCGGGCTATTTGTCTAAGCCAAAGCACGCGGTCAGGATTCGAATCGGTGACTGTTTGCAATCGCGTGGTTACTTTGGGCCTGTTGGAAAGGGAAACAGCTGGTTCTTTAGCTCGGCGGATTTTTCTTAGTCGTTTCTGGTAAACACCGTTTCCCCAAATTCGGCCCCCAAACCCATGTGCAAAGAGTTGAGTGAGGTACGCAGACTCACCTTGGGCGACAAGTTTTTCAGAGGGCGGGTGGGCAGCGTGCGGGTGCCGGCATGGTTTGAGAGAAAATTTAGGGGTGCGGCCAGCAGAAAGCTCTTGACGTGGTGGGGGTGATTTTTGGTGTGAGGCTTTCTGCTTTTCGTGAAGCCATTTCTTAGGCTTTGAAAATGGTGAGGTTCGCTCCAGGGGCGTTGCACTTCGCTGATGGATCACGGGGCCTTCACTCGTGAGCTCATCTTCCATTGCAGCAAGTTATTCGCAAAAAAAGAACGAAATAAATGCCGTGGTAACTTCATTTCTTTGAAGGAATATTCCATGCTGTTTAGACGCCGGTTCGAAGCTTTGAGATCCCAGTCCGATGAAGCTCTCTTGTCTTCTTTCTCGAGAGTGCTTGGGAGAGAGAACAAAAGAAAAGCAGAGTTCTTGATTTATCTCAGCGCCATCGATGCAAGGCGCCTATACGCCAAAGAAGGCTTTTCAAGCTTCTTTGCTTTTCTCACTGAAAAATATGGGTTCTCTGAAAGCTCTGCTTTAAAGCGCATTCAAGCTAGTCGCCTGACGCACCGATACCCTTTTCTTTTTGATGAAATCGCTTTTGGGAAACGCACTCTGAGTTCTCTGAGTCGCTTAGCCCCCTTCGTCAAAGACGCAAACGCTCACCTGCTCTTTCCGGAAACGCTTGGTAAGAGCGTGAGGGAAGTGGAGCGGCTTCTAGCAAAGCGGTTTCCCGAAGCTGCTACCCCTGATCGCCTCCAGAAGTCTGTCAGGCCTTTGAGCGAAGACCGAGTCCACGTGTCGTTCACGGCAGATTCGGAGTTTGAAAAGGACCTTTTGGAAGCAAAAGCTTTGCTCAGCCACCGCTTCCCCTAGGGGAAGCTTGGCGATGTTCTGGGAGTTGCTTTGAAGTCCCTTCTAAAAGATTTAAAAAAATCGGCTTCCAAAAGTAAAAGATCGAAAGCAGAGACGACGAAGACGACAACTACGACGTCTTCGAGCATTCCCCGTGGCATACAAACTAAAGCGTCCAAGGTCCCCAAACCTAGTCGCCACATTCCGCGTCGCATGAGAGCCGCCATTTGGGAAAGAGACGAGGCCCGGTGTCGCTACCCCAAACCTGAAGGCGGCATCTGTGGTGAAACGCACTTTCTGGAGATAGATCACTGTTGGCTTTTTGCCCTGGGAGGTCGGCACGAGGAAGACAATCTTCGCTTACTCTGCCACGCCCACAACCAGCTCATGGCAGAAAACTTCTTTGGCCGAAGAATGGGCCCCTTCGCTTCCCGCGAAGGGGTTCCAAGCGGCCAAGGAACACCGCTTTGAGAAAAACCTAGGTCCCGCGCGGAAGCAGCCGCTCACCTCGGAAACACAGGACTGCAGAAGGCCTTCATCGACCAAGGCGCGCAGAGTGCTTCACCGGAAAACCGTTCCCGGGTCCAAGACGCGACTGGCACCCTGTTGCTGAGCGGGGGCGTACAAATAAAAGAAAGACCGGGACGACAATGTTCCATCCACACACTCGTAAAGAGGTTGCTTCACCCTACGGGTTCGCGAGCGACGGCAAGAGCACGCGCCCGGGCGTGTTAGTGCGCTCCCCCACCCTCATGTGGTACCTTTCAACCACCGTGAAAGAAATGCCCCTCGCATTCTCTAAATGGTGGCTTCGGTACTACTTTGGTCCAGACCACCCCTTTAAGATCCGACTGATGGATTTCGTTCACCGCCTGTTTGGCGCGCCCCGTTTTTTGACACAAACCAAACCAGGCGCGGTCCTAGCGCTTGACCTAGTGGATCTCGTGAGCCGCGAAATCCTTCGTTCGGGTTCTTATCACCCAGAGGTTCTAGAAGCATTCGATCGGGTTGCAAGCACGGGGGAAGTGCTTTGGGATATTGGCGCCCACGTAGGGAGCGTCGGACTTGGCTGCGCCGCTCGCCCTTGGTGCCAAGAAGTGCATTGCTTTGAGCCGTTTGGTCCCACCGCAAAACGGTTGAGACGAAACCTCGAACTGAATCCTCACCTGTATGTGAAAGCCCACGAGATAGCGCTTGAAGAGAACAACACACCAAGGCCTTTCTTTAGCGGCCTCTCTGGAAACATTGGGGTCGCCGGGTTTGGCGACTACTGGGGAACTGAAAGCATCGAACTTCGGCCCGAGACCGGAGATGAGTTGATTTCGAGCGGCAAAGCACCTGCGCCTACTTTAATAAAAATAGACGCTGAAGGCTCAGAGCTCGCCGTCCTCCACGGCCTTAAAGCAACTTTCACCGCTCGAGCTCCCAAAGCTGTCATTTTCGAAACGCACTTGGACTTGAGTGGAAAGCCCCAGGACCGCGGCGTCCATTCGTGGCTCGAGGAACGCGGCTACCAGGTCACGATATTAGATTCCGGCCATCCCGGGCCGACCCAAAATGCAATCGCAAAGCGATGATTTTCGGAGGGGCGCTCAGCTGATCGAACCAGGGTTAGCGGTCGCCCTAGGAGGAAGCATCTCTACTCGCCTGCTCGTGGAATAGAGGGTTTCTGAGATGATTTTCAACATGCGCTGCTTCAAAGCGTACTCGGTGGGGATCGATGGCCGAAAATTAGTTACAATGTCCCGGCATTCGCTGAGCTTTCGGTACGCTTCGCTATCGGTCAGCGGCTGAAGGGTCAGTGCTCCATCGATTGCGGAAAGCTCCATGTAGTCCGAACGTTTTACTTTCCCGACCGAGAGCGGCCCACGGGCTTCCCTCACCCGGATCAAGAACTGAGATTCGGGATCCTCTTGATCCAAATAGGTGAATAGCACCCCGTCGGTATCGTCCATCCAAAGTTCGCTTTCGTTCAGCCCGTGGAAATGCCGAAGCGAACCCGACTTCCAGTCTTCCAAAATAGACTCGCCCATTTTTCGGGGCGAAAGAAACGAACGAAGGTGCGCTCGAACGCTCGGGACCAGCCGTGGGAAGTCCAGGCGAACCCACCCAGCCCCTTTTCCACGCACCGTGACATTCACCGAAAAACGACTGCGATCCAACTCAAACGCCACTAGCAAAGACTGCCCTTCGGTCAGTTCGCCAAACGGCCCTTCCGGCTCAACCACCGCTCGGATGTAGGAAATATCCAGCACCCGACTTTTGTCCTCACCGTGCTTGACGACGCAGTTTTGAACGGAAACGGGGTTCACGAGTAATCGGCCATCAGAAGATTGCATTTGCGGAGTGTAGGAACCTAACCCGTTCTTTTCAACTCATTTTGAGGCGCATCCGGGTTTACCGATGGCCTTCGATGGGCTATTTTCTCGTCTTTGGGGGCTTTACTCGCCTGATAGGGGACACCAACATGACTGACACCATTGTCTTTGTGGCTGCAAAACGGACACCTTTTGGCGCTTTCGGGGGGGCTCTCAAGAACCAGACCGCAACGGATCTTGCGGTCCACGCTTCTAAAGCTTGCTTGCAACAAATCCCCATCGATTTGGAAGACTTCGACCACGTCCTGTTTGGAAACGTGGCCTCCACCTCCTCCGACGGCATCTACCTCGCACGCCACGTGGGGCTTCGTTCGGGACTCCCGCAAAAAGTACCCGCCGTGACGCTGAACCGACTCTGTGGTTCGGGCTTTGAATCCATTATTCA
>JANPJT010000037.1:0-3863 GCA_031425635.1 Pseudomonadota bacterium
GAAGCCACTTGGGAATCGCTGCAAATCGACTCTACGGCTTCGGGGCTCAGGGTCTTAAACCGAGGGCTATCTGGGTACATTTCGGTCGTAAACGCCCCGAGGCGGCCTACTGCTGAAGTGTACTGCCCACAAAGGCCCGGGATCGAATTGTGGATCACACCTTCTTGAGAGATCGGGATATCTAAAATCTTCCCATTTCCGTCCGGCGCAGCAATGTGAGTGACTTCCCTCACCTTTTCGATGATCGCTTTTTCTAAAGCAGGCTTTTCGTGCCCTTTGACTCCGATTAAGTAGTAGCCGTCTGGAATTCCAACGTCTTCCGCGCTCAAAACCAAACCATTCTTTGCATACTCTTCCGGCAGAAAAACCCGGTCGCTATCGGTCGTTTCGTGCAGATCTAAATGCCCGTCAAAGCCCCACCCGACGGCCTGTAAATGTTCGATCAAGAGTCGCGACTCCTCCGCTTTCCCTTCGGCTTTGAATTCGCGGTTAGGGTTCTCCATCACCGGATTGAGGCGGTTGATCGTTTCGTAGGACCAGGGGCTGATGCAGGGAGCGACCAAGAAGTTGAAATACTCCGAATACGGCACTGCGCTATGCTCGAGAAATTGCAAAGCCCCTTTGACACCGCTCGTCTCGTACCCGTGCACGCCACTCGTAATGAGGATATTCGGCTTGCGATTGCCTGGTTCCCCGATAGTGATGGAAAAAAGGGGGTACCTGTCGGGCGAAATAGTTAAGCGCCCATACTCTGCAACGATGGCGGAGGGGCGCTGCTGGGCGATTTTTTCGATCCGAGATAAGACATCCGCCTGATACGAGCGATGGCTTTTTTGCTTCAAGAACCAATGCAGCTTCTTTTCGGGCCCCCAGGCGTGACTCATTTATTTTTCCTCAACCCGATCATGCGCCCGCCGCTTCCGGGACTTTCTCAGAAAAGCCGCACTCTTTATTGGGGCATTTTATCGAAGCGCCTTCTTTCTTGGTGTACTTCTCCGTCAAAAACGGGGATTGGCATTGCGGGCAAGGGCGCCCTTTAATGGGTTTATCCCAAATCGCGTACTTGCAGTCGGGGTACTTAGTGCAGCTAAAAAACGACTTCCCAAAACGGGTTCTTTTCTGAGAGAGCTCTCCTTGTTTGCATTCGGGGCATTCGATTCCGGTAGTGATAGGCTTCGTGGTTTTGCACGTAGGGTACGCGGAGCAAGCGAGGAAGCGCCCGAAACGGCCGGTCTTCACCATCATCGGCTCAGAGCACGCCGGGCATTTCTCGTCCGTTGTGGGTGCCGATTGCAGCTCGACTTTTCCATCTTCTAAAACTTTGAACTCGCCGGTGAATCGGCACTCGGGATACCCCTGACACGCGGCAAACTTTCCGTTGCGGCCCCATTTGATCACCAGCTTTTTGGCGCATTTGGGGCAATCGAGATCCGTTACGGTCTCTTCCCTTTTGACATCGCGCATTTTCGTCGCCGCTTCTTTCAAGCTTGCTTCAAAAGGCACGTAAAAATCCTTCAAAGTCGTAACCCAGTCGGCTTTCCCTTCCTCAATTTGATCCAGTAAGTCTTCCATTTTGGCCGTGAAGGCCACATCGACGATGTTTTTAAAATTCTCGATCAAGAGCTCGGTAACGATGGAGCCTAGCTCCGTGGGGATAAAGCGGTTTTCTATTTTTTCGACATATTTTCGATCCTGAATCGTCGACAAAATAGCGGCGTAAGTGGAAGGCCGTCCAATCCCTTTTTCCTCCAGCTCCTTGATCAGCGAGCTTTCTGAGAACCTCGGCGGAGGCTGGGTCATGTGCTTTTCGCTAGAGACACCCAGACACGACAGCGGACTTTTCTCGGTTAGGTCGGGCAAGCGGGTCGCAATGTCGTCATCGTCCTCACTTTGCCAGAGTTTTAGGAAGCCATCGAACCTTAAAATGGAACCTGTGGCTCTAAAACCGCACTTCTTCTCGCCAACTGCCTCGATATCCACCGTGGTTTGGTCGAAAACTGCAGGGGCCATTTGGCAAGCCAAGTAGCGTTTCCAAATCAGCTCATAGACTTTGAACTGATCCGCATCGAGAAACGGCTTTACTTTTTCCGGCGGAAAATCAATCGAGGTAGGCCGTACCGCTTCGTGGGCGTCCTGGGCGTTCTTCTTGTTCCGGTATTCAATCGCTTTCTCGGGAAGGTAGCTCGCGCCGTAGTGCTCGGAAACAAATTTCCTCGCGTCGCTCATGGAGAGGTCCGACAAACGAGTCGAATCCGTACGCATGTAAGTGATGAGACCCTGTGCTCCATCGTCCCCTAACTCGATGCCCTCATAAAGCTGCTGGGCCAACACCATTGTTTTTTTGGCGCTAAAGTACAGGCGTTTAGACGACTCCTGTTGCAGCGTGGACGTAATGAACGGAGGGTCCGGGTTCCTCTTTCGCTGCTTCTTGGTCACCGAAGCAATGTGCCACTGCGAATGGTTGGCACTAGCCACAATGCCTTCGGCGACCGACTGTTCGGTGATCGTCAGCCGATCAATTTTTTCGGAATCGACACGCACCAACCTCCCCACAAAGGGGTGTTTGTCGGTCTCTAGTTTCGCAGAAATTGAGAAATAAGGCTGAGGGATGAAGGCTTTGACTTCCTTTTCCCGCTCAGCAATGAGCCTCACCGCGACGGATTGCACTCTGCCAGCCGAAAGGCCTCGCCGGACTTTGGTCCACAAGATGGGAGAAATTTTATAACCGACGAGGCGGTCTAAAATACGCCGTGCTTGCTGCGACTCGAAACGGTTTTGGTTCAGCTCGAGCGGCTCCTCGAGCGCTTTTAAGACGGCTGTTTTCGTTATCTCGTGGAAGAGTACTCGGGTCACTTTGCTCTTAGGGAGGTTCAGCATTTGGCCCACGTGCCACGCTATTGCCTCCCCTTCCCTATCCGGATCTGCCGCAAGGTAGACTCTGGAAGCGGACTTCGCAGCTTCCAGAATATCATCGACAACTTTTTGCTTTCCTTTGATGAGAGCGTACGTAGGTGCAAAACCGTTTTCGACATCGACCCCCAAAACACTCTTTGGGAGGTCCATCAAGTGGCCGACCGAAGCCTTTACGTCGAAGCCTTTACCTAAGTACTTTTTTAACGTTTTCGCTTTGGTAGGAGACTCAACGATGATGAGTCCTTTGCCGACGGCAGAGTTCGAACTTTTTTTGGCTTTGGACTTTTCCATTGATTAGTTGAGTCTGATTTGCGAGCTGAGGGTGCCTCCGTTGAGTTTGTGCTCATAGCCGAAAACCGTTAGTGCCGCAACGGTTTTTATGTCTTTCAAGCCCGCCGGCTCTTCTAGGCCCATGGCTTTGTGGATGATTTCGTCTTCTAGAGCGTGATCAATGATGCCTCGGCACTTCAGCATCCAGAGGTAGCCGCGGACTTTTGCCGATAGGCGGCACGCTTCTTCCTCCGTATAGCACCGGTGCACCGGCAAACGGTCGCTCCAATAGGGCCCCGGGCATTCAAGCGTTGAACGCTCAATATGCGCTACGGTGTTTTCGATGTCTTCCTCTGAGTAGCCTTTTTCAGTGAGGCCCTGCCAGATTTCCTGGGCGTCGTAAAAAAGGTCTTTGTTGTTGGATAGCGATTCAGAAAGCAGGCCAAGAATATTGAGTATCTTGTCTCGCACTAGTTTTCGCCGTTGTTGGTGGTTTAATGAAAGCTAACTCTATTTTTCTGAACCTGGCGCCGTTTGGCAAGGATTTAAGAGCAAACAAAAAGGAACTGGTTGGGGTGAACTTCCTTGACCCAACCGCCTTGGATCGCTTCTTCGATAGCCGATCTCGCTGCCACGGCGTTCCCTTTAAAATGGGCGATCACTTCTCGTAAGGACACGGC
>JANPJT010000038.1:0-29531 GCA_031425635.1 Pseudomonadota bacterium
GCATATACAATAACCATGTAGCTCCACGAACGGCAGCTGGTAATAATTTTGCATAATTAAATTCATGGCTCTTTACAAATGGAATGGTAGTAATAGGATCATTTGCCTTGATCATTACTTTTGCTTTGCCATTAAGATTTACAATTTTAACATCTGCATTTGTTGGCAACTGCGTTCCGGTAAACTCACGGTACACACTTATTGAATCGTTAAATAACAACGTGCTTGCTACTGCAATTCCTAATACAACCTGTCCTAAAATTTTAAACCATCCTGCTAAACCATCTTTATCTCCTTTTTTATAAGCAGCTCCCTGTTGCAATGCCATACGTTTGGAACGCAGCTTAAGATAATCATCAATAAAACCAATCAACCCCATCCAAATAGTGGCAAACAACATCAAGAGAATATATACTTTACTTACATCAGCAAGTAGTAATGTAGGAACGATGATTGCCAGTATAATAATAAGCCCTCCCATTGTAGGTGTACCTTTCTTTTCTTGCTCACCAGCCAAGCCAAGATCTCTTACAGTTTCTCCTACTTGTTTTTTAAGTAAATAGTTAATTAATTTTTTCCCAAACACAGTAGAAATTATAAGAGCAAGAGCTGACACAGTAGATGTTTCCCTTTTGACCCGCCAACTGATTGGCTAAGGCGAGTCCAGCGCAAAGCGAAAGACCGTGGCCGAGGCTCCCGGTAGCAAAACGAATTCCTGGCATCGAACTGGGAGAAGGGTGTGCCGCTAGCAAAGTGCCATCTTGGTAAAAGGTGGGCACGGACTCTTCCGGGATTTGGTTGTTTTCAGCTAATACAGAATACAGAGCGGCTGCTGCATGGCCTTTAGAGAGCAAAAACTCGTCCTCGGGTTTCATCCACGCAAAGCGGAGAAACGTGAGGATTTCAGCACAGGACAGCGAAGCGCCCACATGCCCTGCGCCGGCCTGGTAGTACATTTTCAAAAATCTGAGCTGAATAGACTGGCACTTCTGGCGAAGAGAGAGGAGGGCGCTTTGATCGTTAGCAGGTGGCATTGATTGGGAAGTTTTGCCGATCGGCAGAAGGTAAGTCAAGGAGCGGACGCCAAGGGAGGCTTTTGCGGGGGGCCCGCAACCATGGCCCGGATTTGCCGCCGGCGGGCTTTCTGTTTCTACCTCAATGCGGTAGCGTTCTTGTCGCACTTATGTTTAGCGCTTTGAATCAAATGAGTTTGCCGATCCGTCGGTGTTACGGCTCCCTGGGTGGTTTTGGGTTGTTATGGGCGGTTGCGGTGGTTTTGGCCCCGGTGCCCAGCGAGGCACGCGATTGGGTGTTCTTCTTTCTCGTTTTTTTTGCAGCCCCGCTGGCGTTCTCCTGGGGGGGCAGCCTGCTCCCCTCTCGCTTCATGGTGGGTCTGGGGGTGCTCTACTGTTTCGTGGTGGTGGCTTCGCACGTGTCGCCCACTGCTGAACAGTTTCGGATCAGGCTGGACGGCATGGAAAGGCTGGCAGAGTTTTCGGATTCTATCAGGCAAGGGCTTGCTTTTTTCTGGGCTGGTTCGGTTGCTGTCCTGCATTCTGTGTTCTTATTTTGGGCGCTGAAGACTTTGGCCGGGCGGCAGCTGAAATTCCGCGATTTGCTTACCCTGATGCCGCTCCTTTTATTGCTGGTTGGGTTGTATGACGACCCTGGGCTTTTTTTCTGGTTGTCTCGTCCGGAGAAATCGAACGCGATTTTTTGGAATGCTGTTTTGGTCCTAGCCCTCGCCTTCTTGCTTCGCCGGCTGTACCGGGCGCCGCTAGCAGCAGCTCCTAAACCCGGGGACTACGTGGATGGGCTTTGGTTTGGCGCGTTTTTACTGTGTTTGCGCCTTCCGTTGACGCAAGCCTCGGGTTCGCTGCTACACCACTGGAGTTTTTATGTCGGAACGATAGAGACCGTGAAAAATGGGGGGCTGCTTCTTTACGACACGCCCAGCCAGTATGGGTTTTTAAGCATCGCGCTTCCGGCGGCCTTTCCCGTGGTAAGTGTCGACGCGTTTTGGTTCAGTTTGATGGCCCTGCTTACTCTCCACTTTCTCGTGGTTTACCTCTCCTTACGGAACCTTTCTTTGTTTAGCGGGTCTCGGCTCGTGTCGGGACTGACGGCCCTCACAGTAACGGTTTTCTTGGGTGGGTTGCGAGGAAACTATTTAGGCGTGTTCGAAGCACCTAGCACATCGGCGTACCGTTTTTTTTGGTCCTTCGCTTTGGCACTTGCGTTGGCACATGAGGGTTTAGGCAGGCATTCGAAAACCAAGGCGGGCGTTGTTTCTTCTCTTTTCACGCTGGGGTGTCTCTGGTCGGGTGAAAGCGCACTCTATTGTTTGGGAGTGCTGGGCGGATCGATAGCGGGCGAGCTACTCACGGTAGTGGTAACCCACGTTAGAAAGCCCGTAGCATGGGCGTGGGCGCCTCTTGTTTCGTTGGGCGGCGCCGTTTTGCTCGTCGAAACCGTTTACCGGGTCCGGTACGGGGTTCACCCCGAATGGCGCAGTCTCTTTGAGTATTCCCTCGCCTACGGGAGTGGTTTTGGATCGCTGCCGGTCCTATTCTTTTCGAGCGGTAGCGCGATTCTTCTAGCCTTCCTATCGGGTGCCGGCCTGCTTCTGGCCGGCGACTTTCGATCCACCGAAAGAGCCGGCAATGTTTTTGCTATTTGGGGTTTCTTCGTGGCAACTTTTACCTATTTTGTGAGCCGAAGCCATCCCTCGAATACGCTCAACTTACTTTGCTACTGGTTCCCTTTGTTTTTGATCCTTCTGAACCGAAGACCCTCGCTTGCAGAGGACAAGCCCTTTCGAGCGCTTCTGTATTTCGTCGTGATTATGCTCTTTGTTTGGGCTTTCCCCCGTTTCCCCCGAGTCGGGCACCGGCTTTGGATGCTCGCCCAAGTACCAGTGGCTCAAACCATGCGCTCGGTCATTGACGGGTCCGGCCCGCTACCGTCGCTGGGACTCACTGAACACGATGCGCTGGTGGATCTGTCCGGGACTTTACCCGAGTTGAGTACTCCCTCCCTGCCTTTTCGCCCCTTTTTTCCAGTCTACCCGGCACTCGAGTTCTTGATATTATCGCCCGAAAGGCAATCTGTTTACTTTCAAAGATTTTTTTCCAGAAACGAGAAGCCCTCCGTTTACGTTCTTTCGTCGTCTGCCGAGAGCCCGGAAGTGGCCCGGAGGTTTTCGGCGCTGCTTGAAAAACAGGGCTATACTGGGGGCGAGGAGCGCAAGGTTTCGGGCGCGCGGGTTCTGCAGAAATTTTCTACGGGTGAAAAGTGAAAACGATTTTCTTCGAACAAAACGGGTTGTCGTGGATCGATTTTCAAAACCCTGACAAGAGGGAGCTGGAACAGGCCGCAAGCGAGCTTAGTTTGCCACGCGCTTTGGTCAAAGATGCGCTCGATCCCGCTCACTTGCCCAAGTTCGAAGTTTTTGAAAACAGCGACTTCGTACTCCTTCGGCATTTCGACCCTCTGTCCTTGGGGGATAGTGCGGCAGATACTATCCAGGAGTTAACGCGGAAAATCGCCATTTTCACAACCCCTTCCGTTTTAATCACCATCCACCGAGCTAGCCAGCCGTTCCTTGAAAAACTGCGGGTTAAAGTGGGAGCGGCAGATGCTCTGCGCACGCTCACCACTACTCGGTTCGAGATCATCCGGGCCGTGCTCCTCACGTATGACACCCCGCTCCGGGACGCCGACGATCGGTTCACTGAATTGGAAACGAGGGTTTTTTTGGGCGGGGTCGAACCTCAGCTGATCCAGAACCTTTATTTTCTAAAACGGCAGGTGAGCGTTTACAGGCGAATGCTTCGACAAAATATGGAAGTCGTCGCTTCGCTCAGGGCCGTGACACCCGAGAACTCGTCCCAGGTCCAGGATCTCCGAGAAGAAGCCCAAAGGGTTTTTCAGCATGCCGATGAAATCATGGAAGACATCAACCACCTCTTTGGAACCCACCTCTCGCTCGCTTCCCACCGCACGAATGAAACGATGCGCTTTTTGACAGTGTTTTCTTTGTTTTTTCTCCCGCTCACTTTCTTAGTGGGGGTTTACGGAATGAACTTTAAGTACATGCCCGAGCTGGAAAGCCGCTGGGGCTACCCGCTAGTTTGGTGCTTGATGGTAGCCATCTCGGTAGGGATCTACTTTTGGGTTCGAGCGAAGGGATGGCTACAAACGTCTCCCACCGATCGGGCACACAGTATTGCGCTACCCCCAGGGTTTGAAGACAACCATAAAAACAATCGCGATCATTAGAACGGTAGGGACTTCGTTGAGGATTCGGTAGGTCCTGGACGAAAGCGGGGCTTTGCCCGTTTCCAAAATCTCGATCTGGTGCTGTGCGAATAAAGTGACCCCCACTAAAGCTGCGACGAGCAGGAGCTTTCCTTGGAGCCAAGCCGACGTGAAGTAGCTGGGCTCGAGAAAAAGCATGAGGGCTCCAAAAAACAGCGACGCTGCCATGGCCGGGACGGTGATGTAGCGGTAAAGCCGACTTTCCATCACCCGAAAGCGGGTTTTCACCATCTCTTCCTTCTCTTCGGCGTGGTAAACGAACAGTCGGTACAAATAGAGGATTCCCGCCATCCACGAAATCACCGAAACAATGTGGAGGCTTTTAGAAGTAAGGTAAAGAAAATGCATCACTTGGGAAGAAAGAAGGGTTGGCCAAGCTTGTCAAGGTTCTCAGAATAGGTCCGAGTTTTGCCGGGGCGAGCGCGCTTGGAGTTTTCTCTTTAAAAATTCCACTTCGTATTTTCGAGTCGGTTGGGTGGTGACAGCTTCTTTTACTTTTTCGAAAGCGTGGATGACCGTCGCGTGGTCTCTATCGAAAGTCTTCCCGATTTCCTCGAGCGAGAGCAAAGTTCCCGTGCGCGCTAGGTACATGGCCACTTGCCTTGCCCAAGTCGTGGCGCCCTTTCGGGACTTTGAGACGAGCTCCGAACGCGGAACGCCCAAATGGTGTTCTACGAGCGAAACGATTTCGGACATCGTGACTGCTTCTCTCGATGGTTCGTGGAGTACGGCCTCTTCGGCCATGAATGCGTGGTCGAGTGGGCGGTTTTCGAGCTTGCACTGCAAGTGGACTCGTAAAAGCGTGCCAATCAGCTCTCGAATATCTTTCTGCCCCTTATCGGCAAGCGATCGAAGCACAGGGCCTTCAATCGAGATGCGGTTGTGCGCTGCCATTTGGGCGAGGAGTTCGACTTTTTCTTCGTAAGCAATCGGCTTAATTTCGGCGGTGACTCCCGAAGTAAGCCGGGACTTCATTGGCTCAAGAAAGCCTTCCAAACGATGCGGGGACACAGTCGTTGAAAACGCGATTCGGCCGCCGCGGTCGACAATCTCGTTGAAAATATGGAGAAGGACTTCCTGAGTCTTTAAGCGGTTCGATAGCCCTTGGACGTCGTCGAACAACAGAACGTCGGTTTCATGGGTGAACTTCTTTTTGAAGTTCATCAGGTCGTTCGACTTCATGTGCCTAACGTATTCGTAAGTAAACGCTTCGGCGTTCGTGTACTGGATACGCAACGACGCGTCAGTCGAATGGAGGCGATTTCCGATTTCGGAAAGCAAGTGGGTCTTACCCATCCCAATCCCGCCCAGCAAAACGAGCGGGTTAAAAACCATTTCTCGGGCTTCAACGAACATTGCAACGCACTGGTAAGCGACTTTGTTGAACCGGAGTTCAATGACCGGGTGGTGAAAAACGGGAAGGGTAGGGGTTGCAGCGTCGGGGCCCGATTCTAACGGCGGCTCGACGATGCGCAAGTTCGGGCGAGGGGCCAGCGCTTTAGGGGCTAGGGTTTGTGCCGCTTGGACATTCTCCTGCCGTACCTGGATCTCGAACTCGAGTTGAAGAGACGCGCCGCACTGTGACTGGATCGCACTGGAAATTTTTTCGGCGTAATGACTTCTCAGCCAGTCTTCGTGAAAACGGCTAGGCACACCTAAGACCACACTGGTCTTGTCGATTCGAATGAGCTCTACCGGCGAAATCCAGTTTTGAAACTGGGTTTGGGGGAGTGATTCACGAATAGAATTTAAAGCGGCGTCCCAATCAAGCTGCATGATACCCATTGCGCAAACCAGTTATATATCGGAAGCATCCAGATTCCTGCAAAGCGGCTGAGAATTAGACTTCTTGTTTTTTGTGTTAGGGTTTGTCCACAACGCTAACTACCCGAGGTCATGGAGGATGACCGGTGGTGTCGTTCGTAAAGCCTTTGCCATGGCCAATCTAGTTTTTTGTAATGTTTTCTCACAAATTTACCGATACTTAAGTTACTTATCCACAGCCTGTGGATGGATCAGTTACTTCTGTTTTCTGCGTTTATTAGGCGTTTTCTAAGTTTCTTAGATTTCTTTTCGCTTTCGAGACCCTTGGTGAGTAAGGGGGTAGCGTGCGCTTAAAAAAGCAAAGACGACTTCTGCTGCTATTCGGCTGCTGCGCCGTGAAAAATCGAGCGAAGGGGCTACCTCGGCGATCTCCAAGTAGGCTACCTTGGGATTCTTTCCGGCTTGCGCAGCAAAACAGCAGAGTTCCCAAGCGGAGAACCCGACCACTGGCGGTGCGCTAACGCCTTCCGCTTCTGAACAGGCATCCATGTCTAAGGTAACGCCGATGCTCTGGCTGCTCCGGGAAAGTTTCAGCAAAGCGCTTGCGAATACTTTCAAAGCCTCTTTCTGCCGGATGGTTTCAAACGGCAGGATCTGGACGTTTTTTTGTTCGCAGTACTTCCAGCTGGACGCCGTGTTGCGGTTTGCTCTTGCACCGAACTGAACGAGATTTTGCCCGCGCAGTTCGCCCGACTCGAGGAGCTTACGAAACGCATTCCCGCTGTGGGGAGTGTTGGACTCCATTTCTCTCGCGTCCAGGTGAGGGTCAATGTTGACGATGCCCCACGATGAGAGTTGGGGCGTGCCCCGCGTGAACCCCGTAAGAGTGCTTGCTGCAAAGTCGTGGCCCCCTCCGAACACGAGGCCGGTGGCGCCCGAGCGGGCAATTTTTTCGCAAAGGCTCGCAGCACCCTCGTGCGTCTGCTCCAACGTCGGTCCGATCGGGCAATTTCCCCAGTCCATTAAAAAGTTTTCGCGCCACGGTGCGTTTGCCGGAGGGGTCATTTTGTAGAGTTCCGTGCGGATGCTATCGGGCCCCCCTTCGGCCCCAGGGCGGCCTTTGTTTTGTTGCACTCCCTCCGAATCGGGAAAGCCAACCACGATGCAAGCCCCCCGGTGAGAATCGTTTGAAGGTAAGCACGATTGGACCGTTTGGCCCAAACGAATATCGCCGGGGCGGCCCTTGTAAAAAACTTCGTTCGGCGGGGAGAGAGTCTTCATGATAAAAAAACCTACTCTAAGCGGGGGCCGTTGTTCAACTTCCGCGCCAAAATGAGTATACTCGCGCTGTATGGCAGTCGATTTCGAATCCTTTGAAAAGCAGCAAACTCGGGCCGCGTTCCTTGGGACCCTGTTTTGCTTTTTTGTCCACCAGCTGTACCTCCTTGTCGCCGTGGTATTGGGATGGGCGTCGATGCACTCGGGCCCCCTGGCGGAGCTTTCGGTGGCGAGTGTGGTCCCAGGCTTTTTGGCCTGCTTTTTCATCGTCCATTTTGCGATCGTGTCGCCTTTCCTGCATTCCGGTTCACTGAAGGCCGGGAGCCCTGGGCGGTGGTTGTTTGCGGCAGCTCTTTGGGCAGCGCCGCTTTTTTCTTTCGCCTATTGGGTAGGTGATTTTAAACAGGCTTTGCATGCGGTTGATTTTTCGTATTCTCTCGTGGCTTCCCTTAGCGTGTCGCTGATTCTTTACTGGCGAGCTAAGTCTGGTTGGGCTTTGAGTTTTGGGATTGCTGCCGGAGTTTTTTTTCCTCTTTTTGTTTTGGACGATATTCTGGGGCCTTTTCACCCTGTCTGGGTGTTTTCGACCTTGGAGCCTTCGGTTTACCTGATGCGTTCAGTCAGCACGTCGTTTGCTGTGTTGGCCGCGTGCTTTTACCCCATCCCCCTGGTGGGCCGGGCCCCTAGTTCGCTTTCCGAACGGCGTTTTTTGCTGCTTCTCTTTTCTTTGCTCGGGTCGCTGCTTTGCCTTTTTCAATGCTCATCGTTTAGCACTCCCGGCGCGCTCGGTCCGGACCTGAATTGGATAGCTTGCCTGGCGCTGGTGTTTTTTCTGCGGCGGAAGGATGCGTTTGGCCAAAGAGCTTATTTAGGTCTTTCCGTTCTTTACGCAGTTTCGCTCATCGCCCAATGGTCTATTTTGGTGGGAGCGTCGGAAGGAGCTGCAATCGACCAAGCGAAGCTGCTTTATGTGCCTCTTTTACTCGGGGTGGTCGCTTCCGAATGGGCAGCTCGCTGGCGCAGGACGGCGGCGGCCTATTTACCAAACAGGAGTCTGGGTGAAACTTGAATTTGGTCAGAGCGCAAGCGGAGCGGTGGTGGGGCTTTTTTCGCAGTTCGCAAACCGCCACGGCCTGATAGCGGGCGCAACGGGGACCGGCAAAACGGTTTCGCTCCAAACACTCGCAGAACGTTTTAGTGAAATGGGCGTTCCGGTATTTATGGCCGACGTCAAAGGAGACCTGTCCGGGATTGCCGGCAAGGGAAAACTAACCTCGAAACTCAGCGAAGTGTTGAAGCGTATCGGAAGAGAGGAACCCCAATGGGCGGCCTGCCCTGCGCTTTTTTGGGACGTGTATGGAAAGGTAGGGCACCCTGTGCGCTCCACCATTTCCGAAATGGGACCACAGCTCCTATCCAGACTGATGAACTTAAACGACACCCAATCTTCTGTTTTGCAGATGGTGTTCAAGATTGCAGATGACGCTGGCCTCTTGCTCATCGATTTAAAAGACACCCAGTCGCTTTTGAAAAAGGTGGCTGAAAACCAGTCAAAGCTCAAAGCGGACTATGGCAACCTTTCTCCCGCATCGATTGGAACCATCCAACGAGCTTTACTTACTTTGGAAGCGCAAGGAGCCAAAGGATTTTTCGGTGAACCATCGTTCGACGTCATGGATCTCCTGCAGACGGACGCAGAGGGCAAAGGGTACGTGCATGTTTTGGCGGCGGACCAGTTGCTCCTCGCTCCCCAAGTCTATTCGACGTTTTTACTTTGGCTTTTGTCGGAGCTCTTTGAAAATTTGCCCGAAGTCGGGGACCTGGAAAAGCCAAAGCTCGTTTTCTTTTTTGACGAAGCCCATCTGCTTTTCAAAGATAGCCCCAAAGCACTGGTTGAGAAAATCGAGCAGGTGGTGCGGCTCATCCGATCGAAAGGGGTGGGCGTCTACTTTGTTTCGCAAAGCCCGTCGGATATCCCTGACGCGGTCCTCGGTCAGCTATCCCATCGGGTGCAGCACGCCCTACGCGCATTCACTCCTTCGGATCAAAAAGCCGTGAAAACTGCGGCCCAAACGCTGCGCGCGAACCCCGCTTTTTCTGCGGAAAAAGCCATCACCGAAATGGGCGTTGGGGAAGCGCTTGTTTCTGTTTTAGACGAGACGGGCGCTCCCACAATCGTTGAGCGGTGCTTTATTTTTCCACCGGCAAGCCAACTTGGCGCACTCTCGGATTCTGAACGCGCCGCCGTTATCGCCTCGTCGCCCGTGGCTGGCCACTATGAAAAGGCGGTGGATCGGGAGTCTGCTTTCGAAAAGCTTGCCGCCTCCAACCAATCAGAAGAGGCGCAAGCTCAGGAAGAAAGTGCCCCCGCCAATAGTGTTTTAAGTGAAATTTTGTTTGGATCGACTGGCCCCCGCGGAGGTCGAAAAGCCGGGCTAGTAGAAAAAGCCGCAAGCAGCGCGGTCCGTTCTGTGGCTTCATCCCTCGGGCGAGACCTTGCGCGGGGACTGTTAGGCTCTCTTCTCGGCGGTAGTAAGAAGCGTCGTTCTTAGAACTTTGCAGAACAGGTCACCGGCTCCGAAAGCGTGACCGAAGCAACCTTTTGCGCCACTCGTTCTTCCAACGTGAGGCTCGGCGAAATAGGCATTAGGTTGGAGCAAGCCAACGTGACGTCAATCAACCCTGCGTCTGCCCCTGGCGTTACTTTAACTTCACACTTCGAGCCTGCGTCAGGCAATGCGCTGGGGCGCACATTCCACGCGCTTTGCTTTCCGTTGGAAAGCTCCACGGACCCGACCGACGCATCGTTCACGAGGAAAACAAGGGTTCTGCCCTTTGCAGCGTTCTTTAAGACCGTTCCGTAGTTCTTTAAAGTGAGTTTCAGCCGGGCTTGGGTGTCTAGGAGTTTGCTCTGGATATCTAAATCCAAGTCTTCGCCGACTGCGCCGCAGCCGCTTTTTGTCACCCCAAGAGAAAGCCCTTCGTTCGATAGTACGATCTTAGGCTCAGCTTGAAGCACGGAAGCCCAAACGAACACTGCTAGCGCCAAACTCTTGTTCTTCATTCGCGTCCCCCAACTAAAGATAAGAGTTGCACTATACCGAAATTAACGCATTCGGTCAAAGTGTAAAATTTGTTTACGAAAGGGGGTGACAAATTACGCGCGTTTCAACCCACCGACATTTCTCGCCGAGGCAAACGCCTGCGCACACTGCTGGTATGCGGGTTGCTTAATGCTGCCCCGAGGAACGGAGGCCGTAGTGCTAGAAAATTTTAGAAAAGCGAGCTTCCGAGCAATGGTCGTTTTAGCGATGTTGGCTTCGCCGGCCTATGGCGAAGATCCAGTCCACCCTCTGCAAGCCCCTGCTGACCCCATTGCCGTGCCAGGTGGGACAGGCGACACTTTGGTAGATCAGCTTTTTAAAGTAGTTTCGGAGATAGCTCAAAACCCGTTTAGCGATAACACGGTAGCGATGGGAGCGATTTGGTTTCTTGCCTCTCGCATCTCGAAGTTCACCAAAAGCGTCGCTGGTATCCCGGCCGCTTGGCAGAATCGAAAGGTCCTCCTAGCGGAGATCAAGCAAGCGGAGCTTGAATACGAAGGCCTTCGCGCGGTGTACTTAGGCTATGAGCCGCGCCTAGCAGAACTAGTCTCTGAAAGTTCGGAACTCAAAAAGCAATTAAAAGCGCTGAAGGAGTCAGGAAACTTTGGATCCGAAGCGATTCGGGCGCAGCTCGATGTGGTGGAGCGCGAAATGGAAGTCATCCGCGAGAAAGTCCCGTTTATCCAGGCCACTGAAGCACTCCGTTCGCTTCGAATGGCGGACAATGAAATCCGCAAACACCTTTCCGATTTCGAGAAAATGATGGCTGCGTATAGCGAGGAGGCCAAGAAAAAGGGCCACACTCAAATCGTGAAATGGGCCGAAGAAGGCCGCACGGCCTCTCGGTTGACCAAACGGCACTACCGGCCGGATTATTTGGGCGAGTGGTTGACCACAAAGCCCGGTCTATTATTTCTAAGCACCCAGCAAGGCCGCGATTGGAAAACCGAGTTAGACTCTAGAAAAGATTCTGCCGCTAAAGCCGTGCAGCACTTCGTGGATGTGCATAACCAACAAGTAGTGGCATACAACCAGGGGCTAGAGCCAGGGGAGAAACCCCTCCAGCGAATCGCTTTTCGCGAGACGGAGCACGGTCGGCCTACGAACCACTTTGTCTTGGTTCCGGAAAACCCTTCGCAGCGTGCGGATGCCGTAGACAGGCGGAGTGTCCCACAGCGGGTGTGGGACAACTGTCAACTCGACCTTGGGCGCCTTGCCACAAAAATTGACGCAAAAAAATTGCTAAGAAAGAATGCCTACAACGATCAAATTTATAATTTGAAGATGCTGGGAGCTGCTGGACTCACTTACTATGTGTTTGATAAGTCTTTTCAGTTCCGCCATGGGATTTCCTTCCTAGAGGCTAAAGCGCGATCGAAGCGAAATGATAAGATTGCTGAGAACCGGCTCCTCGATATCGCTGCCCAACTGGATGAAGAAAAGAAAGGGCTCAACCGGTTGGCCCCTTTCAATACGGCAGCCATTGAAGCGATTTTCACCCAAGAGCCAAAGATTGAGGAGCGTTTAAAATCTAGGTTCAACTTCCGTTCGGAGACTAGCGGCAAGAAACAGGCTTTGGAAGAGCGCACAGCGAAAGCGCTTTTGGATAAAGAGGCAGAGCTTCAAAGGATTGGCGCAAGTTTCGACGAAGCGATGAAAAAGGTTCTAAAAAATAGCACTTGGACAACGGCGAACACGGTGATTGCGAACCTGTACACGGATGACCAGGCTAAGCGAGACACCACAGTAAAACGAAATATTACCCTGATTCTGCGCGAGACCATCGCCAATTTGTACCCGGATATCGCCGATGAAGGGGCTTTGGATCAGATCGAGATGACAATCATTCCCGATATCGTTAATGAGCTCAGTGAAAAGCTGAAGAAAATAGTGGAAGAAAAGAAGAAGACTGCGGCGATTTTCCCGGACACTTTGAACCAAGCGCTCGCTGTCGCGCCTCTGGGGTGGTCCGCGCCTACCGATATTCCCGGTTCCGCGGGGAGCCTAGCCACTCACTCGGGGCTGGTAAAAGCACCCTAGTTTAGAGTAAGTCCCGACGGGCTCCGAGGACTGGGCCATTTAAAACGTGGTTACTTTGCTCGGTGGTGAAAAGCGTTCTTACCGAAGTCTTTTCCGTACTGTGCGTGATTTCGCAAAAATGGTTTTTGCCGGCTTGTGAGACCAGCAGGTGCCGCCCCTCCTCGTCAAGCTGGAGTCCCAGCACTGCCTCATTCGCAAAAGCTGCTTCACCAAACGCCACGCGCCGCAGCCCGTCCCACAGGACGACTTTCCCTTTTGTTGTTCCATAGGCTAAAGTTTCGCCATTCCCGCTAAAACCAAACGAAGTTACTGCCTCGTTAGCTTCCGAAGGGACGATATGCTTGGTATCGAGAGCCGGTCCAGACCCTTTCCACTGCCACACCGAAATTCCCCTTTCGGAAAATGCCGCCCAGAAACCGTGGGCGTTTGATTTGGCCACTCCAAGGACGGGGCCTTTAAAAAGGGGGAAAGCCCGTAACGAACCAAACTGCACTGTTGAAAAAGAATCATCCACTTCATCGTGGAAAGTGACTATCTTGCCGTTGACCTCAATCTCCGTGCGTACCGGAGTGTGTTTTTCCGTGTGGGTTCCGGATAAGTGAAATACTTCAACGTGCCCATCTTCTGTCCCCACCACTGGAGCGCCGCCGGGGGTGAAACCTAGCCAAGTCACTTTGCCAACCGCAGTCGCCGTGTGGGGCAGGTAGTCCCCCCGTTTTTTCTCTCGGCACCAAAGAGTGACCACGTTTCCCTCTGCCATTGCAACGATGGGCAAGGTGGGGTGCAACGCTAAGTGCTCGGCCCGAGCTTGGATGCGCTGGAAAAGATTGCCGCTGGAAAGCGACCAAAGCTCAATCTCGTTGGGCCCACTTACCAGCGCGAGCGCTTTCCCCTGAACCGCAGCAACGAGAGGGGCTCCGCCGGCTTCGTTTCCCGAAAGGGGGGGCCACGCGGAGGCTTCCCACAGGCCGTCGGCGCAGCGGTGGAGCACGACGAACTTATCGCCTGCTAGGCAGACGTTTGCTGCAATGAGAAAGGCGATTGGAGCGAGGGCCGCGAGTTTGCTCATGTGGTCAGCGGTAGCATGTTCTCCGCAGCGAGATCAACCCTCAACTGGCTCCAAGCCCGCCGCTAGGGGACCAACTTTGGTGTGCCGGACCGCTCCGATCCTTCGGCGATTTCTTTCAGCAGTTTGCGTTCTTCTGCAGAAAACCCTTCTGCAAAAGCAGCCGGGTTGCGCTGCGCTTCTTCTAGAATCTTTGCCATTTTTTCAGGGTCCCCGCCGGCCTTTTTGGAGAGAGACTCCATCAGCTTACCGGCCAAAGCGTAGAGCTTGTCCTTGTTTTCGCCAGTCCCGACTAAAGCTTCAGCTTGAGCATCGGCCTTTTTTGCCGCCGGATCTTTGCTAATGATCTCCCCGCGCTGCGACGGCGAGTTAAGCACCTCGAGAGTGTTTCGAAGGGCTTCCTCAGTCGCATTCGGCGGTTCGCCCCACGCCGGCGAGAGAGCCATCAAAAGAACCAGCAGGAAACCCATTCGAGACCAGCGTTTTTTCATTTCAAGACTCCTGTGGTTCGACTGAGTTTATTCGACTGCCGCAGGGTACCGAACCTCGATCTTGTCTTGTGCGCTCAAATTCCTGCGATCGACTTTGCTCCAGTCGATTTGGAGGGCTTTGCCTTCCGCGTCCACGCTCCAGGCGTCCCGTGCGAGGCTGACACCGCCGACGCTCACATCGATTCGGCTGGAGTCTAACGGAGTCTCTTCCAGCTTGAACACTCTGCGGCGGTTAAGGTGGGCGTGGAATGCAACCGTACTTGCCCACGTCGTCATCCATTCTTTTGGAAGGAGCGTGCATTTCTGATCGAGGAGTAGTCCCCCCGTTCCCTGCACTAGCTTTGCGTAGTAACCTTCGCCCAAGCTTTTTCGGGCCTCTCCGGGTGGGGTGAGCACCCCGGGGCAGGAGGGAGTAATGGCGCTCACTCGCCAGAGCCGGCTGCGGCTTGCAAAGCTATTTTGAATTTGCTTTTCGTACGCGGCTGCTTCAATGCCTCGGTGTTTCGCACGGCTGTCGGTAAAGTGGTAGAAACTGTCTTGGTACCGAGCAACGATCATCGCTTCCGCGGTGGCTTCTGGACTAAAAACAGGAGGCACCCGCTTGGTGTCTCCTGAAACCAGCAAATACAAATTCCAAAGAGCGGACTGGACGCCGTCCGGAACCGATTCCGAAACGTTGGAAAAAGACTCGGTGCACCGGTACTCTACGTTGGCTTTAGTGAGTAAAGCCGACAGGGTGCCGAAAGCCCCTTTCACCGAGTCGACGAGCGTTTTGGAAGCGGCGGAAGGATCGAGCAAAAACACTAAGTCTGCTTTTGCTTTGGAGCTTTGATCGTTGAGACTAAACTGCTGACTATGAACGCCGCGCAATACGTCGACCTCTAACGCTCCATCAGAACAAGCTCCGTCTTCATTGCATGCCGTGATTTCAAATCGGCTTGTGCCTGCGTCTGAGCTCGTAGGTCGAAGCTCGAAGTTCCCATCATTCGAAAGGGAAAGCCAACTCGGGCCTGATTTTTTCGTGAAGGTGAGCTCCAAACCGTCCAGCTCCTGGACTTGGGCGCGGAGCGAACCTTTGAGAATGTCATTGGTTCGTGCGAGCCGCTTGATGGGGTTGACGAGCCACACGGGAGGCCTGGGTGCGGCTGTGACTTCTATTCGCAGAGCCCCGACGACCGCGTCTTTGCCATCGTCTACGCTGACAGCAATCGTTTGAACCCCTCGTTCGGCACGCGACGGTGTGGCCGTGAAAGTCCCTTTTTCGTCGAGCTTGAGCCAGGGCACCACTTTCTGCAGCAGAAAACTCAGCGAGTCGCTTTCCGCATCGGAAAGGCTTTCGGCAAGGTTCCCTTCGAGTTTTTGTCGCTCTTTTACTTGGAAAAGCGGCCACTCCTTTTTAAAAGTGGGCGGGGTATTCCTTTGGCGGACGATACCTTCCGCCTCCACGTCGCTGCTGCTCAGGGCGTCTTTCACCCGAAAGACAGCTTTGTAGGGGCCCACATCTTTTCTATCGGGCACTCCACTGACAAGCCCCGACGGGCTCACGGTAAGCCAAGAAGGCCCGCTGACCAGCGCAAAGCTCAGCGCGTCCGATTCTTCATCGGCCGAGTACAAGGCGAGGTTCAAACTAAAAGGAGTTTGCTCGAGAGTGTCGCCTAGCACGATCGACTTCTGCCGCCACCGCGGTGCCGTGTTGGTGCCGGAAACATCCAGAGTGATTTCCGCTTCCGAGATTTCGCCGCTTGTATCGGTAGCCCGCGCCCGGAAGGAAGTTTTTCCAACGTCTTTTCTTAAAGGTGTTCCTGCTACCAGGCCTTCTGCCGAAACCGAAATCCAGAGGGGTTTTTCGCCTACTTTTGAAAAAACAAGCTTGTCGCTATCGGACGCAAACTGAGCGACTGAAGTTTGGTAGGGGACGCCTTCCGTGGCCTTTGGCAAAGCGCCTACTGTCCAAACCGGCTTGCGGTTTACTTCGTCGACTTCGACCACGACCGAGACCGTGGCGCCCAAGCCGCTCGCATGAACGGCTCGGAACTGGAACTGATTGCGCCCTTTGAATTTGGCGTCCGGTCGTCCGGAGAACACGCCTTGGGGAGAGAGAACCCCCCAACCGGCCGTTTGGACGACAGAAAAAGAAAGTGCGCCCGGTTCGGAAGCTCGCACGTAGGGGTTCAAATCGAGGGAGTACGCCGCCCCTTCTTCCGTGCGGCTTCGGATGGGGTTCAAGATCCAAGTCGGGGGCTTCTGGGTAAGCTCGACAAAAAAGGAAAACTCAGCCGTGGCATTGCCCCCTTTGCCGTCATCGGCTCGCACACGAATTTTCACGGGGCCCACGGAATCTCGTTCTGGCTTTCCTAGTACCCCGCCGGCTGCACCGACTTGGATCCAGTCCGGTCCTGAAAGGAGTTGGAAACTCAGCGGGTCTCCGTCGCTGTCCCTCGCAAATTGCCCGACATCCGCTTGGTACTCCTGCCCCTCGCGGGCATTTGGAAG
Organism: Pseudomonadota bacterium; assembly: GCA_031425635.1. Taxonomy (GTDB): domain Bacteria; phylum Bdellovibrionota; class FAC87; order UBA2466; family UBA2466; genus JAIEOG01. The sequence continues at coordinate 16,557 of JANPJT010000038.1, forward strand.
AGTGAGGGTAGGGGCCTGCCAGCGAGGCGCTTCATTGGTTTTTGAAACGAGGATCCGAAGGGTCGCCGTGCTTCGCGCGCCAAAAGGGTCGGAAGCTTCGACCACCCATTCGTTTCTTCCGCCGTCGGCATTTCCCGGCTTTCCCGCGAGTTCGCCTGTAGCCGACACTTTGAGCCATGCAGGGCCAGAAAGGATTTTATAGGTAATGGCGTCACCGTCCGAGTCCGTTACCGCCGATTCCAGGTTCTGTTCGTAGGTCTTTTCGCTCAGCGCTCCCGGAAAAAGAAGGAGCGCTGTTTTCCACTGCGGGGCCCTATTTTCGGCGACGATTTTAAGGCGTACAAGCGTGGTGTCCTCATACTTTTGCCCGGCGATGACCCCCGTTAGTTTCACACGCATTCTTAGCTCGCCTGCGGACGTCTCGCTCGGAGTGCCAAAGAGAGCTCCCGTTGTTTTGCCGAGGCCAAGCCATTTAGGGGGCGGACTCGCCGCAATCGTTTCAAACTGAAGGGCCGTACGTTCAGGGTTGAAGACGTGGTTCATGAGCGTCTCTTGGTACGGGTACCCTTCCCGAGCCACAGGCAACTCGATTTCAGGGGTTTTCCACCGGGGGGCTTGCAGTCTTACTAGGACTTCCCCTTTCGCTGACACCACGACACTCAGGTTGCCGCTGACCGCAATGAGTTCTACTCCGTCGTAGGTTCCCACCGAAGCCCGCGTGGGGGTTCCAGAAAGGACGCCGGTCGCGCCGTCCAGTTGCATCCAGGAAGGCAAACCGCGCGCTTCAAAGCGAGTGGGCAGCTTGGCAGGGTTAATCAAAACGTCGGTCAAGGAGTAGGACCACGCGGCATTTTCGTTTTGGAGGCCTAAATCGAGGGGCCCCTTTTTCCAGTCGAATACGGGAGTTTCTCCCCAGGCGAAACCTGCCACAAGAAGTAAACCACAAGCCCTTAGTAACCCCATTGCCGAACCCCCAAGTAGCGCGCCGCAGCGACGAACCAAACCCAAGCCGTATTTTGTCACTCGTTAGCGAGCTAAGCAATAGGGCGAATGAGCGGAGAGATGGAAGGGGGCACGCGGGAAGAAAGCAGCTCGAGAAGGGGGGGGGGTTACGGCCGAATGCGGTACATCATCCGCGGGAAAGCGGCCGCTTCACGTAAGTGCTCGAGTCCGCAAATCCAAGAGAGCGTGCGTTCGAGTCCTAGCCCAAACCCCGCGTGGGGAACGCTCCCGTACTTTCGTAAATCCATGTACCAGTCGAAGGTTTCTTCTTTGAGGCCGTGCGCCAAAATGCGTTCGCGCAAGGCTTCCAAGTCTTCTTCCCTTTGGCCACCCCCAATGATTTCCCCGTAACCTTCGGGTGCCAAACAGTCGACGCCTAGCGCGACTTCGGGGTTCTCGGGATCTGGCTTCATGTAAAAAGCTTTGATTTTGGCAGGGAAACGGTGAACGAAAAGGGGTTTATCAAATTCCTCGCTGATGGCTGTTTCCTCAGGAGCCCCAAAGTCTCCGCCCCACTCAAAGGCGATGCCCTTCTTGTTTAAAATCGCGACGGCGTCAGTGTAGCTAATCCGAGGGAACGGCGCCCGCACGTTGGCGAGCTTTGAAAGGTCGCGGCCCAGCGTCGCGAATTCCTCTTTGCAGTGTTCCACGACGTACTGGACGGTGTACTCCAGGAACCGCTCAGCGAGCTTCATATTGTCTTCGAGGTCGTTGAAAGCGACTTCCGGTTCGATCATCCAAAATTCGGTCAGGTGCCGGCGGGTCTTACTCTTCTCCGCGCGGAAGGTAGGGCCGAAACAGTACACTTTTCCGAAAGCCATCGCGGCTGCTTCGGAATAGAGTTGACCGCTTTGAGACAAATAGGCCTTGTCTCCAAAATATTCCGTTTCAAAGAGGGTCGTCGTGCCTTCGCAAGCTGCCGGCGTGAAAATGGGGGTGTCGACACACACGAACCCGTCTTGATCAAAGAAATCGCGGACTGCTTTGATGTACCGGTCTCGGATCCGCAAAATCGCGTGAGGCTTCGAGCTCCGTAGCCAAAGGTGGCGATTGCTCAGCAAAAAATCCGGGCCGTGCTCTTTGGGCCCTATCGGAAAATCCACCGCGACCTGGAGGATTTGCAGTGATTCTCCGTCGATTTCGAAGCCGCCTTTAGCGCGCGCGTCCGCCCGCACTTTTCCAGTCACGTGCAGCGAGGTTTCCTGGGTCAACTTATCGCATTCGCTCCACACTTCAGGGGCCACTTGAGCTTTCACAATGACCACTTGGACGGTCCCGCTCCCGTCTCGGAGCATCAAGAACTGGATCTTCCCGGAGCTACGCTTTGCCTGGATCCAACCGCGTAAAGTAACCGTTTGGCCTACGGCCTTTGACAGCTCGTTAATCCTGCAAAACATCCCTATACCTTTGCTGTGCGACGAGTATTTTTAGGGACCCGCGAAGCCAAAAACTTCTCGACGTAAATCGTCATCGGGGCGGCAATGTAGTACGTGGAGTAAGTCCCGATAAAAATACCGATCAGCATCGTTTCTGCAAAGTCCTGGATCGGGCCTTCACAGTAAATAGCGATGGGGATAATCGTTAGGAACGTTGCGCCGGAAGTGATGACGGTTCGCGATAAGGTCAGGTTAATGGCTTTGTTAATGGTCTGGGCCAAGGGTACCTTATCGCCCCCAACTTTGACCATTTCTCGCACGCGATCGTAAATCACGATGGTGTCGTTCACGCTATAGCCTGCGATCGTCAAAAGCGCTGCAATCGCCGTAATATCGAACTCTCTTTGAGTTAAAACATAATAGCCTGCCGCTACTGTCATATCGTGCACCAAGGCAACGGTGGCGCCTGGAGCAAACTTGAAGTCGAAGCGGAACCAAATGTACACCATGATCAAAATGACGGTGTAGATCAAAGACCGAATCGCAGAGGCTTTGAGCTCGCTGCCTACTTTGGGTCCCACCACATCGGCTTGAGAAATAGTGACTTTGTCCGCCCCAATTTTGTCGACGATTTGTTGGGGGAGGTTTCTTTCTTTGGTGTCTTGGATGGACCTGGCAGTGATCATGTACTCAATGCCCGTTTGATCCATGGCTACGACGGAGGCTTCTTTCGCTCCTAGCTCGTCCATCGTTTTTCGGACTTCGTCGATAGCTCGAGGGGAAGAAAACTTCACCTGAACGACCGTTCCACCCGTGAAGTCGATCCCGAAATTAAAACCCCGAGTCACCATTCCAGTCACGCTCGCAACGACGGAAAGGAGCGAAATGAAGACGAAGAGTTTAAACTTCCCGATGAAGTCAAAGTTCATGTTGTTAGGGACAAGTTCGAAGAATTTCATTTTTTCTTTCATCGCGTTAAATGCTCAACCGGTTTTTGTTACGCGCAACCACGAAGTAATCGAAAACGACTCGCGTAACGAATACTGCAGTGTACATGGAGCAAGTGAGTCCAATGAGAGTCGTCACAGCAAAGCCTCGGATGGGCCCATAGCCGAAACTGATGAGAACGAGACCCGCCAAAATGGTGGTCAGGTTGCCATCAAGAATTGCCGACCACGCTCTGCTAAAGCCTTCAGCAATGGCAGAATTGACGCTTTTGCCGTTTTTAAGCTCCTCTCGGATGTGCTCGAAAATAAGCACGTTGGCGTCGACTGCCATCCCGAGCGTGAGCGTGAGTCCAGCAAGGCCCGGAAGTGTCAGAGTGCCTTCAAACGCCGCCATGACCGCAAGGACAAAAAGGGCATTGAGGGACAGCGCGGTGCAGGCCACAAAGCCCGAAGCGCGGTAGTAGATCATCATGAACAAGAACACTGCGGCTAGGCCCACTACGAAAGAGCGCACTCCTGCTTGAATCGCGTCCGCGCCAAGCGAGGGGCCGATGATCCTCTCTTCGAGGAACATCAGTCGCGCTGGCAGCGCGCCCGATCGGAGCACTAAAGCGGTGTCTTTTGCGTCGCTTTGCACATCTTGCATGGTGCGCCCTGCCGAACTCATTTCGATCATCGCGCGGCCACCGCCGATTTTTTGCTTAATGCGAGGGGCGGAGTGGACGTTATTGTCCAGGACAATTGCCATCAAACGGCCCACGTTTTCCCCTGTGGCCTTTTCAAATTTCGTGGCGCCCATCGGAGTCAGCTGGAAGTTGACGATTGGGTCGTTTGTTTTCGGATCGTAAGAGTAGTACGCATCCTGGAGATCTTCGCCGGTAACCAGTGCTTGCTCTTGCAGAAGGTAGGGTTCGTACTCCGCTTCGCGAGTATTGATGTTCGTTTTCTTCTGAAAAAACACTTTCGTGCCTTTCGGAAGTTTCTTTTCTAAGTGGGTATTGAGTTTCCTCAAGTATGCGGAAATCGGTTGGAGAGGATCGGGTTTTGTCCCCGTTTCTTTTTCGAACTCCGCGACCCAAGCTTTCAGCTCGTCTTCGCTCGGTTTCGTGCCCCGCAACTCAGGCCCTGCTTCCATCACTTGGAAGGAAAGCTTGGCCGTTCGGGAAATAATCTCTTTGAGGCGCACTGCATCCTGAACTCCGGGAAACTGGATGAGGATTTTTTCCTCGCCTTGTCGCTGGATAATTGGCTCCGCAATCCCAAATTCATCAATACGGTTTCTCAAAGTTTCTAGAGATTGCTCGACGGCTTGCGCCCGGACCTGGTTGGAATAAGTTTCGCTGAGGGCGAGGACCGCTTGGGAGCTGGTTTGGGAGACAGGGTCAATGCTCTGAGCAAAGAAACTGGAAATCTTGGTTTCGAAAGTCTTCCAAGTCGCTTCCGAGTCAAACTTCACCAGGATTTGGTTCTGAGCCGTCGCCTCGGCTTGGATCCCCGCTACTTTTTCTTGCTCGGCGAGATCTCCTAGCTGAGCCGCCATTTTCAACACGGCGTTGCGGTTTACTTCCTCAAAATCAATCCCGACGACGAGGTGGAGCCCCCCCTGGAGGTCAAGGCCCAGTTTCAAAGTCTCCGACGGGAGGATGCCGAAGTACCAAGGGTCTTCGGCTTTGGCGACTTTAGAAACGGTTTTCCCAAAGCCGAACTTTAGCAGGCTCGGGGTAAGTAAATAGAATCCGAAAAACACAGAGGAGAGGACAGTAACGACTCTCCAAGTAAGGCCCTTCATTGGAGCTTTCCCTTCGAACGATCAAGCCTTGGGCTTGGTTTCTTCTTTTAAGTTGTTTGCGCCTTCGGCCACTTGGGCTCGGAGGAGTTTCATGCAGACGCCTTCGTCTATCTCTAAAGTCACCAGCTTATCGCTTAAAATTTTAATGGTCCCAATGATTCCCGAGCTAGTAACGACTCGGTCTCCCTTTTTAAGCTCGGAGAGAAACTGGGAGTGCAGCTTTTGTTTTTTTTGCTGCGGGCGAATCACCAGAAAATAAAAAATCGCGCCCATCATGATCAAGGGCACAAACTGAACGAAGCTTTGGGCCGGGGCCGGGGCACCTTCCGCTGAAGCGGTTAAGGGTGCGATAAGAGCGATTCCAATCGCAGTCCAATGGGTCATTCACTACTCCTCTACTGTGCGCTTTCTCGGTCAGGGAAAGCTGCGCGCAATCGGGGGGCCAAGTCCCGATACAAATCCGGGAACGTCCCACTGTCGAGAGCCTGCCGGATGTCCGACATAAAGCGGTGATAATAGTGGAGGTTGTGGAGTGTGGCAAGGCGGCAGCCGAGGATTTCTTTCGTCATGAAGAGATGGCGCAAATAGCTGCGGGAGAATTTGGTGCAACACGGGCAAGTGCATTCTGGGTCGATGGGGTTTGGATCTTTGGTGTGGACTTGGTTCCGGATATTGATCCACCCATCGGTGGTGATGAACCCGCCGTTGCGTCCATTCCTCGTCGGTAAAACGCAATCGAACATGTCGATTCCACAGCGGATTGCTTCGAGGAGATCGCGGGGGGTTCCCACTCCCATCAGGTAGTGGGGAAGGGTCGGGGGGAGGCTGGGCGCGAGACCGCTCAAAACTTCCACCATTTCGGTGTGCGGCTCTCCTACGCTTAAACCCCCGATAGCGAGCCCATCAATGGGTAAAGCAAGCGTGCCTTCTAAGCTCAGAGCTCGAAGGTCTTTCGAGGTTCCACCTTGCACGATCCCAAAAACGTTTTGCCCTGGCTTCCTCGGGACGTCGAAAAATTTCTTTCCCCAGAGCAAACTCCGGTGCACGGCGGCTTCGACAACTTCAGGCTTATTCGGCAACGCCACACACTCATCAAAAAGCATGGCGATGTCGGAGCCGATTGCCTGCTGGATTTGGGCCGAAAGCTGGGGGGTCAAAAAGAGCCGATCGCCATTTAAGTGCGACTGGAAGACAACGCCTTCATCCGTCACTTTTCGTCGCGCGTTTAAACTAAAAACTTGGAAACCTCCGCTGTCGGTGAGGAGGGGTTTACTCCAACCCATAAAGGAGTGGAGCCCGCCGAACTGGTTGAGCAGCTCTAGGCCCGGGCGCAAATAGAGGTGGTACGTATTGCCGAGGATGATTTGGGCGCCGAGCGCCTCGAGCTCCCAAGGGGCCACCGTTTTCACAGCGCCAATCGTGCCGACGGGCATGAAAGTAGGCGTTTCTACTACTCCGTGGGCCAAACGCAGGCGCCCGCGCCGTGCAAAACCGTCTTGATTTAAAACTTCAAACATGGGGCTCCTTAAAGGGTCCACTGCCGAACTCGCCCACCGGGTAAAGTGCTTCGTCCGAGTGAGGGCGCTACGGGACAAGCCCGACGTTCTAACGGAAAAGGGCTTCTTTCTTCAAGCTTCTTCCAGAGCCGCTGAGGGAGAGGGAGACGGAGCGCGCCGTTTCGGGTTTGCCGGTGCGAGTTTCGAAGTGGTAGTCCCCAGGGATGAAATTACCGAATGCTTCCCAGGTCACGCTGTTCCCTGCGGTCAATGCAGCCATTCGAGACACGGCTGGCAGGGTCCTTTTGACTCGGCGCTCAGCCATCGTGCGCGAGCCTGGGCTCTGGTGTTTGCCCGGGGGGCATTTGGATCCTGGCGAGACTTGGTACGAGGGGTGCCTCCGAGAAGTACGCGAAGAAGTGGGGCTAGTGGTTCGGGGAGGGGCTCTGCTCGGGATTTATTCCGATCCGATCACCAATACGGTCCCGCACCCGAGAGCTGCCGGGGGATGGGGCCAGTTTGTGGCCGCTGTATTCGTTTTTGAGAAACCTTCCGAAGAAGTGGTGCCGAACGAAGAAGTTTCGGAAGTGGGGTGGTTCCTCCCGCACGAAGCTCCCGAAGATTTGATTACTTCTCACCGGGTTCGGCTAAACGATCTGGCACGTTTTGAAGGGATTTCCTTCTTCAATTAAGCGGAGCGCTGAGAAGGCGGGCTGCGCATTTTTGCGCATTTTGTAAAAGCCGTATTTCCCGAACCCTCATGGGATCTAGAGAGAGCGGAGAAGAGAGCGGTGCCCATCGACTTTCCGGCCGAATAGGTAGGCAGTGCGCACCCGGGGTTTTTTCGGCCGTAAAGCGGACGGGCACCTTTAGCCCCTCGAAAAAAATCGCCTTGCTTTGATGGATATTTTCAATAAGGAGAGCGAGATCTTTGAACCTATTTCCGAACAGAAGTTCAATGCGGCAGTGAAGGAAGTTGAAAATCTTTAAACGAGATCTTCCCTCGTTAAATCTTCAGCGTTTGGCATATCGCGCACGATGTCTTTCTGATTTCGAATCCCAAAATTAAGATCTCTATTTCGCAAAGCGAAATTTGAGCGGGGCAGGTATCGCGCCATGTTCAGTAGAAAACCCGAAACACGTAGCCACCGTTATGCGTCCCGCGCGTAGCTCCCAACCGTACTGAACGGGCAGAAAGGGCCCGGGGGCGGCGGGGACTCCCTATACCGATACAGAACAATTGGTGTGGTTGATTTACCTCAACCTCACCGATCCAACAGCTCCCACCGCATCACGGTAGACGACCGTGCTTCCGTCTCTAGATACGTGCAGTTCCACCGGTTTGACCTTATCGGGTAAGTTGAAGGACTGCACCATTTCCGCCGCAGAGCCTGACAGATTCCAAACCGTCAGCACGCCCTTCTTGGCGGTAACAAAAAGGTCGGTTTTGGGAATGAATTTAAAATCATCGAATGCAACGGACTTGCCGGGAAACACCACTTCCGTGTGACCCGATGGGGTAGCACGGTACACATGGGTGTCGGTGTTACCGTAACTCTGGGCCACGACGTACGATACCCCTTTGGAGATGCTTTCGTAATCGCTCCATTGATAACGCTCGAAGTAGCCAGTGGGTTCGGGATGGTTGGGATCGCGCACTCGCTCCGGTAGCTTCAGCTTCGGGTCGGATGCCACTTTTTGTGAGGCGAGAGCGCGACGGCTTTCCACTACGGGTTTTGCGTTGCCCGTGCGTGGATTCACGTTGTAGACTACGTTATCGAATCTTCCTCCTGTATCGATCAACAAATTTCCATTTTCTAGACGCTTTATATCGGTAACCACGCCGTGCACTCGATTGCGAAACCGATCTTCTAAGGGAATGCGTTTCACCACGCGGCCTTTAACGGCGTCCACGACAAGCACTTCCCCAAATGTTGTGGCCGCATACACAAGCTTGCCGTCATCGGAGAAAATGGCATTGGCAATGTCGTCGATACCCAGCTTACCGGAGAGTTTTCCGGTCTGCGTGTCGTAAATAGATCCGCCACCATCAGGAGACAACACGTACTTGCCGTCCGCCGAAACCATAATATTGGGGCGGTAGGTGGGAATGTCAGAGAGCGCTTCTTCGTAAGGTTTGAAGACGGGAGTGAGGCCTGGTTTTACTGCGCTTGCGGGCGCGCTGGAGATGCCCGCTTGCGGCTTCGTCGGTGTTCTCAATGGGTGCCCTTGGATTGATTCAATGGCTTCGGTTTGCGGGTAGTCCTCTGTAGCCACGTGGTATGTTGCTTTCCCCTCGACGTAGGTTGTTACATGCCGCCCCTGCAGCACACCATGCGACGCGGGGTTGACTGAATCCACTCGATTTCCGTTGAGATCAAAGTGCGCGTACCGGCGAAACCGATCATGCGTGGTGCCTTCGGCCTTTGCGGAGCCCGGCGTGATTTCGCCGTCGATCGCGTTAACCGCACCGAACGAGCGCTGGAGCATCGTCAGATCGAAAGTTTTCATGTAGCCGATGGTTTTTCCGTCGGCATCTTTGACTAAGTAATACTCTTGGGGCCCTGGTTCAAAGCCGAGTCGACCGATGGCTTCGCCATAGAAAAGCTCGAGAAATTGCTTATGGTGCAGCAGGCCTGTTAACTCGGCACTAAGGTCGAACGCATCCATGCGCTTCTGGATGGGGGAAGGGATGGTGGAGCCCAGTTCCTTGGGCGTGATCTTCTCCACGCCCTGACTTACTTCCCGGGCATTGGTGAGCGCAGGTTCGATGGCGATAGGTTTGCCTACGGTCCAAACCCATTCGCCGTCTTTTTTATGGAAAGTGGCAGGGTATTCCTTGCCGTCGATCTGCACGCCAAAACTGGCTCGATCCATTTGTCGGTACGGGCTTTCGGCATTAAGCGGCTGAACTGCGTGGCCATGGTCTAGCCAGGACCGATGCAGCCCTTTGGCCACAGCGCGCTGGGCTTCATCGTCAAAAGCCCTTTTGATGTCGCCGGGCTTTCGGCTGGCGGCCTGTTGGTCGCCGGCGAGTCCCCTCGCGTCCACACCCGGGGGATACGTTTCCGTGCGTGCGACGACGGTCCAGCGGCGGGTATTCCCCTTTTGCCCCAAGTGCGCGAGCACCGCTTTACAAATTTGCTTGCGCAGCTCCGGGGATGTCACCGGGATGGCTTCGTGCACCACGAGGGGGCGAGGTTTGCTGTCGGCCGCCCACGCGGCGGGGCCGACACTAACCGCCACGGCAGATATGATCAAAGTGTAAAATCGCATGGATTCTTTCGATTTATGTGGCGATTTTTTACATTGTATCTAAACCAGGAGCAATAAGCGACGGTAGGGTGTCGACGGTAGGGTGTCAGTCTCCATCCAAGCTCAACGCAGGGCGTGTGGTTCTCCATCCAAGCTTACGGGGTTTCCTTTTTCAATTGAGCGGGGCGCTGAGAAGGCGGGCTGCGCATTTTTGCGCATTTTGTAGAAGCTGTATTTCCGTCACTCGCATTGGTTCAGCAGAGGGCGGCAGTTTGTGGAGCCCTTGAATTGGCTCCCCCATTAGTAGGCGGCGCATTACGCACAAACGAGAAACCACCCCTCTTGTCTGTCCGAATCTTCACCCCCGTCGCCTCCATTTACATTCCCTAATATATTTTATGACAGGGACAATTGAGGGACACTAACCCCATTTCAAAGACTCACAACACGGAGCGCAACATGACTTTCGACCTGGTGTCCCAAGAAAACCAAGCGGACCAACTCCCCGTAACGCAGGCCACCCAAAACCTCTCGGCCACCGCACAGAGCGAAAAGCTGGCCTCGGTCATCACGCAGTACTTGTCGAATTTCTTATCCGACCGGACCCGCGAAGCGCACGAGTCGGATTTTAAGGACTTTGGGAATTTCATCACCCGGAACTTTGGCCCCGTCTCCCACCCCAAAGACATCACCAAGACCCACGTCATCGCGCACCGCGACTACCTTCGTGAGAAATACTCGCCGACTTCCATCAACAGAAAGATGTCGGCGTTGTCCTCGCTTTTTACCGAACTGCAAGTAGCGCGAATCGTCGACATCAACCCAGTCGAAGGGGTGAAGCGGCCACAGAGTATCGCGCGCCGGCCCCGGCTTGGGTTTTCCGATGAGGAAGTGAACCGGATTTTAGATTCCCACGATGGGACCACGCTGCAGCGACTCAACACGAAAGCGGTCCTGTCGTTTTTGCTCTATACCGGTTGCCGAATCAGTGAGGCGCTGGCCGTCCGAGTTTCCGACATCGAGGATAGGGGGAATTTGAAGGTCGTCGCCATTAGAGGGAAGGGCGATAAGATTCGAACGCTGCCCCTACATCCCAAACTCCTCAAAACTCTCATGGAGCTCACAGAGCGCCGACAAAAGGGGCAGGGGGACTACTTATTCACCCGCGTGAAAGGCGAGGGTGGTGAAGAAGAACCTATGCGCCGGCAGAGCGTAGGTGAGCTGCTGAAAACTACTCTTCGACGACTTAAGCTTGATACCGGCCGCAGTCTGCATTCTTCTCGCCGGACTGTAATCAGTAACCTTCTTGAAAACGGTGCACGTATCGAATCGGTTGCCGAACTCGCGGGCCACGCCAATATCAACACGACCGCCCGTTACAACGTTCGAAAAGAAGAACTCGAAGACAACCCGCTCTTGACCCTTCGATACCAAGAGTAGGAGTTTTAACCGCTAGGTTCGGCTAGCCTCTGCGAATGACATAGCGACTTTTATGCGACGGCGGGGCCGAGCCCTACTCTACCGACCGGCCGAAACGGGCCTGGGGGCGGCTGGGACTCCGCATACGGAAGAGGCGAAGCCAGAGAGAAGAACGGCGAAGAACACAGACATTCGGGCATGTTAACACGCCGAGTCAAATAAGCCAACGAATACAAGAACCCACGCAGCGGCATCGCTTTGGATAAGTGATCGAAGGACGATGCAAATGCAGCTCTTCGCATTCCGTATGCGGAGTCCCAGCCGCCCCAGGCCCCCTTTCGCACGGTTCTGTAGGGTGGGGCTCGGCCCCGTCGTCACATAATTTCGCCCCTGTCGATCGGATTCGTCACAGAATCTAGCGGTAATAGCGCCTATCCTTCCCGACCCCGAAGCAGATATCTATCTTATTTTTCGAAAGGACTTTTCCTCGCCCCGCAAAGCCACCATGGAAAAAATTGTGGAGAAACTTCCTCGTTTGTAAATGCGTGGGTTTGTGTGACGCCTGTACGACAGGCCATTAGAGATTTTTGGTTTTGCGGAGAATTTTGGTATTCGGAAAGCTCTCTGATGCCCTGCTGTCCCCCAACGCCCCCCAAGAAGGATAATTCGAATTCTGACTTGTTTGATTTCAACTAGTTGGAAAGAAAATGGCGGGGCAGAGTGGACGAGTTTCGAACCCACTGTTACGCTGAATTCCAAAGGTGAAATAAGGCATGACCGAAGAACGAGATTTGTGGGACGCGGTTCGAGCACTTAGCCTGGCAGACTATCGGCGGTTTGGCCTCGCTTGCTGTCATCGACTCGAGTATCTGCTCAAGGATGTCCGTCTCAGAAGGGCCCTTCGAAAATTTGAGAAATTTGTGGAGACCCAGTCCGATACTCAGATTCTCATCGACGCCTACAACACTGTAAATTCGGTCTACGCTGAAATCCGTGGCAACTCGCCACTCATGTGCGCTGAAGCAGCTGCGGCTTGTACATTGCTTTGTGCTCTTGATCAGCCAGCTCCAAATCTGATTGGAAATTTTGAGTCCGCACTTTTGAGCGCCGAGGGACTTAAACAAGAACAAACGAGGAAGATGGGTTTCGACCTTCTGGAAGAGATACATGGAAAGTAGATAGTTAAACTGTGCTCATCCCGAAACGGGCCTGGGGCGGCTGGGACTCCGCATACGAAAAGGCCCCAGCGGGGCAGACAAAATGGTCGTTCTCGCTGTTGTAAACAAAGCCTGCTTCGCGGTGCCTCCGGCTCCGATCGAACCCCGAAACTAATAACAATTCACTTCTACTTTGGAACAATTTTGTAACGTCGATTCTCCGAGTGGCGATGGGGAATTATGGCCAGCAAACCCACCCGCCGTAAATGGAAATCTCTCCGAGTTGTCGCTCGGTGAAACGTTTCGAAATCCAGTTCAAAAGATTGGCCCCGCGCGTGAGGGTGGTGCTGCAAGAAAGCTAAATACAAAGCACCATTATGCGCAGACTCCGCCACTACTGTCCCAAAATCTTGATCTGCGTTTCGAGGCGTGTGATTTAAGAGTAGGAGTTTTAACCGCTAGATTCCGCAGCGTCTCGGAATGGCATAGCTACCGTTATGCGACGGCGGGACCGAGCCCTACTCTACCGACCCG
>JANPJT010000039.1:0-5242 GCA_031425635.1 Pseudomonadota bacterium
AGACATCTTAGAATCAACACCCCGCAGCATTGACTGGTTCGAAGCGATTGCTGAAACGTATTTACCGTGGTCAGACGGTACCGCCCCCCGATCGCTGCGCACTTTGGAAAAGATCCGAGCTAATTACCCGGTTGTTTTGCACGGAGTTTCACTTTCGTTGGGCTCGACTGACCCTTTGGATCTGGAGCACCTGAAAAAGATCAAGTCGCTGTTCAAACGCCTGGACGCTACTTGGTTTTCCGATCACTTGTGCTGGACGGGCGTCCATGGTGCAAACCACCATGACCTGTTGCCTCTGCCTTATACCGAAGAGGCTCTTGATCACGTTACCTCTCGACTTATCCAAGCCCAAGATTTTCTCGGCCGGCCCATGTTGATTGAAAATGTTTCGAGCTACATCACTTTCGAAAATAGCACGATGTCGGAAGCCATCTTTCTAAAGGAGCTGGTTGCGCGAACGGACTGCGGCCTTTTGCTTGATATCAACAACGTCTTTGTGAGCAGCCAAAACCACGGCACCGACGCGTGGGAATACTTGTCGGCTCTCCCCTGGGACTCCGTCGCGCAAATCCATTTGGCGGGCCACCGAGACAAAGGCGATATCTTAATCGATACCCACGACGAGCCAGTATGCGATGCGGTTTGGGAGCTTTACCGAATGGCGGTAAAGCAGTGGGGCCCGGTAGCCACGATGATTGAACGCGACGACAACATCCCCGAGTGGCGCATTTTAGAAGCCGAAGTGACCAAGGCCAGAACCTTGTGCCAGAAAGAAGGCCATGCCGAATCTCTTGGAACTCCAGCAACGCTTTAGCGATTGGCTCACAAAGCCCTTGCCTACGGATCGGTCTCCATCGCTCTCGGCCGCTCCCCACTTTTTGAGGGGGATGGGAGTTTACCATTACGCTTATAGCGCCCGCATTGGAGACTCGCTCAAAGAAGACTTCCCTGCGATCGTGCGCTGGATAGGCGAAGATTCCTTTGACTCGATTGTCCGCCCCTTTCTAACGGCCTACCCCTCCCGGTACCGATCGCTTGCCGAAGTGAGCCGCCACTTTCCGGAGTTTCTGGACGATGTCCAGCACCCGGAAGACCCGCAATTCCTACCGGCCCTTGCCTACTTAGAATGGGCGATGGTCCGAGCTAAGTTTGCCGACTCCGAGCCCGATGCGAACGTTCGGCCCTTTACTGAGCTGAGTCAGCACCCTGTGCTGGAGACAACGTTGGTTTTAAACCCCAGCTTAGTCTGCCTTACTAGCGAATGGCCGGTCGACAAACTCCTCTACCCCAAGGGGCAGCTCGCGTTCCGCGAAGCGGTTCGCCTAGGCGTTTTTCGCAACCAGTCGGGGATACAAGTACAGCGTTTTCGGCCGAGGCAGTGGGAACTTCTTTTGCTTCTGGAACAAGGCATGCGGACCGACAAGCTAGTGCTCGCCGCTCAAAGGGCCCGCGTGACGGAGGTTCAAATCCAAAAATGGTTTAGTCAGTGGGCGGAAAAAGAACTCATTGTCGGATTTCGGTAGCGCGCTTTTTCTTTTTCAGCCCTTTAGCTGCCACAATCAGGTTCATGGCATTGTCGAGGCTCGATCCCGACACTTCACTCCCCGACAGCAGGCGCGCAATTTCCTTCGCGCTCTCTTCTTTGCTCAAAGGAATGATCGACGATTCCGTGCGTTGCCCTTTGCCGACTTTAGTGACTAAAAAGTGGGCGTCTGCGTAGACAGCGACCTGGGGCAAGTGCGAAATGCAAAGGACTTGAAAACCTGAAGCAAGCTCCCGCATTTTGCGCCCCACGACGTCTGCCACTCGGCCCGAAATTCCGGAATCAATCTCGTCAAAAACAAGGACACAGGTTTCCGCGTCTGCGGCGAGCGCTTTTTTGAGCGCCAGCATGATCCGCGACAGCTCGCCGCCACTGGCTACTTTAGACAAGGGCAGCGGCGGCTCCCCGGGGTTTGCGGAAAGAAAAAACTGGGCTGTTTCGCTCCCTTGAGGCGAACACTTTCCGAGGCCTTTGGCGCATTCCGACCAAAGCTTCGCGAGTTTCGGGCTAAACGCCGAGAAGTCGAGTGCTGGGAGATCTTTCTCGACGGGCTCGAACTCCGCCTGAAAAATGGAACCCGGCATGTGCAAATCTGCTAGCTCGGTTTCGACGTCTTCTTTGATAATGACAGCTGCCTGCAGCCTGCTCACCGTGAGGCGTTCGCACTGGCGAGATAGGTCGTCGGACAGAAGCAGCAACGCGCCAAGCTGGCTCTCTAAATCTTCTTCTACATTAGTGAGAAGGCGCAGTTCTGCTTCTAAGCTCTCCTTCTGCAAAACGAGCGCTTCCGCATCGCGTACTGCCGTTTTTCGAAACAGATCCTGGTAGCCAAAAAGCCGGGTCTGGGAGTTTTCGAGCTCTTCTTCATCCACATCCATGGACGAGAGCAAACGCCCCAGCTCAAAACCCACATCTTCTAGTTCTCTTGCGCACTCCATGACTCGGGAAGCAAGCGCGTTATCGGCGGATCCCAAACATTTCGCCGCTTCTCGCGCAATATGGGAGGGCGACTCGCCCCCGTCCCCGCCTTCGAGGAGCGCAAACGCCGCTTTCAGCGGGTCAAGCGCTTTACGCATCCGCTCCACTCGGCCGCACACTTCTTGGACGTTCGTAAAATCTTCCACCGACGGGGCAAAACGCTTCAGTTCTTCCAATCGAAACGCCAAGTAATCGCTTTGCCTTTGCTTCTCTTCGCAGCTCTTCAACCTTTCCGAAATGGACGCGACCGATTCCTGGCACTTTCGCCCCAACATCCGGACGGATTCCCGGAGGCTCGGCTGATCCAAAAAATTATCGACATAGTCTGTGTGATCATTCGGATCGAGAAGCCGCTGGTTCTCGTGCTGCGCAAACACGTCGACAAGCTGTCCACCTAAAGTCCGCAACGAAGGCAGCGCCACCAGCACGTCGTTTACCCACGCCTGCGAGCGCCCCTTGAGGTTCAATTGGCGCCGCAATACTAAACTCAGCTGATTGCCATTCTCCTGAGGCAAAATCCCCAAGCCCGCCAGCACAGGAAGAGCTTGGTGGCCTTTGGGCAAAGTAAACTCTGCGCTCACTTGAGCCATATCCCAGCCGCTTCGAATGACTTCGGTCGATACTTTGGCGCCCGTCAGGAAGTTCAGCGCTCGGATAAGGATGGATTTACCGGCCCCGGTTTCCCCCGTAATGACATTGAAACCTGGCTCGAATTCAATTTGGAGTCGATCAATAATGGCGAGACCTTGTATCCCTAGGCACCGTATCATAACCGACCGGGTACCACGGGAAAGCAAAGCCTGGGAAGGGTTAGTTTATGCCGGAGACCAGCCCTAAAAAAATTACTTAGCTGACCAGCCGCCGCCGTCTTTTTGGATAAAGCGGCCTTTGGGTTCTTTGCTCTGCCTCGCTTCGCCCATGACTTTCATAAAAGCGTCCAGCGAGGTGCCGGCGGCCTTTGCGCGGCTCTCATAGATTTCTCGTCGATCGGCATTTTCGGCGGCAACCACGCTGGCGGCGTCTTCACCGTCTTTCACCACGGCCACAAGGCCGTTCGGAGTTTCTCCAATCAACCCTTTTTCCTTAAGTTCCACGAGCCGGCCTACTCGAGCGGCCATCGAATTCAGGTCGGCCGAGGCCGAAAAGCAAAAAAGCGCCAAGACGATCAAAGTGTTTTTCATGGGTTCTCCTACTTATTTTTCTTTTTTGCTTTTTTGAGGACTTCTTCTTCTAAGTTCAGAAGATCCTGGTTCTGATCTTTGATCTTTACCCGGATTTCGTGATCGATTTTCACGTTGAGATCGATGACCAGAGGTTTTTCCGACGGCTCAATTCGGTGACGTAAAACACAAGACGACAGAAGCGCCACTGCAGCCACAAGACACCAAAACGACTTCATCGTTTCTCCCATTCCTTTGCGTAAGCTTCCGGGTCCATTGACGCCTTGAATAAGGACCGTTTGACGGCCGATTCAAGTTGCCCCTTCAATCGAATATTAAACTCTATTGGCTGCCCTTTTCCAAGCTCCGGATTACGCCCTGCGAGTTTCAACACCGCGTCCAACCCTGTTTGGGGGGTTCGGTTCACGTCTGCTTGCAAGCGAGTAAAGTGAAAATCGTCGAGCGCTTTAAACGCAAGCGCTTGCTGCCCCTGCGCTAACAAGCTTTCCAGCTGATCCAAGTAGTCCACCGAGCCTGTTGCCCCAAGGGGCGTCTGGTAGCGGATCCAGCCGCCTTCGCCGGAGGAAAAAAGGGTGCCACCCTTGATAAAAAGGCCGTCACCCCGGAAGTCCAAAGGAAGCTCCCCCTCCAAAGTGCCTTGGCCTTTCAAGTTCTCCATTTCAAACGCTTGGAGCACAGTGTCTAGGTCGACCTCTTTTAGCGCCAAGGCCACAAAAAAGGACGGGGCCAATGCATTCAGGGAACCTTTCTCCGAACTGAGCTTCCCTTTCGCCCAGTCGCCGTCCACCCGCACTTTCGTGATGCCTTTTCCTGCGGGCTCGAGCTGGACCTGCAGATTGGTGAGTGGCGCTGCGATACCAAACTCGGCAACTCGAACGGTGGCGGCTTTGGCGAGCGTCAAAGGGAAAAGCGAAACGGCCTGCGTGTCTAAGTTCAGTTTGCGAAAGGGCACGCCCTCCAGGTTTCCGCCGACTTCTGTGAAACGCAGTCGCCCGCTCGAAACGAGAGGCTTCCCGGCAGTTGCTAAAGCTCGCACTTGCATTTCTAGCGCGCCCTCAGTCAATTTCGATTTAGCCAAAGGCTCTCCGTACCGGCTCAACGGCTGGCTCGGAAAAACCCAGCGCTCGTCGACCGACACGCTCACTTCAGGCTTAGAGAGATCCGACTCTGCCGAAAATCCGATTATTTTCTCCCCGTCGGAGTCCAGGACTTCGCCTTGCCCCTTAAGGAGCGGCAGTACTCCTCCGCCTTTCCAGTGAACGCCGACAGGCTTCCACTGGGGTTTCGGAGAAACGTCCCCGGCCCCTTTCAACTCCACTTCCAACTGCCAGGCAGAGTTTTCAAACCTGGTGGCAAGTTCGACTTTCCCCAATCCAAAACCGTCCATTTCCCAGCCGGTGGTTTGGGCTTTGCCTTTCAGGATCGAATCCTCCAAAACCCAGCTCGAACTGAAGCGGGGGGAAATCGCTTTTAGCATCGACAAAGAGACGCTTCCCTCGGAAAGACTCAGCTCCACATGCCGCCCGCCGGCGAGAATCGC
>JANPJT010000040.1:0-12080 GCA_031425635.1 Pseudomonadota bacterium
TATGCTGACAATGGTTTTCTGCCCAAAACGGCGGGCGGTTTCCACGAGCTTCAAATGGCCCGCGTGCAGGCATCCCATCGTCGGGACAAACGCGCTTTTAGCGTCCCGTCTCCAGCGTAGCGTCATTTCTTGGACCACTTGCGGTGAATGCAAGACTAACATTTTAGAAGCAATGCTCCGGCTCGGGGAAATTTCCGCCTCGGACTTGTTTGGCGTACTCTCCCACTGCTTCGGTGACTAAAGAGGCCAGAGGGGCAAAGTTTTTAACGAAGCGAGGTTTGAAATCCGGGTTCAGGCCTAAAAGGTCAGTGAGCACGAGTATTTGGCCGTCGCACTTTGGGCCGGCACCAATGCCAATGGTTGGTATGCGGAGAGTGCGGGTGACTTCATCGGCGAGTTCGGCGGGGACTGCTTCAAGAACGAGCGAGTAAGCACCCGCGGCTTCCAGCGCAAGCGCGTCGCGCAAGATTTGTTTCTGGGCGAGATCTGTCTTTCCTTGGACTTTAAAGCCCCCGAAGCTATGCACGCTTTGCGGCGTTAGGCCAATGTGCCCCATGACCGGAATGCCGATGGACACAAGCGCGCGGACGGTTTCGGCCATCGCTTCCCCGCCCTCGAGTTTGACGGCTTCAGCTTCGCCTTCGGCAAGCAGGCGAGACGCACTCTGGATCGCATCTCGCACGCTCGGCTGATAAGAACCAAAGGGCAGGTCGGCGACTAAGTGGGCGCGCTTCAGGCCGCGGGCCACTGCTTTCGTGTGATAAACCATTTCGTCTAAGGTCACGCCGAGCGTGGTGGAGCGCCCTTGCACCACCATCCCGAGCGAGTCTCCGACAAGCACAAGATCTGCCAGCGGGTCCACAAGCTTCGCAAACGTGAAATCATAGGCCGTGACAGCCACTATTTTTTCTTTGCCCTTTCGGGCGCCGATAGAATGGGTGCTTAACTTGTGGGTTGGGTTGCTCATCAAATATCTGACGTTAAGCTCAGGCCCCCGACAAACGCTCTGCCGGAAATGGTGTACCCGGGAGCACCGATGAAAGCGGCGCTACTTTTTACAACAACGCGTGGGTTCAGAAAGTGCGCCTGGCCATAGAGGCTCACTGTGAGCCGGTCAAAAAACAAGGGATTGCCCAGGTGCCGGCTCACACTGAGGCCAAGCACGTGGGTGTCGGTATCGATCAAATTGCTTTCATTGGATAGGTCCACTACCGGAGTGGGGCGAAACTGGTACCCAGCGGAAAAACGCCAGTGGTCTAAGCCCCGCCACTCTAAAGAAGCGCGGGGATTCAAAGTGTCTTGCATCGGAGTAATAGAGGGGTAAGTCGAACGCAAAACCCCTGACGCATCCGGAGTCGCGAGCGCCAAATAGCGAGGGGCATAGTCTGACCATTTCTGGAATCCAAGCCCCGCCGATACCACGAGCCCACCAAAACGCTTTTGTGCTTCGAGTTCGACGATAGCGGGTTCGAAATAGAGCGAAGTACGGATAGCAGCCGGTTGGTTCGCTACTGGCACTCCCCCGACTTCGACTTGGCCAATAAAAGTTTGGGTGAACGCGGGGACGACGACTTGCCGGCAAACCAAAGCGGCGGAGAAAGAGTCAAAACTCGAGTACAGGCCAAACACAGTGGACGTGTTAAACCCAACGTTCATTGCCATCCGCGCCGTCGGGTTTTGGGAATTCAAAGTCGCTTCGGAAACGCCCGAACTAGTCAAAAAAAGCGAAAGCCCCGCTCCAAAGAAAAGGTGGTTCGGCACTAGCTCGAGCCCGCCCGCGATGGTCCCTTTAAACTGGGTATCGGACCCGCCGTACCGGAGCGTCGTAAAATCATAGGGACTCAGCGCGAGCCAACGGCGGAACTGGTCAAACGGGCCTGAAAGGGTAAGGCCGAATCCCGCTCGGTGCCCAGGCCAAAAACCCAATTTAAACGGGTGAGAATACCCTATGGACCAAAGCGATGTCCGGACAAAAGGCATGCTGGCATCGCCTTCTCGGTCGGAGCCGTCTCGGGTTCGGAAGCGGGCGCTATCTACCAGCACTTTCGTGGGGTTTGCCACTTGGGAGCTGACCCAGCTAAGCCCAAAAGTGAACTGCTTTTTGGTGCTCGCGGCCAAAAGGGCCGGGTTGATCAAGGCCCCAAAGGAATGGTCGGTTTCCGCAGTGACTGCACTCACCCGCCCCGTGGTAACGCTGCCTAAGCCATACGACTGGTCCTGCATCGCTTCCGCGCGGAAACCCGAGGCCACCAACACTATAAAAAGAATAAAAGTCACGGCCATAGGTATACCGGACCCCGCATTTTACGCAATGAAAAGCCCCATCTCGCGCCCCAGCGCGACGAAGTCGGCCGGCGCCAGCTCTTCGGCCCTGGCCAAGGGAGAGAAGCCGAGTTTTTGCAAGATTTCAGCTACTTGAATCCCAGGAAACTTCTTTTTTAGGTTGCTTGGCAGCTGTTTGCGCCTCTGCTCGAAAGCGGTTTTCACCAAGAGCCGGAGCTCAGGCGGGAGTGCCGCAGGCTTAGGAACGAACCGAAGCGCTTCGGAGTCGATATCGGGGGCAGGGTAAAACGCGCCGGGCGGAAGCACTCCAAGGCTCTCGATTTCAAACTGTAGCTGGAGGAGCACCGAAAGAGCCCCGTAGTCCGGCGTGCGTGGAAACGCTCTGACCCGGGCTGCGAACTCTCTTTGAAAAGTCAGCACCAAGCTTACGGGAGGGGACGGTAGCTCAGCGAGCTTGAACAAAATCGCCGAGGATAGGTGGTACGGTAAATTGGAGAGCACGCTCACTCTTTTTCCCGCTTGGTGCGATGCCAGGTCCTGTTTGAGGACGTCACCTTCCACTAAATGGATGCCTGGAAAGCTGACACGCAAGTGTTCGGAGAGTTTTCGATCAAACTCAAACACAGTGACCGGTACTTTGGCGCTCATGAGCAGGCCTCGCGTCAAGGCTCCAAGGCCCGGCCCAATTTCCCAAATCGCTTCTGCGGGGGTTTCGAGAGACGCGCGAACGAGTTTATCCGCCCAGTGAGGACTAATGAGAAAGTTCTGGCTTAAGCTTTTTCGAGCGGCTGCTCCCAGAGAATCCAAAACAACTTTCGGGTGGCTCACTAATACTCCGTGTGGGCAAAAGGGGTCGTTGTCCAAGGCGCGATTTCTAGCTTGCGCTCTCTCTGTAAAAGAGCCGCCACATTGGCAACCATTGCCGCGTTGTCGCTGCAATAACGGGGGGCGGGGAAGTAGGCGTTCGGGAGTTTTTCCCGAAGCCGGCTATTGCAAGCGACTCCCCCGGTTACTACGAGCTGGTGGCCCGGCTGTTTCCTTTGGGCGCGTAGAAGCCTCTCTACCAGAGGGTCGAGAATCGCTTCTTGAGCCGACGCCGCCACGCTTAAACGATCTTGATCGGACGGCGCCTTCATTTTTGCAAACGTGTTGGCGACGGAAGTCTTTAGTCCTGAAAACGAAAAGTAGCCGCTCTCTGGTTTACTGCGCGGAAAATCAAACCGGGCGCGATCCGCGTGCGTCGCTGAAGCCTTTACCCAGCGGTCGATCTCAGGCCCGGCCGGGTAGGAAAGGCCTAAAATTTTTCCCACTTTATCAAACGCTTCCCCTGCCGCATCGTCTAGCGTTCCGCCGAGCCAATGGAAATCCGTGATGCTTTTCACTTCGAAAAGCTCCGTGTGGCCGCCGCTGACAATAAGCGCAAACCAAGGGAAAGCAGGGGCTTTGCCTCCTTCGAACTCCGTGAGCAAAGGCGAAAAAAGGTGCCCTTGTAGGTGGTCGTGGACCGAAAACCCTTTACCCAACGCAAAAGCGAGCGATTTAGCATAGGTCACTCCGACCAGCAGCGCCCCGATCAAACCCGGCCGGTGAGAGACCGCAAAGTGGTCGATTTCGCCCAAACGAAGCCCGGCCTCCTCGAGGCACTGGCGGACTGCGATCGGCAAAGCTTTCAAATGCTCCCGGCTCGCAATTTCAGGCACGATCCCTCCCCAAGCTTCCATTTTCTGGGCGTGGGTAATCACCTGGTTCCCAAGCAATTTCCAAGTAGTCGTGTCGACAATCGCGGCGCAAGAGTCGTCGCAACTGGTATCGATAGCTAGAATCTTCACAAGGCCGGCACACTCGCATTTTCGGCGAATTTAGTCAAAACGACGGTGGGCAGGTGGCCGCTTCCGTCACTCGCGAGGCCGAAGGCGGTGTCCGTCATTACGGACCCATGGTCCGATTCCGTCATTGCGAACCTGTAGTCGCTCTCCGTCATCGTGAACCCGTAGTCCGTGTCCGTCACTGCGAACCCGTGTTCCGTGTCCGTCATTGCGAACCCGTAGGGTGAAGCAACCTTCTATCGGCGGTTGTAGATAAAAATTTGTAGGTTCATTGGCGCAGGTCGAAGATTGCTTCGCCGCTGCGCGACTCGCAATGACGGAGGGGAGGGCACCAAGGCGTGCAGGCTCCGTACTTCGCCTCGACGGGCCTCGCAATCAGGGTGGGGAGGGCGTAAGCAACGACGAAAGAAAGCCGCAGCAGAATCTACTCAATGATAAATATTCACGGTATTCGGATCCCCGGTAGGCGGGTTCGCAATCGGCCCTGCAGCTCCGCCAGCGCCTCGGACTTCCATGACGCGAGTCAAGAAGTCGAAAGAAATAAATTTCACGGAATACCCCACGCGGCCTCGCCGGCCTTCGGGTGCCCAGCCGCTGTTTACCGACTCACGATCGGCCCAGCCAAACTCGCGTTCTCTCCCGCCGAGAATAGGCAAGTCGCTTGCGAGCTCCACTGCGTGTGACGCTAAGTCTTCTTCGCCGTAAACAATCCCGCCGTAGCGCGTCCCCGACTGCGGTGCCGCCACCGGGATAAACCCGTTGCCTAACTGCCGACCCGTGGTCGGAAAGTAAGCAGGCGTCCGCGGAGTCGGAACGTTCACGATCTGGTTGTTCCCGTCGGAAGCTTCTAAGTAATCGGGGTAGAGGGCCATTGCGAATTCAGGTTCCGCGTAATCGTCTTGCCGCGAAGGGTTCGGGAAGATGGTGTAAAGCAACGAATCAAAAAGGGTGGGCGCCGTGATTGCACGTAAAGCAGTGCGCAAGTTGCCGCCTTTTTGAGGATCCGGCCAGCCTGCGTTTTGCTCCCCTTCCGGACGGCCCGCCTGGTTGAAAGGGTGCAGCGCATCGAGCATGGCCATCACCTTTGTGTTCATGATCCCCAGGTTATCGCCGGGACGAAGGCTGAAATTGATCATCCGGTTATTGTTCCCGGGGCGGTTCGGCACAGGCACCAGCTGATCTGCCGTCGAGTCAGGGCCAATGCGGCTGCCGAAAGGCTTTGCGACTGCGAAAGCTTCGAGCGTCGGGAAAGCAGCGTCGATCCACGCTTGCGGCATGAAAAGCATTCGGGGCCGGGAAGTCAGCTTCACTGCGAAATACGTGACGACGGTTTCGTCTTTGGTCATCCCCGACGCCATCCCATCAAAATCTAAGAAACGAGGGCGGCCGACACAGCCTTCCCCCTCGACGTTGAAGTTCACATAGAAAACGCTCGCTCGCATGGTGTTCTGGTTGAGTCGAACGTATTCATTGCCCGCCGGGCGCAGCACTTCCATTTGAAAACCGTCGCGGTTCGCAAAGGTTAAGTTGCGGCGCGCGCTTTCAAACGCCGTTTCCACGGCCTTATGCCGGTTGCCTTCTGCGTTGCCTCCGCCAATTTCGTTGATCCAATTGGCAACTTCACGCATTTGGCCGGTGTGAAACTGCGATCTTCGCGTGTAAACGTTCACTAAGTGCTCGGCAAGCCGTCGGTTGTCTTGCGCGGCGGCAGAGCACTCCTGTTTGGCGGCATCGGCAATCCTGCGGATCTGGGATTGGATCGCCACTGCAAACGGATCGAAAGAGGCGATCACGGGAGGGACGACAATGGGAGGCAAACCCCCTGTGCTGGGCGAAGCGTTTCGACAGAGGTTGGTGTCAAAACGGTATTTTAGGCCGGAGAGCGCCTGGTACCCGTGGGCTTGCTGGCAAATGAATGGCTCGACATTGGGCACTCCTCCATTCCCCCCATACGCTCCCGAGCCCCGGGGGAAGTTTCGGTTGTGGCGCAAATGGGTGACGTGGACTCGCATGGCGAGTTCCTTCACGTTCTGCCGCAAATAGTAATTCATCTGGCCTAAGCGGCTAAGAGCCTGTGCTTGCCATGCGGCGCCCGCATACGCGGCAGCGTCGGCAGCATTTTGTAAGTTGATTTTGTTGTTCACCAAGTGGCCGAAATCGACAACCATCGCGAACAAAACGAACATGAAAGTGAAAACGAGGGCGAACAAAATGGCGACTTGGCCTTTCTGGCCTCGCCGGATCTTTGCGTGGTATTTCAGCCCCTTGCGCATCCTTATATTATACGCCGCGTTAAAGCGGAGCACCATCCCCCTCTCTTTATCGGCAACGCGTTAGATTTCTTTAGGAATTAGAGCGCCTGGCTAGTCTCTGGGCGGTGCTTCTTTTTACTTTCCCTTTTTGCCGATCCTGCCGAAACGGTTGTAGGAGCTCCACAATGAGGCGCGCACTTTTCGGTGTTTTTCTAGGTGTTTTAGCGACTATCTCGCTGCAAGGCATCGTGCTGGTGCAGGCGGCGGGAGGAAGCTTTGAACACTTGGAACTTTTCACCAAAGTCCTGCACTACGTGCAAAGCAATTACGTAGAAAAAGTGGACACCAAAAAGCTGATCGAAGGCGCTATCAAAGGAATGCTCAGCACTTTAGATCCCCACACCACTTACATGCCGAGCGAGCAGTTCAAAGAAATGCAGGTGGACACGAGCGGCAAGTTTGGCGGGCTTGGAGTGGAGATCACGGTCACCGATGGTTACCTCACGGTCGTGACGGCGATCGAAGACACGCCTGCCTTCAAAGCCGGTGTGGAGCCAGGCGATAAAATTATTTTGATTGAAGACAAAGCCGCTAAAGTGAAAAAGAACACAAAGGGTTTAGGGCTGCAAGACGCCGTCGGTTACATGCGCGGCAAAAAAGGATCCAAAATCACTTTGCACATGCTTCGCAAAGGGCACGAGGGCCTCATTCCCATCGAGATCGAACGGGATACGATCAATGTTGTGGCCGTCAAAGGGGGCCTGATCGAACCAGATTACGCGTGGCTACGGGTAACGAACTTTCAATCGCACACCAGTAAAGACCTACGCAAAAAAATTGAAAAGCTCGAAGAGCTGAACAAAAAACCTTTGAAAGGGGTGGTGCTGGATTTGCGAGCCAACCCAGGCGGCCTTCTGGAAGAGGCAGTCTCGGTGTCAGGAATTTTCTTGGATAGGCTCCCGATTGTCAGCACCATCGGGCGAGACAAAACAAAGAAAGAAGTCGAGTACTCTACGGGCGTGAAGCCTTACAAAGATTTCAAAATGGTTGTTCTAGTAAACGAATCCAGCGCAAGCGCTTCTGAAATTGTTGCAGGTGCTTTGCAAGATCACCGGCGCGCTATCATTGTGGGAAAGCCAACTTTCGGAAAAGGATCCGTACAAACGGTTATCGATTTAGAAAATAAAGCGGGACTCAAGCTCACCATTGCTCGCTACTATACGCCCAGCGGCAGGTCGATCCAGTCGAAAGGCATTCGGCCCGACATCGAGGTCGATCGTTTGGACTCTGCGGTGCTGGAGAAAGCTCGGAGCGCTAAAGCGCTTAAGGAAGCCGACCTTCAGGGCCATATTCTAGGTGAAGATGAGAAAGCCGCTGCAGAAGCAGACGAAGAAGCCGCCGAGAAAATTACGAAGGGCACACCGGACGAATATAAAGACAAACGCCCCATTAAGGAAAAAGAAGGCAAAAAAATCCTCGTGGATGACCCTTCAGAAATGGTGAAAACCGACTTTCAGCTCGCGCAAAGCGTCAGCTATCTCAAAGCCTGGGGAGTTTTTGAAAGAGGGCCGGCGTCCAACTTCGAAAAGTCCCAGCCAGAAGACTCGGCAAGCGAATAGCTTTTTTACGTAGCGAAGCATTCCATTCACCCGTCAGTACGAAAATGAGCGGGTAAAAGCGTACTCTTCTAATCGAGCTCTAACCAAACTTCTGATGCGAAGGGCGTTGTCTTGCCTCTGAGAGGCGAGTACCTTAACCAAAGTGATCAGAATAGCTTTTTTCGACACCCACGCTTTTGAAAAAGAAGTCTTTGAACGTGAGAATCAAGCGAAACAAGCAATCACTTATTTCGAGCCCCGCCTTACCGAGTCTACGGCACTTCTTGCCAGCGGGTTTGAATGCGTTTGCGCTTTTGCGAACGATAAGCTCGATGGAGCGACGCTCGCTCTCTTGGCCAAAGGGGGAACTCGCTTGATTGCGTTGCGTTCAGCTGGCTACAACCACGTCGACTTAGCTGCTGCGAAACGCCTCGGATTAAAAGTGGTACGGGTTCCCGCGTATTCACCTCACTCGGTGGCCGAACACGCGGTTTGCTTGCTTCTTGCTTTAAACCGTAAAATTTTCCGCGCTCACGACCGTGTCCGCGAAATGAACTTTTCGCTGGAAGGCCTGGTTGGCTTTGATCTATTTGGTAAAGTGGTGGGAGTGGTTGGAACCGGGAAAATAGGGGCCGTCTTCGCTAGGATCCTTTTGGGATTTGGTTGCAAGGTCATAGCCTACGATAAAGTCCCCGATCCGGAGTTGGTAAAGCTTGGGGTGGTTTACAAAAACTTTGAGGGTGTTCTCGCTGAATCCGACGTCGTGTCTCTTCATGTGCCGCTTTGTCCGGAAACGAAGCACCTAATCGACGCGCAGTCGATTGTGCGGATGAAAACGGGCGCCTATTTGATCAACACGGGGCGGGGAGGTCTAGTGGACGCCTCAGCTGTGTTAAAGGCGCTTAAGAGCAAGAAGCTCGGAGCGGTGGGGCTAGATGTGTATGAAGAAGAAGAGTCGGTTTTCTTCAAAGACCTATCGGACGAAGGGATTGAAGACGATTTGCTGGCGCGGTTGATTTCTTTCCCCAACGTCTTGATCACTTCGCACCAAGGGTTTTTAACCCATGAAGCACTGACCGGCATTGCGCAGACGACCCTGGGTAATATAGAAGCTTTTATGGGCAACGGCGTTTTAGTGAATGAAGTAGTGGCTTAAAAAAGGAGCTCGCGAGATGAATGAGAAACCGATGAAAGTATTGTGGGCAGTGGATCCGTTTGGGGAAGACAAAGCGTTCCAGTTGAAAGTAGCTAGAGCGTTGATGGGTTTCACCAAGGGGACGGCGGTTGCCATCGAGCCCGTGTGTGTCTTGAGCCCAGACCAAATGAGAGTGCCAAAGGCGATTTTTTCGGACGGGAAAAAAGATTACCGCCTTCACGCAGAGAAGACTTTAGTGAATTGGTGCAAGCAGCTCAAAGGCGCGGCGTTTGTCGCCCCTACTCTGCTGGTTCAAGAGAGCTTTAGCGTCGGCGAAAGTGCTAAAACGCTCATCCAATACGCCAAAAACACCGGGGCCAGCTTGATCGGCGTGGGGACCCACACCCGCAAGCCACTGCACCGGTTTTTCTTCGGTAGCTTCGCTGAAACGCTTTCTTTAATTTCCGATGTACCGACCCTCATTGTGCCGCCGCGTGCTGAGGCCAATCTCAAAGTTGATAGAGTCCTTTTCCCTACCGATTTCTCCGATAAGTCACAAAAAGCCTTCACCCAGATCCTAGAGCTTGCGAAAGAAAGAAAGCTCAAAGTCGTTCTTTTCCACAAGATCCAGTTTGAGCCGCCGCCCCCTTTGTTTGGGTTTGAGCCGGTCGCAATTTACAAAGATTTTGTCGCAGAAGACATTGTGAAAAAGCGAGCTCAGGCCGATAAATGGTGCCAGCTCGCCAAGCAAAGAGGCGTGAATGCGGAGCTGGCGTTAGACACCAAACCCGGGGACCCCGTTCCCGCGATCCTTGCTTCCGCAAAAAAACAACGCTGCAGCATTATCGGTTTGGCTTCCGAGAGCGGGAGTATTTCGGGCCTGCTTCTGGGCAGCATTTCGCGCCAGCTTTTGAGAAAGTCGCCGATCCCGGTTTGGGTAGTGCACCCGAAGTAAGGGTAGAAGCGCCTTCGACTTGCGCAGCTTAGGCTGCGCCTTTCCCTCTAGGATTCGTCCAGGCAGGTTTCTCAAAAGGAACCGGGTACCTGATTCCCGGGCCGAAATCCGTATCGCAAACGATTTCACTAGCTGACTAAAATTTAGACACGTTGCCCTCCTGCGGCACTCATGGTGTTCAAAGGAAGAATGTAATAATTTCAAAGTTTTGTGGACTCCGTTCGAGGTGAAGACTGGCGGTATTCGGATTGCAGACTTCACCTGTAGGGAGAACTTTTATGTTCCAAAACACCTTTAGACCTTTGCTGGTAACCTTGCTTATTCTTGGGGGTTGGTCGGTTGGGAATTCAGCCAGCGCAACACCCTCAGATCCGAAAAAATCTCATATACCTACAGACCCAAAAAACCCGGATCCGACACAAAATAATGCAACCAACCCAAGGCCCGACACGGCCCAAGCCCCCAATTCCGATCTTCCCGCAGTCCTAAATAGTAAAAAACAGGCGACCGGCTTCTTCGTTGGAAAAACGCAGGGCTACGTCTTCAAAACGACAACAGACGGGCAGGTACGCCTGGAAATTAAGAAAGTTGGGGACAAGTTAGCGCTGTCTTCTTCGGATGCTTTAGGAAATTCAGAAGATAAAAAAGACATTAATCCAGAGGACGAGAAAGCAGCCCGTGAAAGTCTAGTTAAGTTCCTCAACGACATCGTAGATGATAAAAAAAAATCAGAGGCGGAAAAAAACAAATCTATCTCCGCGTTTGGGAACGAAGACGACGTAAAAAATTGGCTTAAAGAAGTGAACGAAGCGGATGAATCGAAAAAGACTGCAGATGAAAAGAAACAAGCGGATAAGAAGAGTAAGGCCGCAGCGGAAACGGCGGCGGAGGCCAAGTTCGCGTTAGCAGGTACCGTCACTCTCAGCGCAATTGCAAAGCGGCTCTTTCCAAGCACAGGAGCCCTCGGCGATGCTGCGACCATCGTCCAAGGTTTTTCGGCCAGCGCAAAAGCGGACGCTGCAAAAGTGGCGAAGTTGGAAGCTGAGAAAGCGGGGAAAGCGGTTGAATCAAAAGTTGTGGCGGCTAGAGAACGCATTTTAGCGGCAAGCCAAAAAGGGGAGAAGGTTAGTGATTCGGACGCTGTTCTAGTAGCGGCTAGCAGTTTGGCGTCCAGCTCGACGTCTCAGATCCCTGAGCTTGAACGCAAACTCCGTTCGGCCAAAAACGATATAAACGCGGCGAGTGAGGTTTTCAACAAGAGCAATTCGCAACTCAACAAAGAGTACGAAGCTGCTCAAGCGCGGGTAGAAGGCCGTAATCTTTTTGTCGGTTTAGGAAACCGCGTTCTAGGGAGCGGCACTTTCACGCCTGCCGAAATGAGCAAGGACGGCAAGTATGTAGAAGCTCAGGCGCAGTTTGGCGGTGCTGCCGCAAAACTTAGGGCAGCGAACGATACACTGAGCAGTGCACAAAGCGAATTGGCAAAGGCAAAAGAGGCAGTGTTATCCCCAGTGGCCTTGCTAGAAAACAGACCGTCTCTCCTTGCGGAGGCAGAGAAACGCGCGCTCAAAGGTTCGGGCCAGGCTGCCGGAAGCCGAACCGCTACAGCAGTAGCTAATGCACCGACGGGATTTGAAACTGCGATAAGTGGCAAAGCAATCAATCGCGTTACGCAGGCTCCGGGATCTACAATCACGCATGTCGATAGTGTTGAGCTTCCGCAAAATGTGAAGACTGCGTTAAAGGAAGGCAAGCAGGTAGGTTATGTCGTAGACGACGGAGCGCACGCGAACAGCACCAATAGCCGCATTTGGGTTGTCACGGGTGCCGACGGTAAAGCTGCAGAATATTTGGATTCGTCGGCCTACACCTTGGGGGGGGCTAAAGTACAAGCGGCGCCCGATCTAGCACACGAAAAGCGTGTCGTTGAGTTGTTAGAAGCGAAGGGCATTCATTTGGATACATTAAGTGGGCAAAAGTTAACTTACTGTCCCGCCGGGGGAGGGACGTGTGATGAGATAAAAGGAGTGA
>JANPJT010000041.1:0-5482 GCA_031425635.1 Pseudomonadota bacterium
GCCAAGGCAAAAATCTTTAACTGGATCGAAGTGTTTTATAACCGGCAACGCCTTCACTCTACGCTTGGCTACATGGCCCCGGCGCAGTATGAAGCGACATCAGTTGCTTAACTAACCGTCCACTTTACGAGGGGAAGATCACCTTGCAATGGCGGGAACGGGCTCCGGGTTCGCAATGACAGAGGCGGTACCCTGCTCAAAGATTTGTGCCTTTAGATCGAATAACAGCGATCAAACGTGACGCTGGTGCTGACGGTACCGACAGTGAGTGACGCTGTACCGCAACCATTGATGGAAACAGTGGTGCTCTTTCCATCTGAACAGGTGCCAGCCCAACTCCCTGAGGTGGGGCAGTTGCACGCCGAGGTCCAGGTAACTGCCGTAGGAACGTAGTCACAAGTGACTTGGGTTAGATTATTCGTTACGCGGAGACTTCCGCCGCTAAGGATCCGGTTCGTGCGGCTGTTTCCATTGATGGTGATCGCTGAAGTGGTGGCCGTCGTGAAATCATAGGTCGTAGTCCCCGAGGCGTTCGTGAAAGCTCTTCGGATGCCATCGTTGGTCATTGAGAAGACAGAGCTGGCCCCGCTTCCACTGCTCAACGTCAGGCGCTGCCCCAGCGTGCCAGTTTTGCTAACGGTGAGGGTTGCGCCTCGGCGTCCAGTGACTGTAAACGCGGGGACGCGGGTGATGTGTTGGGTGGCTCCTGAGAGCGTGCAGCTGGCTGCGCCTCCTCCCCAAGTATTGACCACCGTCCCGCTAAACGTCGCACCTCCCACCGTGCAATCCGCAAACGTCCGCGTGACTGCGTTGCTGGTGCAAGAACCAAAACCAGGAGCGGCTGAACACGTAGCGGCGTAAGCGGAGGGTTGGACGTAGGTTTCCAACCAGCCATTGGATATCTCAGACGGCGCGCGCCGCTTGAAGAACTTTCGGGAGGAGTCTAGCTCGGCAAGCGTCCCTGAACTTCCTCCGGACTCGTCGACTGAAGCCATTGAATCGCCCACTTGCTGCGCGATTTCATCGATGTCTGCAGCGCAAGCAGAGAGCAAACCGAGCACTACGGGGAGGATGAACAACCGTACTTTCCAATAAGCCATTTGAGGAGTCTCCAATAAAGGTATTGAGGCAAAGTATAGTGCTTCCAATCCCGAAAGAGTTAACAGGCGGCGTTAGCTTAGAAGCCGCTTTCGTTTGGGATACGTCTTTCACGCTTCGGCTTTTGAAGTTAATCTCAACGAATGCGAGCGCACTTTTTCCTTTTTTGCCTCAGTGCTTTACCCCTCCAAGCAGAGTTCTCCGTAAGTATCGAAGGCGGGGGGCTCTGGCAGACGCGCAACGATGTGCGCATTCCGAGTAGCTCCGGCACAAACTTTAGTTTGTCAGCTGCGCAGAGTGGGCCCTTTCCCACGTACCGAGTGTACGCTGGCTACCAATTCAACGAGCGGCACGGTCTTCGGCTTTTATTTGCGCCTTTATCTGCCAACGTCACGGGGACTTATGGGCAGAACCTGGATTTTGCCGGACAAACTTTCCTTGGTGGAACAAGTCTCACCGGCACCTACCAGTTCAACTCGTACCGCCTCACATACCGGTACTGCTTCTTCATAGGTGAAGAATGGAAATGGTACATAGGGTTCACAGGGAAAATCCGAGACGCCAAGATCGCGCTCCGCCAAAATGCTTTGGCAAGCGAAAGCGTGAACGTGGGGTTCGTGCCGCTTTTGCACGTGGCGGGAAGCTACCAGTTTGCCGAAGACTGGCGCCTCCTTTTCGACCTGGATGGCTTAGCAGCTCCCCAAGGCCGCGCATTTGACGCCACTCTCCAAGCAGCTTGGACGATCTCGCCTGGCTATGAGGTTTCAGCCGGCTACCGTACGGTTGAAGGGGGCGCTGAAAACTCAACGGTTTTTAATTTTACTTGGCTTCACTACCTTGTGGCCGCAGCGCATTTTGAGTTTTAAGTAGCCGCCGCTTCCGTCATTGCGAGGCGCGAAGCGGCGAAGCAACCTACGACCCACGCGATCGGACCACCAAGTTTCATCTACACCCTCGGTGTAAGGTTGCTTCACCCTGCGGGTTCGCAATGACGGGAACCGACTGCGAGTCCGCAATGACGGAACGGGTACTTTCCTCTAAACCCTACAAGAAACGCTATAAGACGACTTCAATCGGGACCCGAAACTTTGCGAGCGTTGGTGGAAAACAGACTTTATCGTCGCAGGCCTGGTACTTTATTCGGCCATCTAGTTCGTGCTTTCCCACTTTGACGGAGCTGATGGACTTGAGGGGGATCCGTACTTGAAAGCGGCCTTCATACGTATCTACCATCGTGTCCAGGCCAGCGATCTTATAGGGCTTGGGGGCTGGGTAAGCTGGCTTTAAGGCTTCAAATCCCGAGGCCGCAGTCACGTCGACTTTCGTTGGAATAAGCTGTGGGCGGCTAGCGGGGTTTGCTTGAACGTGGAATCCCTCTCGGACTTTGAGTTCTAGAACAACCGTAGCGCTTTCTCCTGCTTTCAAACGGGCGGGAGAAACGCCTTCTACGGTTAACCGCGGGCTGGAATCAAACCCAATAGCGCTGAGCGACCACAAAAGAGCTGAGATAAGGAACACCATACGCATTAGGGTCGCAAAGGCCGCGGCAGACTTCAAGCCTAACTCTTGCGCGGTTGTGACAAAGAGCGGCGGCCTATAGAATAGGAAACGCGCCCTTTTCGCGCGGGAGGAAGACAATGATCACTTTTGCCATTCCATTCGATGGAGACACAGCCTGTCTCGAAAAAACTCTCGCCAGCGTGCTGGGGCAAACAAAATCTGCTTGGAAGCTTATCGTGTGTGACGATGGAAACGCTCCCGTGACCAAACCCCAAGTGGAATCACTCACTGACAGCCGGGTACGGTACGTTAAAAACCCCCATCGGCTTGGAAGGCTGGCCAATGCAAACCAATGCTTCGATCTCGCCGAGACCGAACTAGTGACTTTACTGCGGGCAGGGGATCTCTTGCTGCCTCACTACGCTAGCCACATGGAAAGTGTTTTGGCTGACTCGAAAAGTGCGGTGCTGGGGATTTGCCAAACCACCCTCATCAACGCCCAGGGCAAACCGGTTTGGCCTTTGTCCGGTTTTTTCAGAAAGCTGTTTCGACCGCTTTTTAACGGGCCAAGGGCGCTGAAAGGCAAAGCCGCTACCCAATCCTTGCGCGAAAGCCGCTGGGTTCCAACGGCCTGCTTTCGAAAGTCTGTTTTAGGAAACTACCGATTTTCCATCAGTAAAAATGAAGAAGAACTTTGGACTCGACTGCTCCACGCCGGCCACACCTTTATCTGGAGCCCAGAAGTGGCTTACGCCGCCCGACAAGCGCCCAAAGAAGCCATAGCGCCCCATTCAACGCCTGCCCTTCCAAGTTTAATCCGTCGCGCTCTAGGAACGCTTACTTCGAAACGGTGGGCTTGAGCATGGGCTCCAACTCGCCCTTTTCGAAAAGCTCGCGAACAATGTCAAAACCACCAATAAACTCACCCTTAACGAAGATCTGAGGGATCGTAGGCCACTGAGTGAACGTTTTGATCCCCTCCCGGATGAGAGGGTCGGCGAGGACGTTGACGGACTTGAATGGCACGTCCATGTAACCAAAAATATCCATCACGCCTTTGGAAAAGCCGCACTGTGGGGCCTCGGGAGTCCCTTTTACGAAAAGCACGACGGGGTAGGCCGCTACGGTTTCCGCTATGACTTTTTGGACATCTTGCTCGTCTTGATAAACCATTTTTGCTCCTCTAATCGCCCTTGGACTCCGCCGGTGTAAACGTCTTTACAGCCAGCGCGTGGATTTCATTCCCGACCGCTTTGCCGATCGCAGAATAGACCATTCGGTGCCGTTCCACAGCCCGCTTTC
Organism: Pseudomonadota bacterium; assembly: GCA_031425635.1. GTDB lineage: Bacteria > Bdellovibrionota > FAC87 > UBA2466 > UBA2466 > JAIEOG01. The sequence goes on from JANPJT010000041.1 coordinate 3,901, forward strand.
CTTCGAAAGCTTCCGATACTACCGTGATTTCGAAGTGGTCGCTGGTTCCCGTGAGATCGCGGACTTCCACGAGCGCTCCACCGAACGCTTTTTCCACGATCGCTTTAATGTCTTCTGCTTGAAACACCAGGCCCTTCTTACCCTAAAAAGGGGAAAAGGCAATGGCCGGGAATTGCCGACCCACCGCCGGGTGAGGTAAGGTGCTGGCCATGATTCAGGGCTATGCGACTTTAGAAGGTACGGCAGGGTATTTCAACGCACTCAAAGAGCTCGGCGGGTGGCTCGAAGGGGCGGGCCTGCACAGCTCTCGAGTGGGATTAGGCGGGTACCGGATCGACAACCACACCCCCTCCCATAGCGAAGCTATCAAAACCGCCCTCCTTTCGGGCTGCAATTTGATCGATACTTCCACCAATTATACCGACGGCGAGAGCGAACTCGCGATTGGGAAAGCGCTGGGGGACCTTATCAAGGTGGGAGTCCTCGACCGCAACCAAGTCATTTTGGTTTCGAAAGTGGGGTACGTTCAAGGGTCCGCTCTTGGGCTCGCAAAGACCAAAGAGCGCGAGGGAGCCGCGTTTCCTGAGATGGTGAAGTACCAGGAAGGGTGTTGGCACTGCATCCACCCCGAGTTCCTCGCAGTACAATTGGAAAAATCTCTCGAGCGACTCGGTGTTTCCTGTCTTGATTTCTATCTTCTGCACAACCCCGAATACTTCTTGATGGACGCTGCTAAACGAGGCGCTGCTGAGAACTTGTCCGAACTGCGAAACACTTTCTACGACAGAATTCGCCGGGCTTTTGATTTTCTAGAAGGCGCTGTCGCAGACGGCAAAATCCAAGGGTATGGGGTGTCTTCCAACACTTTAGGGGCCAAAGCCAGCCGAGTGGACGCGACGTCTGCTAGCCGTTTTTTGGAGATTGCAACTGAAGTGGCAAATCAACGTAAAACAAACAACCACTTTTGGCTGATGCAGCTTCCTTTAAATCTCTTTGAAAGCGGGCCTTACTTAGAAAAGAATACGGGCCCGGAAAACGCTTTTACCGCATTGGAGTTTGCGTCCAAACACCACATCGCTGTTTTGGCTAACCGGCCTTTGAATGCGTTCAAAAATGATGCATTGATTCGTCTTGCGGATTTCCCGCTGGAAACCGCCGCCAGCTCAACGGAATCGCTTGGAGCTTTGGGAAAACTGGAACAAGAGTTTGCCAAAGTTTTTGGGTCCAAACTAAAATTTGGAGTGAAAGCCAGCGAAGTCTTTCGTTGGTCTCAGGATCTTGCAGAAGTTGAAAAAGCAAGCCTTGGCGTGGAGCGATGGTCTCAAATCGAAGAGCAAATTCTTTTTCACACATCGCGCTTTTGCGCTGAGCTAAGCAACCAGCTGCCGGCTACCGAATGGAGCGATTGGACCAAACGGTACGATAGCTGCCTTCGGGATGCCCTTAAATTATTTAGAAGCAAGGCGAGACAAATAACTCAAGAAACGAGCGTCCAGGTTTGCGCTAAACTCGATCCTTTTTTGCCTTTGGAGTGGCAGAAGGAAAGCCTGGCGCGAAAAGCCCTCGGCGTCTTGATCCACAC
>JANPJT010000042.1:0-6015 GCA_031425635.1 Pseudomonadota bacterium
CCGCCACCAGAAGTTTCGCTGTCGCCCGCTCTGGCACAAAGCCTCTCGTTTCAAATGGAAAGCCCTGAGCAAAAGGAAGCGAGGGCCCGTAACTTTAATGATTTTTTGAACAATTATGCCCAAAGGCAAACGGCTCTTTTGCAGCAAGTGGCTCAACAAGGAGCGCTTTACTTGCAAAACATACTGGCCGGAGCGGGAAATAGCGCGCTCAGTACGCCGACTAATTACCCGTCGCTGTCGTCCAATGTCGCAACCAGAATTGCGGCATCCGGGGCACCCAGAGGCAGGCAGCCTGCCGGACTAGCGCAGGGCTTAAACCTCAGCCGTGGGGTGGCCGCTAGCAATGCCGAAAGTACACCTCGCGCATTCTTGCGTCCCCGTCAGCGATACCTTCGATAAATAAACAATTAATCAGTTAAGACTCTGTAAATCTAGCGCTTTCAACGAACCCTTTTCCTGCGCAGCAAGCGGGGGTTGGTTTTTCTTTTTTTTATATGGTAAGAGCCTGCCCATTGTTTAAACCCGTTTGTAGGAGATCCTATGTTTCAAATCACTAAAGCGGTCCTCCTCGCTCTTGTGCTCGTTTCGGGCGTGAGCTTCGCGGAAGGCCGAATCGATTCTATTTACAAGTCTGAAAAGCGCCCCGTAGGCACGTTCGTTCTTCCTAACCCTGAAAAAGGCGTTGCGGAGATTTTCGAGCTCACGGAAATCACTCCAGAAATGGAAGCTGCTAAGGCCGGAGACTTAAGCGAAGAAGAAATCCAAGATCTGATCAAGCGCGCTCGGAAAACGATCGCGACCGAAGAGAATAAGATCGGCGACATGCCGCTCGCTAAAGCGGGTAAACGCTTCCTTACTTCCACCCCGGCATGCGGGTGGTGGGGCTGGCGTCGAGGCTGGGGCGGCTGCGGTTGGGGCGGCGGCTGGGGTGCAGGCGGCTGGGGCGGTGGCTGTGGTGGATGGGGCGGTGGCTGGGGCAGCTGCGGCACCTTCGTCAACGTCGGTGTCACTTACGGCTTCGCTTTCGGCGGAAACTGTGGCTTCCAGAACAACTGTGGGTTCTTCTGGTAGTTAATTCGGTTCGTCGTTCGTAAATTATAAATGGCGGGGGCTTTGCTTCATTGGAGCGGGTCCCCGCCTTTTTAAAATCTCTTCTGGGGAAAAGGGGTATTTATGAAAAAACTATGGATGGGGCTCTCTTTATTCTTTGGATTTGGAGCATTGGCGCATGAATCCGTCGAGTTCGTTGGAACGTTACGGCGAAACTTTAATTTAGAGCAGTACGACCATGTCCGCTTAGAGAATGTAACGATTGCTATCCTGGACATCGGTTTTGGCGGCCTGGTCACCCAAAAACCGAAGGGCTTATTGGAAATCACCCCCGGGATGCTGCCCACATCGGCCGAAGCGATAGCTGATTTCTCTCCCTTCTTTGGTCCAGAGTGCAAAAGCGACCCTCGAATAGAGAACCCGCACGGGCGGCTGATGGCCCAGACCGCTTGGGCGATGACTGGCAACAACCCCCGTGGGCCTAAATTTATTTTGCTCAACGCTAACGGTTTAATCAATTTTCGATGCGCCATTCGTTACGCGAGGGAAATCCAAAAACCAGACATCATATTGTACAGCCAGGTCTACGAGTATGGCGGTAACTTCGACGGCACGGGTTTCATCAATGAATATGTTAACTCAGCTACAGCGGACGGAATCCTTTGGATCAATGCCGCCGGGAACTACGGTGGGCGAATTTACAATGGCCCCGTTGAAGATGGGAAAAAACTCCGCTTAAAAATCAACAACGACCAATCGACTGTAAAAATCAGCCTCGCCTGGACGGGAGCTTCTAGAGACCAGTCTATTGGAACAGATAAAGATCTCGATTTAGAAATATATAACGACTTAGGTGAAATCCTTCCCACGACCAATTTCCGACAAGTACGCAAGGAAACCGGCGTAGTTCTACCGGGAGACAGCAGAGGGGAAGACCTGCACCCCGTAGAATATGCCGAGCTTACTTTGGACAAGTCTGGATCAAGTGGCGCGGATAAATCCTCGCGCATTTACCACATTAAGATCGTAAAAAAATCCGGCGCGTTCAACCCATCCGATTCAGTCCGAGTTTCGGTGGCGTTTCCGACTGAAAAGAACGTGGAATTTCTAGACGCTACAGTGGGTCAGGAAGTCATGATTCCAGCCGACAACCCTAACGTCGTTTCGGTGGGAGGAATGGACCCTTTGACATCGGTCGGACCCACCCGTTCCGGATTGATGAAGCCCGAAATAATCTTAAATGTTTCTTCGGTGGCGATGAGTACTCAAACTAATTTAGAACAGGGCGGGAGCTCTTTTGCTGCGGCCATGCTGGCGGGAATTGCAGCGCAGCTTAAATCGGCTGCCCCCGACTTAACCCGACAAGACCTCATTCGGTTTGTTGAACGCACCCAAACTCCCAGCACGGTGCGACGGCTTCCGTCCAAAGGGGTACCCCCTGGCGCGCAACCCGTGAGCGCCCAAACTTTTAAAGAAAACTATTCCTTCGGAAAAGAAATCGCAAACTGGATAGAGGGTTTGGCCCCCAATACCGCTGTTCAACCGTTTCTCTTAGCCGACGGAACGTTTCTTTTAGGAATGAAAAGACCTTGTTCCTTACTGGAAACGATTGAGCAGAAGTTAAGCCGAGGGCCCTACGACTACGCGCCAGGCAACTCCGATATCTTTGCTTCTGTCGCCCTAGACAAGGGAGTGCTGAAGCCTTTCTGGTCCGCCCGGCCTCGGACGGAATTCGGCACAGGAAAGCTCAGGCACCCCTACCCTTGGGAAAAATTTCCGGCTTTTGGAAAAGCGGACTTCGTCGAATTGAAGTACGTCGAGTTCTCGGATGTCAAAATTCCTGGAAAAGTGGTCCCGAACCTTTGGAAAACTCCCAGCATTGAAAAATTAAGAAGAACGGTCGCAGAGAACTACTAAAAACTCGCCCGTTTCGCGATGTTCGTTGCGAAACGGGCGGGTTGGAAGAAACTTAGGATTTTTTGGCTTTGAGCGACACTTCAATGTCGAAGTTGTCGTAAATCAGCTTGTCGCCAAGATCTTGAAAGAATTTACCGGAACGAAACTTCACGTTCCATTTCGTGCGATCTAAAACCGTTTTTCCAGTCGCAACTAAGATACCGTCTTTTACTTCTACTTTGAGCGGCACAGTGATTTCATTGGAAATGCCTTTGATCGTCATAGGGCCTTTTGCTTCCCAAGTCCCATCGGCCAACTTCTTTACTTTAGCTAACTTGAACTTTGCTTCAGGAAACTTTTCGGCGGAAAAAAAGTCATCGGACTTCAAGTGCCCAGTCAAGTCGCTGTTGTACTTCGCATCGGTCAAATCCAAAACTTTGATTGAGGTCATGTCGATAGTGAATTCACCGCCTTTGAGAGCGTCTCCTTCAAAATTCAACTCGCCCGATTTTAGCTGAAGCTCACCATTGTGTTGGCCGACTACTTTTTTACCTACCCAACCTAGTTTGCTTTCCTTGGCGTCGACTTTGAACGAAGTCCCTCCGAAAGAAGGGATCGATAGAAGAACCGCTAGAATAAATAGTTTATTCATTTCTAACCTCTCTGTGCATCAAGCACTTTGCGTTGTAATTGAACCCACAGATGGTACTCGTTTTGCGGATCAGAGGCTAGCGCTCTGGGAGAAGAGCGCAGGGCGCGGTACTTCGAGTGCACAAAATCGATCAGCGAAAAAGCACGCTTGCCGCTCGTTGAAAGGGCGCGGTTCGCCCAATCGGGGGTAGGCCGGGCCACCGGCAGGAAAGTGCGCTTTTCAAATAGGTCACGGACCCGCATCGCCCGGTCGAGTTCAGGCCAATGGAGGCGCTGCTGCTCTAAAGTGTTGCGGAAAAGAGCCCCGCTTTCATTCGGGTTGTCTATTATGGAGAACACCGCAGCCAGCTGATCGCAGGTATATTTGAGTTCAAAGACACGCAGGGCGTCGGGCCCGGCAGCGTGGTAACTCCCCACGGGTTTGCCATCTTGGAGCACTAAGCTCGTTGACTCCCAGCGCACGCCCAGTGTCTCAGAATTCCACGGAGCCACGTCCTCATCGTGCCCGTGGTAGACGGTGACCCCCTTAAACTGGCAAAGCGCGTGATCGATGAAAGCTTGGTCGCCAAAGCGGCCATTTTCTACATCTAGCTCACAGGAGATCCAGCACGCTTTGCTCCACCAAGAGAGTAAAGCTTCGCTACCTCTCCTTGCGCCTACCATCCCCGAGTTAAAGACTCCGTGGAGCCGTGCCCACGTAAACCGATCGCTCCACTGAGGAAAAAGCAATGTGTGAGAATCCCCGAACGCTTGGTTTAAATGGGCAGGGGATCTAAAAAAATACATGTCTAAATCAAGCAGAAATAGAGCTTCCGCCGAAGACTTCTCGCGTGCTTTTAAAAATAGACGCGCTTTAGAGGAAAGGGCTCTCAGGGAAACCGGCCGCGCTAGAATGCGAGCCAGCTCGTCAGGCTCCCAAACCGTCTCCAAAGTATAAAAGTGGACTGAAGGATCGTTGCCGAGCTCCGCCCGCACTAGGCTTTCGGCTAGCGGGTCCACCGCAAGAAAATGGATTTCCAAAGGTCCCGAGTGTACTTTTTTTAAATTCTGCAAAAGGGAAAAGAAAAAGGGGACATACTGGCTATCAGCGACGCAACAAAAAGCAAAAGGCTCTTGGGCGGTGGCCGATGGCACCAAGGAGGCCCGCGACTTTAAGAGGCTTGCTCGCTCCTGCCAAACCGGATCGGGACTAGCAACTTTCGCGGCGCGCAAGAGCGCTTCGTCGAATACCGTGGGTACAGTGGGGGCAATCAAAGTCCACGCACCAGGCTCCGCCCCGACTTCGAGATCCTGCGCCGTTCGGGCGAGTAGCAAAACTTTCCCGTTGCTTTTTAACTTCGAAAACTGTGCGCGGCTTTCCTGTAGGTTGTTAGAAGGCACGAACGCAGTTACTTCAGAAGAAGGCATCAAGTTCTCCGCTTAGAAAATTTCGTCCCTACTCAACGGTCTGCTTATAAAGAAAATCAGCGCAAGTCGAAGGACGCACTGCAAACTTTTCGTCGGAATCGGGCTCCGCCCCGAGCAGGACAAGCGCCTGCGTTGCGCGTCTGGCAAAAATACCGTCTTCCCAAGCAAACTCGGGATCGTTTGCCGTTTTAAAGTTTACCATCTGGTGAGTCCACGGCATCAGCACCTGCTGGTGAAAACGCACTCGCTCTTTCGACATTTTCCCGACGAGAGCATCGCGGAGTGACGCTTCATACTCGCCCTCCGAAAGGGCCTCACGCAGCCGATTGGAAGGCACTAAGTAAATGGTTCCATTTTGAATTTCCTCTTGGAGAAAATCGCGCGCCTGCACGACGAAATAAAAAGTCCCAAGCCCTTGGAAAGTCCGCCGTCCTAAAACATAGACGGGCACGACGAGCGCACTGGCATCCGTCGAGCCCAAAAGGTACTCCTGATCTGCGATGGCCACGGACAGAGGGTTGACTCGGCTCGGCTCGTCGACTTGATCTAATGGAACGATCGACTTCAAAACTCGGAGCGCTCTTTTCAAGCCTTCCTCCGGCACAAAGTCTTCGTACAGCACCTGCAGCCCGACGCTTGCCTTTCCATTCACTTCAAGCACCACCAACGACTCTGCGATGGCTTTGAGACGGCCGCCGCCCTCCACTTTCAAACTAATATTGCGGCGTTTGACCCAACGCTGTGCCGCAAGCACTTGCGGTTTCTCGACGGTAAAAGTGCGAGGGGAATCGGAAACAGGGGTAAAAAAACAGGTAGTCCCGCGGCAAGAGAAATCACAAACACCCGACTCTAAAAGATCGAGCCCCGTGGAAGTTTCCTGAAGTACTCGATACGAAACGGGGGATTGTGGATGGGCAATCGAAGACGCGAACAAAAAAAGGATCCCGATAACGAACACGCGCCCCACCCCCCTGGGATCGAGAGTAAGGGAGGGCCTTCGCCTAAATCAAG
>JANPJT010000043.1:0-7196 GCA_031425635.1 Pseudomonadota bacterium
GCGTCCCTTTCGATAGACTTTGAGCTTCGTAACCCAAATTCTATCCTCAAGTCCGCTTATGACTCACCGCTTTCCACCTTCATCGGAGAAGAGCCCATTTAAGATCAAAGTAAAATCAAAAACCGTTTTCGTGCGAAGGGAACACAAGAGAACAGCACGGGGGCGCGATTATTGTCACAAACGATTTTTTCGCTCCCACTTCCCTGAATGGGACACGATGGCGCCCAATTAAGGAGAGAGAAGTGTCGCATTTTCTGACCGTGGAACAAGTGGCGAGGGGGTACAAGGTTCAACCCAAAGATGTAGTTGAATGGATCCACGCTGGAAAAATTGCTGCTGAAAGGCAAAGTGACGGCACTTTCCTGATTCCCCTCGCAGAATATCAAAAATTCGGCAGCGAAATGTCTGGTGATTTGATGCAGAAGGCGCTCGAGAACATGTGGAACTCCATGGAAAGAGAGAGACCCCATATTCAAGAGGAAGTGCGCGCCCAATTTTTGAAAAATAGCCAGGTTGTGTTGGGTCGCATCGAAGAAACCATTAAATTACTGGAAGAAATTCACAAAAAATATGAACCAGGAATCGATATCGCAAAGGATCAAGGTGGAGCTGTTGCGGCATTCATAGTTTTCGCCCGGGTCATCAGCCTCCTCTATAGTATATTGGCGCTTCTTCGCTCCGGAATACCTGCTGAGTCCATGATCCTCTTTCGACCACTTTGGGAAGCCGTACTATTGGTCGAGTATTTTTCCGTGTCCGATGCGCTCGGGCACAACTCTAATGCAATCAGACGCTGGTTTGAGAAGGAGGGAGAAATAATTGGCGCAAAGGACGTTCGCGAATATGTCTCAAAACACCTGGGTCTTCCAATCGAGTTGTTGAAGAAGTTAAACAACGGCTATTCTCGCCCCGTCCACCATACACACAATTCGATAATGGAATCCTATAGAGGGTATTCGTTGTCTGGAATGGGTGCTAATTTTCAGCGCCGACTTGGGTTTGACTATCACACCTCAAGTATTGGTAGAGACTTGGTTGCGATCATTTCGGCATTCGAGGACCTGATCATGTCTGTCTTGAATGCATTCGTTCAAGCCTTTTGGTCGGGGTTGCCATTGACAGCGGGGGAACGAGGCAAAATTCAATCAGAACGAGAGTTTTATTCTTTGGACACGCTGGAAAGACTCGATCGCACGTTCGGAAAAAAGAAAGAATCTCCTTGAATCTGTAAGTGCCAGCGGCTTTTTCAATCGTCTTCACTGGTAAACAGTGAGCATTAGGTAGATCAAGTGAAATGGTTTCGAGAAATGGTGATATATGTGCCCAGCCAGATCGTCTTAGCCAGGCACTTTCTTTCTTTTTTTTGCCGGAACAGCTTGTTCCACAGGTTCTCGGTATGGTCTTTCGCACCCAAGATGCCTAGTGGAATCGCAACTTCCATGACTCGGCGTACCGTGGCTGGTTGAGATTCAGCAAACCGATTTAACACCCACCGGCAAATACCTCGCACCGATCTGATGAGAGTCAGGTCGGAAGAAAGCAGGTCCGAAAGGAATCATCAAGAAAACCCCGCACTTTACCGATATTTTTTCGATGAACTCCTTGCCCTCCAACTGCCCGCTATGCAGCGCAGCCATGATTCTGCGCACTGCCCGAAAGGGGTGAAATTCAGGAAATCAGTTTTATGGGTGTTCCCGTTTTCCAAGATGCAAAGGAACACGTGCCCTTGAATCGACACCAGGATCTACAACGGTGCTAGCGCAGGGAGTTTCTCCAAGTGCGAGAGACGCTTCTCCTACCAAGCCAATCCAGGTAGCCCCTCCGAAGCTCAAGGTTCCCCTGCTTGATACGCAGAAAAAAGAGTTGGTCCGTTTAAGGGATCGCCTGATGAACCTCTCCTCCCGCAATCGGTCGATTCGGCTCAACAGACTCGATGCAAAGTGGACATTCGATCTGAGCTCGTTAAACCCATTTGGATACCAGCATGCCAACAAACTCATTGAAAATTCACTCGCTTTCAGACCCAGCCAGATGCTTCCAAAACCAAGCGAGGAAACAGGTGGGCATCACCTCAAACTCAACGGGAAGCTCAAGCATCTCCACCGATCGATCACTGAAATACAGCGAGAGAAGGGGCTCTATGACCTTTACCTTGGGTTCCCATTCTTGACTGGCATTCCAATTGGAACAGAAACGTTGATTCAGGCTCCCCTCATTCTAGTCCCCGTAACGCTTTTTTGAGGCAACACCTGCCAAGGGGGCACGTGAATGGACGATCTCGCCGAGCAAAGACAACCCAATATGTTTTAACCGAACTCTTTTTTTCGCTCTGTCCAAAATTTGCAAGCTCAACATCAACACGTCTTTATTTGACGAAGAAATCCCCGAAGCACTTTATGGCGAAACGTCGTTTCTACAGTGGGCACATTCCACCCTCAATCAATACGGAATTCCCTGTTCTCTGGCGCCTAATTCACACGACGACATAATTGATCCGGTGGACGAGTTCTCAATCAAGGAACTTCCAAACTGGTTCTCTCCCGGGAAACTGGATATACGCCAAAATGCCGTTCTAGGGCACTTCCCCCAGTCAAACAGCAGCATACAACGCGACTATGATCACTTTCTTGATCAAGACCAGATGGAGCTTGAATCGATAACTTGCTTTCTTGGAGGGGGAAACACCCCTAGCGCTGCGGATACTAACGTCGACAAGCGGGAAGACAATACTAGTCAGTTCATGGCAGATGACTTCGAAGAAGCCTCTGCCGAGGCCTTCGAAACCATCGACACGAGAAAAGAGGCTGATAACTTTTTTCTGCTTCCTTCGGATTCAAGTCAGGATCGTATCCTTCTTGAACTTTCCAAACCAGAAGTAAACGGCCTCGTAGTTTGGGGTCCTCCTGGGACTGGAAAATCACAGACGATTGTGAACATCGTTGGGGACTGTTTGGCTAAGGGAAAAACCGTTCTCTTAGTCTCCCAGAAGCGAGCCGCTCTCGATGTGGTCTACGATCGTCTAGAACTGAAGAATCTCTCTTCAATGGTCGGACTCGTCCACGATGCGAAGCTAGACCGAAAGACTCTGTATGAAAAGCTGGCAAGTGAGACCGGAAGAACCGGAACTATCGGAGCAGTCGAGACGAAGTCTGTCGTAGATCCGTCTTCTGAAATAGATCGGGTCGCCCAGACACTGAAGGCTGCTTACACAGCTTACAACGACGCTTCCGCTGGTCTTCGATTGGGGGATATCTATAGAAAGCTCGGATCCACACGCGGTGGCACCCTAAAGATCGCCCCTCATTGGAAAAAGGCTGACTACGCCGCCGTGCAGGATGCGGCGCTCCAGTTGAATTCCCTTCAATCACAACGTGGAGAGGAAATTTACCTACCCCTCTTGGCCGACCGTCCATCCTATATCGGGGTAACCAACGACAGGTTCGATGCCTTCGTCGGATTGCTGGAAGAAATTCTGGATGGCGCACGTTACTTTGAGGCCGCATCAATCGTTGCGTTGGCCCGCGGTCGCTCAGAAGTTGGTAATATTGAAAGTTCATTGGTCGAGGCAATCAGAGGTCTGAAAGAATCCGTTGAAACTCGAACGGATTTTCTTCGGTGGTTTAGCTGGGAGTACCACCGAGACAAAAGAGAGCTGAATCGGGCAATCGCCGATGCGAGAACGTACTTGCGACAATGCAGTAAGCAACTTCGTTCCTTGGTAGATCTCTTCCTATCGAGAAATGTCTCGGCAGGGATGGCAGACGGAGCCTCAGTTGGGAGGAATGATCCGGCGAAGCTGCGAGCCATCCGGAATGTTCTTGATCTTCAGTTCCACAGTCTCAAAAGTTTCGATACCACCTGCGACGGGCTTACTCGCGAAATGAAAGAGATAGTTGATCGAATTCAAGCTGCCGAGAAAAGCGGCGCGGTTGCAAAAGGCTCGCAGTGGGGAGCGATCTTCGAAACAGAAGTTCTCTGCGCAATGGCACGAGATATTGAGGCGAAACACCCAGTTATTTCTACCATTCGATCTGGTCAGCTCGACTCGTTGCGCGAGAGATATCGTGCACTCCTTGATCAGAAGGTGCAGTTCAATATCCAGTTCCTGCGGGCCAGAGCGTCCCGTTTCCTGAGCTCCCAGGTGGGACGTGATTATTTCAGGGAGCTGAACTCCGATGTTTCAAAGAAAACCAGGACGCTCCCGATTCGAAAACTGAATGAAAAACATATTAACAAAGAATTTTACCGGTCGATTTTGCCGGTTTGGCTCGTTTCACCCGAAGCGGTGTCCGATGTCTTCCCCGCTACAAAGGGCCTTTTTGACGTTGTAATCTTCGATGAGGCATCTCAATGCACGGTCGAACACGGACTGCCCGCAATCTACCGAGGAAAACAAGTCGTCATCGCAGGAGATGAAAAGCAACTGCCACCCAACCGCATGTTCGAGACTCAGGTCGAAATCGAGGAGCCTAGCGAGCACGAAGAAGCATTCGCTACCGACGAACCCAGTCTACTGACGCTTGCCAAGAAAACACTTCGCTATCGAGCGCACATGCTTGAATGGCACTACCGTTCGCGGCACCAAGAGTTGGTTACCTTCTCGAACGAGGTCTTCTATCACGGGCGAATGAAGATCGCGCCGAACGTAATTCCATTTAGGCCAGAAAATACACTAGCTATTGCTTGGCATTCCGTCGTGGGCTTCTGGGAGGAACGGCAGAACCGAGTGGAGGCGGACAGGGTCATTGAGCTAATTCGAAGTCACCTTTCCAAGCCAACTCCTCCCAGTGTTGGTGTAATTACATTCAACCTGCCACAGAAAGAGTTGATTTTAGACCGAATCGACGAAGTTCTTGTGGCTGATCCTGAGTTTGCAGCGCTACTTTCCGAGAATAGAAAGCGTCCGATTGATCAACAGCTTTTCGTAAAAAATATTGAGAATGTTCAGGGCGATGAGCGTGAAGCAATAATCTTCTCCGTTGCGTACGCGCCATCCCACCCGGGCGGAAGGGTGAATCAGCAGTTTGGTTCCCTGAACATGAAAGGTGGCGAGAATCGCCTCAATGTCGCGATTACCCGAGCTATTCAGCGAGTCGACATAGTGGCCTCGATAAATCCGGAAAGTGATCTTAGCGTTTCGACTGCCAAGAGCATTGGCCCAAAAGTTCTAAAGGACTATTTATGTTTTGCGAGAGCCGTAGCGCTTGGAGACCTCGATCGGGTGAACGACATTCTGAATCGGCTGAATCCCAATCTGCAGCTCCGTGGCGGCGGCGCGAACATAACGGAAAGCCCATTTGAGAGTGAGGTCTTGGAAGCACTTGAAGCCGCTGGGTTCACCGTTAATACGCAAGTTGGTCAGAGCGGTTTCCGGATCGACATGGCCATTGTGCACCCTGAAGACCCATCGAGGTATTTGGTAGGAATCGAATGTGATGGGGCAATGTTTCATTCCGGGGTTTCAATTCGAGAGAGAGATGTATTCCGCCAGCGCTTTTTGGAGGACCGGGGGTGGACGATTCACCGTATTTGGAGCACCAACTGGTGGCAGGACAAAGATAAAGAAATAGCAAAGATCCAAAGACTCGTTGACGCACTTCTCGCAAGAAGCAAACGGCATGGCGCCGCATCTTGAAACGCATAGGCTCCCATCGAATTTCCGGTCGAAAAGGTAGGGGGTACAATCGAACCCGAGTACTTCCGCCGGAAGTTGGCCAGGAACCATACTTTTTCCGGGGGCATAGATATTGAAACAATGGGTAGAGGGTTTGCTGTTAATTGTCACCTGGCTCTAATACGGCCGAAAAGTAGATGGGCACCCGCACCCAATTTCGCACCCGTCGACCGGATTCGTCACAGAATCTAGCGGTAATAGCGCCTATCCTTCTTCAGTGTCGGAAGTCAATTTCAGCGTTCTCAAATAATCCAAGTGCGATTCCTTAGGGATGCCGTATTTGTAAAATACTTTAGACCACTCCTCATTCGAAAAACGGCATAAGGCAAAAGTAGGATCGTTGTTTTTCTGGCAAGCAGCCGAGATAAATATCATGTTGCTGATAAGGAAATAGGTTGAGGTGAGGTCTGCAGTTTTGACATTCACCGAGATCAATTTTCCATCGCGAATTAAAAGGGCCTTGTACCGCTTCGATCCGGCCTTCATTCGAGGAAGTGTGCGCACAAATAGATCGGGCAGGTCGACAACCCTCTTTCCATTCGCTTTTATTAACACATCGTTAGCTTTCAAGCCGGAACCAATATCAGGTTCCTTGATCAGTACAGCACCGAGATAGTCGCCCGTGTGCTTGTTCACGGTTCCCGAAGGTAAATTCTCCGAGGAATCAAATCCTGAGAGGAAGACCCGTGGTACGCAGGTGAAATATGTTTTGTAGCTCGGATAGTAGACCGTGTACGGGATCGAGGTCGTCGTGGTTCGAACCGGTCCATTGTAGCTTGTGTAGGTCTTACCTTGATACGAGGTGTAAGTTGGCTGCTGATAAGTGCTCGTGGATGTGTAAACATCGTTAAATTTTGTGGTCAGGTCCTCACTGTCGCTGAGCAGGGCCACCATTTGCTTATCCATGCACGACACGATCGCTCCAATTTTCGAATACAATTGAGCCGTATCCGAGCTGGTGCGAGAGTTTCCTTGAAAGGTGGAGACGCCATCTTCGACCTTCAGTCCCTCAGAGTAGTGAGTGGGAGGAAGACTGACGCAAGCGGAAATGGTCGCTAGGGCGAAGGCGGCGCTAAGCAAACGAGCAATCATTTTAACTCCTAATCAAAGAATGGAGCGCATTATAAGGATCGGCGCGGCCGGATCAAGAGACCATTTTTGGCAATAGAATCGCCCTCTCCGTTTTATTCTGGGGTTACACCGCGTTAGACCCCCTCAGGAAGCACGGGTGCCTATCCACTTTTCGGCCGAAAAGGTAGGGGGTGCAATCGAACGCGAGTACTTGCGCCGGAAGTTGGCCAAGAACCATTCTTTTTCCGCGGGCATAGCTATTGAAACAATGGGTAGAGTGTGTGGCGTTAATTATCACCTGGCTCTAATACGGCCGAAAAGTGGATGGGTGATTATTCGTAAAATGCCGCGGTGGATCGTTTCAGAGAATTTCGGTTCTGATAAATCCGGGGAATGTATTTAAACACATCAGAATGGCACCTTATTCGAAGGCACTTAAACATCCCGAAAC
>JANPJT010000044.1:0-23351 GCA_031425635.1 Pseudomonadota bacterium
CCGACCTCCTGCGCGGGGTGGTTAGAGAGGGAACCGGCCGCGCGGCGGCTTCTTTCGGTGGGCCCGTCGCAGGGAAAACAGGGACTTCGAACGATCACCGCGATGCTTGGTTTATCGGTTACACCCCCGACACGATGACGGGAGTGTGGATCGGCTACATGAAAGACAAGCCGCTTTCCACTTCGGAAACCGGCGGAAATGCGGCGGCCCCTATCTGGGTCGATTTCATGGCACACTCCGGGCGGTCTGCCGTGCGGAAAGAGTTTACGGTCCCCGAAGGGATTGTTTTTGCCTATGTGGACCGCCGCACTGGCCGGTTAGCGGACAACCGCAATCCCAACCGAGTCCGCGTCGCCTTCCAAGCCAACACCGTGCCAAGGAGCGATGGCTCCAATTTAACCCGCATCGGCGAACCTGGATCGCGGGCGATGAGTAACGTGGCGGGGAGCGAAGACCCTTTGTCGCCAAGGCCCGCGGGCGAACCTACCGATTCCCCGTCGGAAACCGACGACTACCTTCGCCAGGGTTACCAAGATTAAGGGCTTAATTTTCTAAAATTTTCGGACGGCCCAACCTCACTCAAGTGGGCGGGGGACTCTGAGCAAGGTTAGCGGGGAAACAGGGCCTTCCTCTCGTGCAGAGGTTGGCCAGGGGCCTTCTTCGGGAGCTCGTCGAATCTCCCTCGAGGCGCAGAATGAGAATCGTTTCAATCCCTTCCATCGACTTGTTTTCCCTGCCTGTCTCTGTTAGAACATCGGCCACTTACGCGGTCTCTTCTAGTGAGGCGGGCATTCCCCGCTTTTTGTGTTGGGTGGGCGCGCAGTAATCGGGATAAGTATTGGAAAGTATTGCGAAAACAGATATTGAGAATGAGCTGCTGGCCTTTTGCTCGCAGCACTTGGAGCCAAACGGGTTTCGCATTGTGGATTTGGACTGTCGGACAGGAGGGACCACTCTCCTGCGTGTTTATATCGAGAGAAGCGAGACAGGGCAGGTGTCTTTAGACGACTGCGTAAAGGCTAGTAAGTCATTAGGCGCACTTCTGGAAACGTACCCAGGCATCCCCGGCAAATTTGATTTAGAAGTTTCTTCCCCAGGGCTGGATCGGCGTTTGCGTTTACGATCCGACTTTGAAAAGTTCCAGGGAGAAGAAGTGCAGCTTAAGCTTCTGGAGCGTGTGGAAGGGTTAGGGGCGTCCTTCAAGGGTAAGTTGCTCTTTGTGGACCCCAGTGAAGTCACTGTGGAAGCGTCCGGCAAGCCGGTAACGCTCCCGTGGAAGAATATTAAGCAAGCAAACCGCGTTTGGAAAATGGAGTAGCGAGCAATGGCATCGGAATTAGCAAGGGTTCTGGATCAAGTTGAAAAAGACAAAGGGATCGAACGGGCAGTGCTAGTAGAAGCACTCGAAAGTGCGATGCTCATGGCAGCCAAGAAAAAATTTGGTGCCGAGAAGGAAATTGAAGCCCACTTCAATGAAGACTTAGGGGAAATTGAACTGTTCCAGTTCAAGACCGTCGTGGACGACATTGGCAACCTGGATACAGAAATCACTTCCGATCAGGCCCGAAAACTGGATCCCGATGTCGCCATTGGCGACAGTATTGGGATTAAGCTCGACTCCTCCGATTTCGGCCGGATTGCGGCGCAAACAGCCAAGCAAGTCATTATCCAAAAAGTCCGAGATGCTGAGCGGGACATCATCTACAACGAATTCAACGTTCGAAAAGGGGAAGTGGTCACAGGGACCTGCCGTCGGATTGAAAAGGGCTGCCTCATTGTCGATTTAGGTCGGACGGACGCGATTTTGCCAGCCCGCGAGCAAATCCCTGGCGAAAGCTATCGGCCAGGCGATCGGATTTTGGGCTTTCTGATCGATGTGCAGCAAACGCCACGAGGCCCCAAGATCGTCCTGTCGCGTACCTGCCCGGAACTTTTGGTACAGCTTTTCAAACAAGAAGTCCCCGAAGTGAACGAAGGCATTGTGACGATAAAGAGCGCTGCGCGTGAGCCGGGTATCCGTGCCAAAATCGCAGTGACTTCTTCTGACAGTGATGTCGATCCTGTCGGGGCTTGTGTCGGAGTGAAGGGGTCTCGAGTTCAAAACGTGGTCCAAGAGCTAAGAGGCGAAAAAATCGATATCGTGCCTTGGAACGAAGACGAAACGCGTTTTGTCTGTAACGCTTTGGCTCCCGCGGAAGTGACCAAAGTGCTCGTGGATGAGCACAACCACTCCATGGAGATCGTCGTTGCGGACAACCAGCTTTCGCTTGCGATTGGGCGACGAGGCCAAAATGTGAAGCTTGCTTCGATGCTTTCCGGATGGAAGCTCGACATCGTGTCGGAAACCCGCATGTCGAAGCGTGTCGAAGACTCCAAGCGACTGCTCATGGCAGTCGAAGGAATGAACGACACTTTGGCGCAGAGCCTTTACCACTACGGTTTAACCGTGGAGCGTTTGTCCACAGCGGACTTAAAGCAGCTCGCCCAAGTGCCTGGGTTTAGCGAAGACAAGGCGACAGAGATTAAAGCCAATGCGGCTGCCATGATCGCATCTGGCAAACTTGCTGAGATGAAGAAACAGCTTTTGGATGCCGACAAAGCCGCCGTCCTGGCCGCGAAATCGAATTCCGATGCCGTATTTGAAAGACTTAAAGCAGAAGTAAAAGCCCACGCCGAGAAAGAACGCACCAGTGAGGGCGAAGCCGCAGCGGCGGTTGCCACCGTGTCCTCCTCGGAGGATTCTAAGGGTTAACAACTAGGTAGAAAGAGCAGCATGGCCCAGATAAAACTAAAAGTTTACGAGCTCGCTAAAGAGTTAGGGGTGGATGGCCAAAATCTGGTTACCCAAACCCAACGGCTTGGCATCGATGTAAAGAATGCAATGAGCGTGCTGGGGACTGAAGAAGTCCGAGCTGTTCGCGAATTTTACCGAAAAAATGCAAAGATGAATGCGGCAGTGAGTGCTCCCAGCGCGCCCTCTGCAAAGGGCGTCACCGAGAAGCGCGTGGGGAGCACCGTGATCCGGAGGCGCAAAGGTGCCGAAGCCCCGGAACCCGCGGTGGAAGCGGTTGTGGCGGCTGAAGAAGTCGATGAACCCGCTGAAGTTTTGGAAGCCTCTGCTCTAGAAGCGGATCAGGATCAGGAGTTCCAGCAAGATCTGTCCGACGGCGAAAACGTCGTGGTCCTTGAATCCACGGAAGAGGTCGAGGAAAATGTAGGGGAAGTGGAACCCACCGCCCCGCCACTGGCCTCAAGCCCGGCGGCATCTGCAGAAATGCCGGTGAAGCCCCCTGTGGCAGAGCCCATCCGACGACGAGTGTTTGGCAGCATCATCAAAAAAGTAGCTACCGAAACCCACTTAACTGAGCAAGTGGGGCCAAAAATTGAGAAAAAGGAACGGCCCAAAGTAGCCGCACCTGCGCCCGGAACAGCGGGTGCTGCAGCTGCCTCCGATCCTGCGGGCACTCTGCGCAGAGTGAAAGAAGTCGACTTTGCGACCCCTGAAGCAGCTAAAGAGGCTGGTAAGCGGCGGTTGGCACAGCGGCAAGACAGTGTCTTCCGCAGCGCTGATTATTTGAAGCGAGAGCTCATCCACGCCACTAAGAAGAAAAAGAATGTCATTAGCCGGCCTGCGATGCGGACCATGATCACCACTCCCGCCGGGCACAAGCGTGTCGTGGAAATGGGTGCGAGTATTACGGTGGCGGAGTTTGCAAAACAAGTAGGCGTAAAAGCCACTGCCGTCGTTTCGAAGCTCATGAATATGGGTGTCACTGCGACGATGAACGATCCCATCGACTTCGACACTGCTTCGCTCGTGGGGCCCGAATTCCATTTTGAAGTGAAGCAATCCGTCTTTAGAGAAGAAGACTACATCCCTCAAATGAGCGATGCCAAAGGGGACGCGCGTTCGCGGCCTCCGGTCGTCACCATCATGGGGCATGTCGATCATGGTAAAACGTCGCTTCTGGACGCAATCCGGAAGTCAAAAGTGGCTAGTGGAGAAGCGGGCGGGATCACCCAGCACGTAGGTGCCTACAAAGTCGAAGTCGAAAAAGGGAAGATTACTTTTGTCGACACCCCGGGCCACGAAGCCTTTACGGCGATGCGAGCGCGCGGCGCGAAAGTGACTGACGTAGTGATTGTGGTGGTGTCTGCAGTCGATGGCGTGATGCCGCAGACCATTGAGTCCATTAACCATGCAAAAGCGGCATCGGTCCCTATTATTGTCGCAATCAACAAAATCGATCTCCCGGATGGGAACCCTGACCGGATTAAACAAACGTTGGCTGGGCACGGCCTCAACCCCGAAGAGTGGGGCGGCGACACCATGTACGTGCCTGTTTCCGCAAAAACCGGAAAGGGCCTCGATCAGTTGCTCGAAACGGTACTTCTCCAGTCGGAAATGCTGGAGTTGAAAGCCCACTATGACGTGCCTGCTCGAGGCACTGTGGTGGAATCTCGCCTTGAAAAAGCGCGTGGGCCGCTCGCCACTGTTTTAGTCCAGCAAGGCGTTCTGGAAACGGGTGACCTCGTAGTCTGTGGCACCACGTACGGTAAAATCCGGGCGATGATGGATTCAAGAGGGCAGCGGGTCGATAAGGCTGAACCGGGAGATCCGGTCGAGCTCCTAGGTCTTCCCGAAGTCCCCACGGTAGGGGATGAGTTTTTTGTGGCGGCCGATGAGAAAACTGCCAAAGAACTCACGGTGGCGAGAGCCGACAAAATTAAAGCTGCTTTGGGCAGTGGCCGTCCGAAGGTAACTCTGGAGCAAATGCTCGCAGCTTCGGCAACAGGGGATAAAGAGCTTAGGCTAATTCTTAAGGCAGACGTCCAGGGATCTGTGGAGGCACTCAGGGAAGCGCTTTCCAAAATCCCTACCGAAAAGGTGAGTTTGCGAGTTCTCCATTTTGGCACCGGCGGTATCAATGAAAGCGACATCATGCTCGCTTCCGCAAGCCGCGCGGCAGTCATTGGTTTTGGGATCCGTCCCGATACCAAAGCCATCAAGCTTGCTGACGTGCAGGGCGTCGAAGTCCGGACCTATAGCATTATTTATGAGCTATTGGACGAAGTTCGAAACCTCATGGAAGGCTTGCTCGATAAGCAAGTGAAAGAGAAAGTCATTGGGCGCGCGGAAGTGCGTGAGCTCTTTAGCGTCCCGAAAATTGGAGTCATCGCCGGTAGCTCCGTGGTGGATGGTAAAGTCACTCGCGGCTGCTTCTTGCGGCTTTTGCGCGATAGCCGGGTGATTTACGAAGGCAAAGTCAGCAGCCTTCGGCGCTTCAAAGACGATGTCAAAGAAGTGTCGCAAGGGTTTGAGTGCGGGATTGGTTTGGAAAACTTCAACGACCTCAAGCCGGGCGATCAGTTTGAAGCATTTATCAAGGAAGAGTCCCAAGACACTTTGTGATCGGGGTCTTCGAAACACTAAAGGACCGTTGTGCCAGTAAGTTCGGGTTCGCATCGAGTTCAGAAAGTTGCCTCTCTCGTTCGCGAAGAGATTGCGCGGATTTTGGTGTCTGAAGCAGAAGATCCGCGCTTACAGCACTTGGTAATCACCCAGGTAGAGCTCAGCCGAGATCTTCGCTACGCGAAGATCTTTTATGAGCTTGGTGAAGGGACCGATTCGAAAGAGGTTTCGAAGGGGCTTAGCCGGGCCAGTGGGTTTTTAAGGAAAAGAATGGGCTCTAACTTGGCTATGAAATATGTTCCTGAGCTTCATTTTGAAGCGGATCTCCATTCGACAAGGCTTAACCGAGTCCTCACAGTGCTCGAGGAAGTGAACGCAGCGCCCGGAAGTGGTCAATGAACGAAATGGTTTTAGTAGTCGATAAGCAAGACGGCCCTACGAGTTTTGATGTGGTCCGGAAGGTAAAACGGATCCTTGGCGGAAGTGCCAAAGTGGGCCATGCGGGAAGTCTGGACCCCTTTGCGACGGGCGTTTTGGTAGTGCTCACAGGGAAAGCGACGAAACTGTCAGACGCCCTCTTGACCGCCGATAAAACGTACCGGGCCTGGGTCAAACTCGGGGAGTCCACCGACACTATGGATCGGACGGGGACCGTCGAAAAAACAGCGCCTATCCCGGAACTCACTTCGGCGAAAGTGGAAGAAGTTCTTGCTGGATTACAAGGCGAGTGGTGGCAGACCCCCCCCATGTACTCAGCCAAAAAAGTGCAGGGAGTGCGTCTTTATGAACTCGCCCGCCAAAATATTCGTATCAAACGCGAGCCCATTGCCGTGCAGCTGCACAAGCTTCAGCTGCTGAGCTTTCAAGATGGGGTGGTCGAATTTGAAGTGAGCTGTAGCAAAGGGACTTACATCCGCAGCCTAGCGGAAGAGGTAGGGGTTCGGCTCGGCACGGTCGCCCACCTGAAGGAACTACGCAGGTTGTCGTGTGGCGAGTTCGCTATCGCCGAAAGTGTCACCCTGGCAGATTTAGAGGCCAACTTAGGCGACTGGCAGCAAAAAGGTTTTCGGAACTACCGTCGATTGCTCCAAGGGGAGTGGGTAGGCCCGAGAAGACGCTTGGGAAATGCTCCGGCAATGGTGCCGTCCCAGCGTTTGCAAATGAGTTCTAACAGTGATAGTACGGGTCTGATTTGAAGTTAGTCAAAGAGATCGAAGAGGTTACGCAATTGAGTCTCGAAAAGACAAAAAAGTTGGAAGTGATTAATGGCTACAAAACGCATGAGCGCGACACAGGGTCGCCCGAAGTGCAGGTGGCGCTATTAACGGAGCGGATCACTGATTTGACTCCGCATTTCAAAAACCATAAAAAAGACCACCACTCTCGTCGAGGTTTGCTGAAGATGGTCGGTTCGCGACGTCGCATCCTTGACTACCTAAAAAAGACGAATGAAGAGCGCTATACAGCCCTCATCACGCGTCTCAAAATCCGTAAATAGCGCTTTCGTCTCCCTAAAGGGGGATAGTGCATTGACGGTAAAACCGGAGAAAGAAGAATAACTATGAAAGCCATCGAAGTCAGTGTGGACTACGGGGGCCGTTTGCTCACGTTGCAAACGGGAAAACTCGCCAAACAAGCGGATGCATCCGTGCTTGCTACGTACGGGGAAACAGTCGTCCTCGTCACAGTGGTAGCTTCCAAAGAAGTGAAAGAGAACCAGGATTTCTTTCCTCTCACAGTCGATTACCAAGAAAAATACTATGCCGCTGGCAGAATCCCAGGCGGGTTCTTCAAGCGAGAAGCAAAGCCTTCGGACAGAGCCACTTTATCGGCGCGATTAATTGACAGGCCGTGCCGGCCTCTTTTTCCTGAAGATTACCTGTGCGACACCAATATCGTGGCGACGGTTTTGTCGACTGACGGAGTGAATGAACCAGACATCATCGCTTCCATTGCCGCAAGCACAGCGCTCCACATTTCAGACATCCCTTTTGCGGGCCCGGTGGCAACGTGCCGCGTCGGTATTGTGGACGGGGCTTTTAAAATCAACCCGCCTCCATCCGAGCAGGGGCTCAGCAAATGCGAGCTTTTGGTATCCGGAGTACGGACCGGTGTCGTGATGGTCGAAGGTGCGGCCCGTGAGATCTCTGAAAAAGAGATGATCGATGCAATCGATGCGGCCCACAGCGCCATGCAGGCCATTTTCGATCTTCAAGATGAATTGAAGGAAAAAGTCGGAAAGACCAAGCGCGACTACCCGAAGCCACCTCGGGACAAAGGGTTAAAAGAAAAGATCAAGAAAGAGGCTTTGCCAAAGCTTGAGAAAGCTTTTGCAATCCGTGAGAAACTGCCTCGTTACGAAGCTCTAGCCAAAGTTAAAAAAGAGATGAAGGCGAAGTTCGAAAATACGGAGCCTAAGAACAAAGAAGAAGCAGCCAAGAACGGCCTCATTTCCTTTTATCTCGAAGAGATAAAGAGCGAGTACGCTCGTGAGCTCACACTAGATTCGAAGCACCGCATTGATGGACGGTCCTACAAGGATATCCGAGCGATTACGTGTGAAACAGGTTTACTCCCTCGAGTGCACGGTTCCGGCCTTTTTACCCGAGGGGAAACTCAGGTTTTAGGAGCGGTGACGCTGGGAACGTCGGACGACGAGCAAAAAATTGACTCGATCAACGGCTCTTTCCAAAAGTCGTTCATGCTGCACTATAATTTCCCTCCTTTCTCGGTGGGAGAAGCTCGGTCCATTCGGCCTCCGGGCCGTCGGGAGATTGGGCACGGGTTCCTCGCGGAGCGCGCTCTATCTTTTATTCTTCCTCCGAAGGAAGTGTTCCCGTACACGATTCGCCTTGTCTCGGAAGTCCTTGAATCGAACGGTTCGTCTTCCATGGCAACTGTTTGCAGCGGTTCGATGGCTCTGATGGATGCTGGAGTTCCCATCCTAAAGCCAGTCGCCGGCGTTGCAATGGGCCTCATTAAAGAAGGCGCCAAGTACGCAGTGTTGTCGGACATCTTAGGGGATGAAGATCACTTAGGGGATATGGACTTCAAAGTCTGCGGTACCGCGGATGGAATCACTGCTTTTCAAATGGATTTGAAAATCGGCGGAGTCAGCCGAAGCATTATGGAAGAAGCATTGGAGCAAGCCCGCGAAGGCCGCTTGCATGTCCTCTCCAAAATGAACGAAGCTATTTCGGAAACCAAGAAAGAGTTCTCTCCTTACGCGCCTCGTATTTTCACTATCAAAGTGCGGCCTGAAAAAGTTCGCGAAGTGATCGGAAGCGGCGGTAAAGTGATCCGATCGATCATCGAACGCACAGGCGTAAAAATCGATATCGAAGACGACGGCACAGTCAATGTGGCCTCGTCGGATAACGAAAGTGCGCAAAAAGCGATCGACATTATCAACCAGATTGTAGCCGAGCCAGAAATTGGCCGGATCTATGAAGGCAAAGTAACGCGCATTGCGGACTTTGGCGCTTTTGTAGAAATCCTTCCTGGAACGGATGGCCTTTGCCATATTTCGGAGCT
This sequence comes from Pseudomonadota bacterium, assembly GCA_031425635.1. Classification (GTDB taxonomy): domain Bacteria; phylum Bdellovibrionota; class FAC87; order UBA2466; family UBA2466; genus JAIEOG01. Next base: position 8,948 of record JANPJT010000044.1, read on the forward strand.
AGAGCACTTCCGAGTAAGGCGTGTGGAAGACGTGGTTAAAGAAGGGGAAGTCATCAAGGTGAAGTGCCTCGATGTCGACGCCCAAGGGAAAATTCGGCTCTCTCGCAAAGCACTGCTCCCCAAAGGGGGAGGCGCTGGGCCAGAGGGTGGATCGACTCCTGAACCGTCCCGCAGAGACGAGCCAGTGGTGGCGCGAGAAGAGGCTGCAGTCGTAGCGGTAGACGCGGTTGAGGCTGCACCTAGCGAAGCGGTCGAAGAAGAAAACGTCGGGAACCGAGTTTTTGACTCTGAGTCTCCTAGGCGGGACCGTTTTGATCGCCCGCGGGCTCGACCCGAGAGGTCGGATAGGCCCGAAAGGCCCGAAAGGTTTGCCCGGGAGCCCAGAGAGCACCGTGAGCCGCGGGAACCTCGGGAGCCGCGAGCGCCGCGAGAAGGTAGAAACGACTTGGGAGAAGATCGATTCAATCGGCCTCCTTCGCGGGAACCGCGTTTTGACCGCCCTTCTCGGAACGAGGGGCCCGCGCCCCGTGGCGGAGCAGATCGCGACGTCCGAAGCGAGCGGCCTCCTTCGCGCTCAACGTCGGATCGTGGTGAGAGAGACCGCGGCGGTTACAGCCGTGGCGATCGCGACCCAGAACGTTCTTACTCACGTACAGAGCGCGACTTTGGCGGTCGCGACGGAGGCGAACGCCCAGCAGGCCGCTCCGCTAGCCCTCGACGGGATTTTCCGCGAGATGCGGCCCCGCGCAGAGATTTTCCTCGGGACGAAGGACCGAGGCGAGAGTCTTCTCGAGACGAAGGCCCTCGGCGGCCCTCTTCGAGAGATGACGGACCGCGAAGAGAGTCTTCCCGGGATATGGGGCCACGCCGTGAACCTGCTCCGCGTCGAGAGCCAGCGCCCCGGCGCGAACCATCAGCGCGAAGCGCGCCGCGCCGTGATGATGACAACGTCGGAAACCGCGCGCCGCGCCCAGGTGGCAGCGGCAGAGGCCCAGGGCGTTTCGCGAGAGTGGATCGCGCGGACCTTGAAGGACCGCCACGCAGGGACCTGAGGTTTGATCGTGACGAAGAGCGCCTTCCCGACTTTGAGGCAGGCGAACCACGTCGCTTCTTCGACGAAGACGAATGACCAAAACAGCCATTGAAACAGTGGCAATGTATCAAAAAGTTGTTTTAAGCAATGGGCTGACGCTGGTTGCGGAGCGGCACCCACACGTGCGGAGCATTTCAATCGGTGTGTGGGTCCGGGTCGGTAGCGCGATGGAAACCGCCGCGACCAGCGGCATCAGCCATTTTATTGAGCACATGGTTTTTAAGGGGACCCAGAAGCGGACTCCTTTAGAAATCGCGACGGTCCTTGAGTCGTTGGGCGGGGACCTCAATGCGTTTACGGACCGAGAGCTGACGTGTTTTCACGCCACCGCTTTATCGGAAAACCTAGACGAAGCATTGGACGTGCTGAGCGACTTGATTCTGCACCCCGCCTTCCCAAAAAACCAAATCGATCGGGAACGAAAAGTGCTGCTTCAAGAGCTCTCGATGGTCGAAGACTCTCCCGATGAATGGATTACTGACCTCTTTTTCCAGGCCGTTTGGAAAGACCAAGCGCTGGGAAGGCCGATCATTGGCTCCAAGAAAAACATCCAAAACATCACTCGCAGTCAGCTCCTGAAATTTTACCACCAGTACTACAGGCCCGAAAACATGGTGATCAGCGTGGCTGGTCGGTTCGAGTTCGACGAGCTCGTTGAGAAGTGCGAAAAATACTTCAACTTTCCGGCCCAGCAAAAACTCTTGCCGTTAGACAGACCCGCTTCGAAATATTTTGGAAGATCCAAATCGGTTCGGCTCGACTCCGAGCAGCTCCATTTGCTTTTGGGCTTCGAGGGAGTGAGTTTTAAAGATCCCTACCGTTTCGATGCGCTTATCTTAAGTTTTTTTCTGGGTGGGGGAATGAGTAGTCGCTTGTTCCAGGAAATTCGGGAAGTTGCCGCACTAGCCTATTCGGTCGACTGTGACTGTGTTCCGTTTAGCGATTCGGGAATTTTTACTTTTTACGTCGGAATGGCGCCGCGATCTTTGAAGCAGTGCCTCCAAATACTGGGTCGGGAAGTCAATCAGCTTCGCGAGCAGGCGCTGACACCGAAGCAGCTCGAGACGGTGAAGGGACAGCTGAGAGGGACAGTGCTTTTGTCGTCGGACCAAGTCGAAGTCCGCCAAGAATCGCTGGGCCGAAACGAAGTCGTTTTTGGGCGCTATATTCCGCTAGAAGAAATCATCGCAGAGATTGATCGGGTTTCGCCTGAAAGAGTGCAAGAAGTCGCACAGCGTATTTTCTCGCCCAGCAAAGAGGCGGCGGTTATTTTGGGGCCAGTGAAAAAGAAAGCGCCTAAGGCGACCATTTTTAGCTAGGGGCTGTACTTTATGTACTTAAGGAGAGCGTTTTGGCCAAAGTGACAGTACGTTTCAAGAAGCTGAGCGAAGGGGCGCAAGTTCCCGAGTACATGTCGGCGGGGGCGGCCGGTTGCGACGTTTTTGCGTGCCTCTCGGAGCCGCTCGCCATTGCTCCCAGCAAGCGAGTGGCGGTGCCTTCGGGGCTCAGCATTGAAGTCCCTCCCGGGTACGAAGTACAGGTCAGGCCAAGGAGCGGGCTCGCCTTTAAAAAAGGGCTCACGGTAGTCAACGCTCCTGGAACCATCGATAGCGATTACCGCGGTGAAGTGAAAGTACTTCTGATCAATTTAGGCTTGGAAACCCTGACGCTTGCGCAAGGCGATCGCATTGCCCAACTAGTTTTGCAAAAAGTGGAGCAAATCGGTTGGCTCGAATCCGACACGCTCACTGAAACCGGCCGTGGAGCAGGCGGTTTCGGCAGCACCGGCGTTAGCGCCGGCTGAAGTACATGTCCCTGATCCCGAGCTTCGGGAATTCCTCTTGGTATTTCGTCAGTAGAAATTTTTTTTGAAACGAAAGTTCCTGCATCCACATAGGGTCGGTGACGACAATCGTAATAGTCCCGTTTCGGATCCGAGCGGCTTTCGACACTCGGCTGGCTGCTTCGCCTACGTAGCGGGGCCAAGCGTCGATTGCTTTGCTTTGTTCGATCTGAGCAAGCGCCTCTGGGTCCCCTTTAAAGAACTGCCCTAGCAAAGCCGCAAACGAGTTGGGCAGTGCGTCGCCTTGCCTGCGGCGCTTGGTGGTGGCCTGTTGCCTATCCTTGCGGCGCTTCTTTTGAAGGATAAGAAGCGCTTTTTCTGGAGTTTCTTCCATCCCTTTATCGAATAGCGCTGTGATTCGGTTGTCACGCTTTTCAATGGACCAACGTCCCTCAGGCAAGAAAGCATCAACGGCTTTCAAGTTCCCCTCCAACCCCCGAAGCCGGAAGCTGCGCCACATGGGCAGCGTCCGGCTTCGTTGTTTTTGCAACGGCCTTTGGTTTTGCGCAGCACCCAGGGTATGCTAGGGATCTTGTGGGGGGGCACCATGGATAGAAATTTAGCGTTAGAGTTTGTTCGGGTGACGGAAGCGGCTGCTTTAGCTGTGGGCCCCTGGGTAGGCCGTGGTGATGAAAACCAGGCAGATCATGCGGCAGTGGAATCCATGCGTAAGGCGTTTGATTCCATTCGCTTCGATGGGACCATCCGGATCGGGGAAGGGGAGCGCGACGAAGCCCCCATGCTTTTCATTGGCGAACGCGTCGGGAGCGGAGAAGGGCCTCGGATCGACATCGCGTGCGATCCTTTAGAAGGCACCACGATTACGGCCTTGGGGCGCAGCGAAGCCATCTCGGTCATTGCTGCCGCGGAAGAAGGCCATTTTTTGCACGCCCCAGACACGTACATGGAAAAACTCGCCGTAGGGCCTCGGGCAAGGGGTTTGATTGATATCAGCCGTGGCGCATCGTGGAACTTGGAAGTCGTTGCCAAAGCAAACAAAAAAAGAGTTTCTGACTTAATGGTGATCATCCTCGACAGACCCCGGCACCAAGACCTCATCGCAGAGGTTCGGGCCGCGGGCGCTCGCATTCGGTTGATTGGCGATGGCGACGTCTCGGCTGCTGTCGCAGTCGCTCAGGAAGAAACCGGCGTCGATATGCTCATTGGAACCGGGGGGGCTCCCGAGGGAGTTATCGCGGCCGCTGCCATGCGGTGCTTGGGCGGCGATATCCAAGGGATACTGCGTTTCCGAAGCGAATCTGAAAAGCAGCGCGCGATGCAAATGGGCATCACGGATCTGCAAAAAGTGTATTCGATGGAAGAGTTGGCCAAAGGCAAAGTAATGTTCATTGCCACCGGGATCACTAAAGGAAGTTATTTAGAGGGGATCCGGTATTACGGAGGCGGCGCACATACCCATTCGGTAGTAATGCGGTCCGAGACCGGAACCGTTCGGGAAATTCGAGCGAATCACCGTTTTGATACGAAGCCTCGGTACGGGTGGTAAAAAATGCCTAAAGTAGTCCTTGAACGCACCATGTCTGTCTCGATGGAAGCTCTGAAAAGGGTGGTCCTCGATTTTGAAAAATACCCCGAGTTTCTCCCGGAGGTAGTGGGGGCCAAATCGATTGGGGCCCTTCAAAAAGGGATTCAGGAAGTCGAATTCGAAATCGAAGTCATCAAACGGTTCCGCTACCGCCTTCAGTTCGACTTAACGAAACCAAACGAAGTGCGCTGGCGATTAGTGGAGAGTAATTTTTTTACAGCGAATGAAGGGGCTTGGCTCCTTACTCCGTCTTCAAAGAAAAAAACCGAAGTGAAATACGAGCTCGAAGTGGGAGTGAAATTTCTTGTTCCGGGATTTATTTCAAAGAAGCTGACCCAAGTGAGTTTGCCAAAGCTACTGGATAGCTTTGAAGCGCGCGCTGAAGAAATGGGGAATTAGTGGCAGACGAAGACAAAAAAGCGGACCCTTCCGACAAAGTTTCCTGGACCGAGGCCTTTAAAGATCTCACATCCGCCGGGATGGCTACTTTGTTTATGACCGAAGAATCCGTGCGGAACTACTTAAGAGAAAAGAAACTCCCCAAAGAACTCGCGGGGCTCTTTCTTGACGAACTGGGGAGAAGGAAAGAAGACGTTTACAAAGTGGTGGGCAAAGAGATTGGATCGTTCCTTTCCAAAATGGATTTGTCCCGGGAGCTTGGAAAGTTCTTGGAGAACCACCATGTGCATTTCGAAGCCAAAGTAAGTTTTGAGCCCAAACGAGGAGATAAGAAAAATGAAAACGATCGCAAGCCCTAAAGCTCCGGCCGCCATCGGCCCCTATTCCCAAGCGAACCAAGTAGGCAATTTAGTGTTTTTCTCGGGCCAAATCCCGCTCGATCCTACAAGCGGCTCGATGGTGGGGACCGAAATTCGAACCCAGACTATCCAGGTGATGAAAAATATCCAAGGGCTGCTGGAGGCTCAGGGGCTGGCCTTTAAGAACATCGTAAAAACGACCGTCTTTTTGCAGAACATGAAAGACTTTCTCGATTTCAATGAAACCTACGCCTCCTTCTTGAGCGCGCCTTTCCCCGCTCGGTCGACCGTCGAAGTGGCTGCGTTGCCCAAAGGGGCTTTGGTGGAAATCGAATGCATTGTCTTTACCGAGTAGGTTTTCTTGCGGCCCTTGTCGGTGCTCAATGTTTCGGGGCGAATCTCGTCAACGGAATGGCGGCTAGGGTCGGGGGGCGCACCGTCACCGTGCAGGAGGTCCGGTTCTTTAGGGCGCTCGATCGCTTTCGAACGACGAAGGGCACGGATCCTTTTGCTCCCGAGGGTCCCGGTGAGCTGAAAGCGGCTGCCCAAAAGCTATTGCTGGAAGAAATGGTGCTTTCTGAGTTGAGAAGCCTCCGTTTTGACGGCGGCCCCCGCACACAGGCCGAAGCGGCCGTTGCCTTTAAGAAAAAACCAAAAGAAGGTAAACTTTGGGCTGAATTCTTGAAGACGTATGGTAAGAGCGATGCCGAAGCGGTCGATAGGGTCTGGAAGAGCTTGCAGGCTGAAAAGTTCATTAGCCGACGGATTGAGACCTTAACCCCGCTCCCCACGGAATCGGAAACAGACAAGTACTTGAAGCAACGATTCGAAGGGCAAGGGCGAGCGCTTAATCCGGAGGAGCTCCCCCAGCTGCGGGCGAAAGCCGTAGTCGATCTGAAAAAAGAGCTTCTGCGCAAGGAACTGGAAGAGTGGATAGTCCTTCTCAAACGCAAATACGCAGCTGTGAACTACCTGGAGTAGACTCAGGCTGCCTTTTTGAAGCCCTCGATTGCCGGCACGCTCTTCAAGTGACCCAAATCGCTTCTCTTAGCTTCCCCCTCGTATGGTCGGAAAAAGAGTTTTGCTACTTTCTGGCCCACGAAAACCGGGTTTGTTTAGGGCTCTTTTCTCACTACGGGGGCACAGCCCGCCTGAGGGCCTATTTTTTAGGCCTCTTAGTTCAAGGGGATCTGGATATTATTTCGATAGCGACCCACCCCGAGGATCGGCGCCTTGGCCTGGGGCTTGGTCTTGTAAGCGAAGTGCGTAAGAATCGCGCCATCAACCGAGCGTTCCTTGAAGTAGAGACAAGCAACTTTGCGGCTCGCGCAATGTACGAGAAGGCAGGTTTCGAAGTTTTAGGGCGGAGGACCTCCTACTACGGGCCGGGCCGAGATGCTTTCTTGATGCGTTGGATGAGAGCCATTCCCGCCAGATAGGTAGCTTCCGGGTGCTTTTTTGAGCCTGGGCTCGCGGCGCTGCGCGCACAAAACGCGAGCGACCCTCCGTTCAAGTCTTTCTAAACTTCTGATTTTATGCTCATGCCTTTTAGCTGACACGAAAGTGTTCTACAATAGACCATCCATTGAGGGAAAAATGTACAGAGCACTGTTACTCGGTATCTTCATTTTGCTTCCCAACTTCACCTACGCGGGCAATTGGTACACAAACTGCAAAAATGCTTTTCTTTCTGTTTTGGGGTTCGAAGTTAGCATTCCAAAAACTCCTGAGGAAATCCTCGTCCGTTACCCCCAAATTGAAGGAAATGCAGATGTGGTTAGAAAATTCTCTTGGAGCTCAGATTCGCCCCCCGTCCGCCCACTTGAAAGCCGCTACGGGCCATCGAGTCTGGATACAGGTCTAATTAAGACTTCGTGGGGTTATTTTAGACTTACTTTCACAGGGACAGGCGACGAAATTAGCTTCGCGTGCCTTCCCCTGGATGGACCTGTCCCCACGAGTTTGATCCTTTCAACTCAACGAAGGTTTAATAGCTTGAATGATTTAACAAAGGAAGAGCGAGATACCGGCAGGTGGGTTAGGGAGGGTGGTGTGGATATTGTTTTTAATGGTGGAAACAAGCTATTTCTACGGGGTTCAGCGAATACAATACTGCCGATTGTAAGACAAATACTTAAGTCTGAGGAGTAGAGGAAGATACGACCGCTTAGAAAAGAGCACACTCCTTTGCCCCACTGGACTTGGTACTTTCGCGCGGGACCGGCTATCGTAAATTAGAAGAGTTTTAACCTCTAGGTTCCGCTAGCCGCTGCGAATGACATAGCGACATTTATGCGACGGCGGGGCTGTACCATTTTCTACCAAACCGGCCGAAACGGGGCCTGGGGCGGCTGGCACTCCGCATACGGATAGGTAACTTCTTTCCCGGGTGCTTTTTTGAGCCTGGGCTCGCGGCGCTGCGCGCACACAACGCGAGCGACCCTAGAGTCCCGGTGAGCGCTACCGGGTCCACTTCGGGTGCGCGGCCGATGCGCTATGTTTGCGGCGGCTGTTCTCGGAATATCGGTAAATTTCGCCCACCAGTTTAAGCACCCGGCGAGCGTCTTCGTACCCTCCGAACACTGAGGCGTCCTTGCGAATGGCCTGGACAAAGTTTTCATTTTCTAAAAGCCACGAAGTATCCGGACCGTTAAACTCAAATTTCTCCACGTCTGGGGGTCCCATTTCTGGCTTCATGGTGTAGATAGTCAGCGTTTCTACCCCATACGATCGGCCAAGCCCGCTCCATACGTACTTTCGTTTGCGAGTGTAGACTTCAAAACTAAATTCATTTTTCCATTCGGTGGAAGACACGTGCAGGGAGAAAACTTGGCGTTCGGGTGTCGTAAGCAGCGCCCACGTATTGTCATCGACTTCCATGTCCCAAAAGATCGTGTCCGATATGGAACTAGAAACTTCAAGGCCGGGGAGTAAAACGGACGCAAGGTCTAAAACGTGGACCCCTTGATCCAGCAGCTCGCCACCCCCGGAGAGTTCCACTTTGGCACGCCACTCGCGGTCAAAGCCCACTCGAGCGCCGTTCCCGTAGCGCGCTCGCATGTGCAAGATGGGATCCTCCCCCTGTTTCGTTAGCTCCGCATGCAGTTTTTGAAACGCAGGGTGAAAGCGGTGGTTGAAGCCAAGCTTTAGGATCATTCCGTCAGGCACGGTTACATTGGACAATTCATCGAAAGAGCAAGCGCCTGGCTTTTCTACGAGTACGTGAAGAGAAGCAGCTAAACAGGCTTTGACTGTCGGCGCCAGGGCGGAATTGATCGTGGCGACAAAAACCGCGTCGCAACCGCTGGAAGCGATGAGAGCTTCGAGGCTCGTGAACGATTGGCAGCCAAAGTCTTTTGCAAAAGCCTCGGCCTTGGAGGCGTCCGTATCAAAACAGGCAACCAGCTCCGTCCCCGGAGGGAGCGCTTCACAGCGGCGGCGGCCGATCGTCCCACACCCAACGGCTGCCAAACGGGTAGTTTGTTTCATTTGGTTTCTCGGCTCTCTACAACGCGCCGCACTGAAAAAATATCGGTACGGCTCATTTGGTTTAAATCGCCAAAGCGCGCTGCGAAATTTTCATAATCGTCCCAAATCGCGCTCAGGATTTTTCCATACAGCCCGTGGGAGCGTTCCGACAAAAGGTACAGGCAAAGTGCGGCTGCTTTTTCGGGGGGCTGACCCCCTCTTTGCTGCTGGTCGAGGGCTTTCTGGTAAGCATCGTGCCCTACTTTCTCAGGGCCAGCCGCAATCAAATCCTCTAAAAATTTCGTGTTCACTGCGCCAGGCGCAATTGCGTTGGTGAACACATTCAAGGGGGCTAATTCCGCCCCTAGCGTTTCGGTCAGCCTCCAGATCGCTCCTTTGCTAGTGGCATAAGGAGAGAAGCTCGGCAAAGGCCCCTGGCCGCCGCCTGAGAACAAAATGACCCTACCTCTTTTTTCTTGGATCATTCCGGGTAAAGCGGCGTGGACTGCTCTTGCGGTCCCTTTGAGGTTGATGTCCAGAGCGCTCTCCCAAACGTCGATAGGGATTTTCCAGAACGGGCCGATCTCGCCGTAAATCCCGGCGGCACAGACCAAGCCGTAAATCGTTCCCAGCTCTTTTTCAACGCTGCGGACTAAGTTTAAGACCGAGTCCGGGGAACTCACGTCGCACGCGAACGCTCTGCAAATTTGCCCTTTGGCTTGGATGGCGGCAGCCGTTTCATCGAGCTCATTGCGAGAGCGTGACGCGATGGCCACCCGGTAGCCGGCGTCTGCGCAGGCTTCCGCGATGGCACGTCCAATGCCTCTTCCGCCCCCCGTTATCAAAACCACGTCATTTGCAGTCGTCACCACTGAACTCTCCTTGCGGGCTAGAGGCCGCTCTGTTCACTAGTGGCTACCACGAAAGCGCAGCATCGGAAAAGTGGATTTGCTCCGCGCCGGCAGCTCGTTAAAGCAGAGCCGGGCTTTCTAGTTTTGGGTTGGTAAGGTAAAACAGAGTGGCGGAGGTTCTATGTTCGTCTTTTCCCTGCTGGTGGGGGTTTTGATCGCCTTTTGGGTAGCAGGGATCCTAATCGATTACTTGGGGCTTGTGGGGATGCTTCTTTTTCGATTTATCCCGCTCCCGAAACTCAAGATCGATGGCCCTCTACCAGGCGTCTCCGTCGTGAAGCCCTGCTTTGCGAACAACGACAACGAAATTGAAAATTTCGATCATTTCTTCCATCAAGACTACCCCGGTCCTTTAGAAATCCTCTTTGCCATCTCGTCAGAGAGGGACCCCATTTTTCCTATCCTCAAGGAGTTTCTAGCCAAGTACCCTGATAAAGACGCTCGCATCATTGTATCGACGAGCAACGATGCTTACTGGAATAAAATCAACGCGGTGCGCGACGCTCAGGAAAAAGCAAAACATGACGTGATTATTTGGTCTGACTCAGATGTGGTCGTGCGATCCAGCTACGTGCGACAAATGGTGGCTTGCCTGCAGGAAGAGGGGGTGTCGGTCGTTACGACTCCGCAATACGATTTTCGAGTGGATAATTTTCCAACCGCACTTAAGGTTCTCGGAAACAACTGCGACGACGCAACTTTCATGATGGCGTATAACTTGCTCGTGCGTAAAAAACGGGTTGCTCTGGGGCAATCGATCGGTTTCTGGGCCCATGAGTTTAACTCCTTTAAAGTGGACGCGTGGAAAGTATTGAACTGCGCTCTGGCCGACGATTTGGCTTTGCCTCATGTGTACGCGGATAAAGGGAAGAAAGTCGTCTTTAGAAATGTTTACTGCCCCGTCGAGTATTCCGGGAAAACCCTGGCAGACGTGATCGAGCAGAAAAGACGTTGGGTGATGTGCCAGAAATATTCCGTGGGGAACCCGCTGCTTTATCTATCCGCTTGTTTTTTCTACCCGGAAGTGCCGGCTTTTTTCTTAGTTCTTTTGACTGGAGCAAGTAGCCAGAGCCTTTGGATGTTTTTCTTCGGTGCGGCAACTCGGATAGGCATCACTGGCCTTTTCGAACTTCTCTTTTTGGGCTCGCTCAAGATGTGGATCCGCTGGTTTTGGACAGTGCCTCTTTGGGATCTCATGCAGGTTGGATTTGTGTTGGACGGTTATTTTCGCAACACAATTGTGCTTGGGGGGAGACGGTTTAAAGTGGGGCAGGGGCTTGCCATTTCCCCGGTGGTTTAAGCTTCCCAAAAGCGCCCTTTTTTTAGCGAGACCGCTTTCGAATCCAGGTTCTCAGACGAGGGTCTGTGCTTTTGTTTCGACGGTAAGACGGCAGTTCGGGCAAGGAGCAAACCGTGCACCGGTGGAGGCGTGTAGAAACCTGGCCTTTGGGCACGCTGCTGAGTTCCTCGTTCACGACGAAGTCGAGTAAACTACAAAAAAGGCGTTGGCCCCGATTTTCTACGTAGGGAGTAATGTCTCTTCCCGCTTGTCGAAACGCTTCGATAAAATCTGTTTGCACTTCAAAGCAGCAAGGCCCGATAGACGGCCCGAAAACCACATGGGTTTCTGCCGGCGGAATTGCCATTTGCCGAAGCGTTTGGGAAACGATCCCTTTCATTGCCCCTCGCCACCCGGCGTGCGCGGCGCCCACAGGGGCGCTTGGGTCCTTGCCGTAAAAGAGGACCGGAAGGCAATCGGCGGTAAAAACGTACACTTCGGTATTGAGGTGGGCAGTGAAACCGGCGTCCGCTTCTTTCGGTTCCCGATCGGGTGCTCCAAAAACCTCGATAGCTGTATTGCCATGCACTTGGGAAAACTGCGGCGCAGTCTCCCCTTTTGCTTCGACTTCTACTCCCATTTCCAACCAGTCGAAGCTCATCGATCAAACCTCTCCAGCAAATCCAGTAACTGGGTAAAGACTTCGGGGCGCTCTGCCTTGAAATGGAGCGGGACGCGAGTGACAGGGTGTTCAAAAACGATTTCGCGCGCATGGAGAAAAGTGGCGTTTGCTTCCACAAGAAGCTCCAGAATGCGGGGGGCCAAATCCGCTTTTCGGTTCAGCGTCAGCCCTGCGCCGTAAGTGCTGTCGCCCACAATCGGGTGACGGCTTTCGCTCAAGTGGACGCGGAGCTGGTGGGTTCTGCCCGTTAAAGGCGCCAGCAAAACGTGGCTAAAGTGCTTGAACGTAGCGATCGTTTTCCAATCGGTGATGGCTTCTCTGGGTTTATTAGTCCTCGAGCTATGTTTCAAACGATTCACTTTATCTCTTCCCATTTTGGTTTGAAATCTGCCGCCCGGCTCCATTTTTCCCCAGGTAACCGCTTCGTAAAGCTTTTTCACCGAGCGGTCTTTGAATTGTTGGGAGAGCAATTCCGCGCTTTTTCGATTCTTAGCAATAATCAGGACTCCGCTGGTCCCTTTGTCCAGTCGGTGCACAATCCCGGGCCTGTCGGAGTCTGCGAAATCGGGGCTGTCGTTCAAATGGTGCAGCAAGTGGTGGACAACCGTCGTCCCGCTATAGCTCGCGGCCGGGTGGACGACAAGGCCCTGGGGTTTATTGAGCACTAGAAGAGAGTCGTCTTCGAAAAGAATGGCGAGATTTCCCTGAACAGGCGTAAGAGCGCCCCCAGTGGGCGCCGCTCGCTTCCATTCGGCTTCCACCGTGTCACCCACTCGAACGGTCTGGCCCGCTTTTTGGATTGGTTGAGCGTTGAGAGTGATAGCGCCTAGACCGATCTGTGACTGGATGAACGAACGGCTTTCGCTGCAGACTTCGGCCAAAAAGGCATCAATGCGGCGCGGCTTATCTTGTTTGAGGTTTTCTAGCGTGACGACGATCTTCATCTACTGCGCTAAGGCTTGAGGTATTGCTCAAAATGCACCACCAGAGTCTTTACCATCGCACTATCAATCCGGTAGATTTTTCCCAGGTTCTGAAGAAAGCCTTGAAGGTACACTCGAGCAGGTAAGTTCTTGGCGTCTTCTTTCTCAATGGCTTCAATGAGGCGCCGAGGGATTTTGGTGACTCGAGCGACGTCTTCGAGCGACATGCCACGTAACTCTCTCATTTGGGACAGCCAAGATCCGTTGATGGTACTGGTGGGGGGCGTCGCCAATGCTTCTGTATGGATGGGCTCGACGTGAGGAGGCGGGGCGGGAGCAAAAGGCTTTGTATCGGCGGTTTGGGCAGTGGCGGGGAGTGACAACGTTCGATCGTACTCGCGTTTTCGGTCTACATTCGAAAGCGTCAAGTACGCGGTCTCCAGGTCTTTTAGAAACTGCAGCGACTCTTCGTTGCTGAACAGGGAGTAGGCTGCCACAGAGTCTTTGGCGAAAGCGTTTTTTGCGGCGTGGTAAGCATTCACGATCTCGGCCACCGTTGCGTTAGTGCTTACTTTTAAAAGTTCGTAATGGTTTTCCAGGTTTTTCATAGTGCCTTTTGCGCAGGCCTCAGAAGGTTCCTTAAGATGGCCTCCAAGTGCGTTACGACGGTACTGTTTGGCGCATCGATGAGGAACGGAGTGCGCTTTCGAATGGATTGCCAAACAGCGCTATCATAGGGAAGAAAGCCCATATAGTCGACCGTCATTCCAAAATAGCGCTCGCAGACGAGTAAAATGGATTTACCTATGTCCGCTTCGGCTTTGGCCCTGACTTGGTTTACAATCAGCGAAAGGCGGAACTCTTCCATTTTCCGTTGCAAAGCGGACCCTTCAACGGGCGAGACTTTCTGCACTTCCCGCAAAAGGTCACGCGGGCTTTGGATCCCGCGCTGGTTCTTGGAATCCATCATTTCTTCCACCAGGTGGCGCACTTGTGGGGAAGGCGTTTCCGACCGGAGCATTCTGTAAAAAGCGAGCTTGATAAAGCGGTAAGCGTTCTCAATGCTAGTGGGCTCGGGAGTGACGAGGATGATTTTTCGGTCGGCTAAAAGAAAAAAATCCAAAGTGTTGCTGCTGGTCCCAGCGCCTAAATCCAGAAGAATAAAATCCGCGTCGATTTCCTGTACTTTTCTAAGGAGCCTTGCTTTCTGAATGTGGCGAAGGTTGGTGATGCCGACGGGATCGTGGGCGCCCGAAATGATCTGTAGGTTTCGGATCGGTGTAGGCTGAAGCAAGTCGTGAATGTTTTCAACCGTTCCAGAAATCAAGTCGCCAAGCGTTTTCTTCGGTACATCGACTCCCAAACTCGTGTGGAGGTTGGAGCCACCCAAGTCCAAATCGACGACCACGACCCGCTTATTGAGCCAGCTTAAATAAACCGCAATATTGCTGGTGAGGATGGTTTTACCGATGCCGCCTTTTCCGCCCCCCACTGCCCAAATCGCCTTCGGGGAATTCGAACCAAGCGAACGCGACGGGATATTAACGGAGGGGTCGGAGGTGTGGCCAATGCCCGGAAGGGTTTTCCTGTTAATGAGCACGTTTGTCCTAGTTGGCAGGGGAGAAAAAAAGGTTGAGCACACGAGGGCTTCTCGCGGCGCTCTTCTTAGTATCGTTCAGGTGGGAGAAATTATCAATGAGCCAGGCGCTTAACCTAAAAGCGACCATAAATTCCGGCGAAAACCGCCAAAGGCTTCGCCTAGTCCGCCTCTGGGGACGACGTGCTCGACTTATTAACCACACCCGTAGTGTAACTACGGTCTCGGTTAAAAACACTATGCGCGCCGCCCCCAGAACCAAACAAGGCGATTTTCGCTCGGAATTTATGGTCGCTTTTAGGTT
>JANPJT010000045.1:0-2106 GCA_031425635.1 Pseudomonadota bacterium
TGGACGTGCCCTGCACCCGATGAGACTTCCCACGCCGGCCAGCAAACACGCGAGCATTCTAGATTGAAAAGCCGCATGATTGAACCGATTCGATCGTGAACTAGGTGTCCAGCACTCACCGAGCAAGAGTGTTCCGCCGAACACTGCAGTGCGAGCAAAGTCTGGGGAATGCCCTATGCGACGACTAACCACTGCCCTGTAACGCTTTCGGTGCCCAACCTGCTACACTTTGCTTTCGATGAGGTCTTACAAAATTCTTCTGCGCGGGAGTGGTGCCTCCCAGATACTCCAAAACGATGCGACTCTGGAGCCACTGGGCCCTAGCGGAGATGGCATGCTTCGACGTTGCGAGCCAGCTCGAAATAAGCCCTTGACGCTGTTCTCCAAGTTGATTCGACTGCGCGCACGAACCCAACCCTGTGGAGCAAGTGAAGACCCCCGAACAGCCTTATCTCGACGGCCTCACCAAGGAATTCTCTCGCCATCTCGTCAACGATGCGATTTGTCTAGTTGCTTTCTTTGTTTTTGTGTTCATCTGCAACCGTTTACTCCATTGGATAGCGGATCGCACCGAAATTCCAACCTTCAAACCGGTGCTCCGGCTCATGGAGATGTCTCTTTTGTATCTGGGTGCGGCGATGCTACTGGTAGTAGCCGTTGCTCGGAGTCTTGAATTCTGCCGCTCCGTATGGTCTCATCACCCGTGAAAAAGACTAGAGGTGTCCGAACAATAACGAGGATCGGTCCATGGAATTTTTTGATCGGTATCCTTTTGATCGGTTGCATTGCTCTGTTCGTCTACCCAAAGGGTGAACCTGTTTTTCGCGACACGATTGATCTTATTCGATCGTATTGGCCTTTGATCGGGGCCCTCGCGGTAATCGCAACGGCTTTCACCGTTATGATAGATAGTAGATGGCTTCTGGCGCAAGAGCAGATGCGCTATCTGGCAGCAGAAATCTGGAACGAAGCCGGACCGTCCCTCAACGACTATCGTGAAGCTTTTCGGCAGTATAGGGATCTACTGAAGGAATACGATTCCGCAATAGGTTCGCGCCGATTTTTGAGTAGTAAGAATCCGGGCGGATCTCCTAGCTGGTCAGAAAGCCGGTTACGCGAGGATATTCGGAGGATCGAGAGCGAATTGAAACAAGCGTCCCACGAAGTAGAGTCAGTTGAAAGTGCAAGGAAACTTACACATGATTTCGCGGAGAGAATTACGCTCCTTACCGAAGATTTTAGCGAACGATATAGTATTAAGCATTGGCAATTCGCGTCTTTTTTTTGGCGAGGTAAGGTCCCAATGTCGCAAGTCGAGCTGGCAATTGGGAACTTCATAGCGGCCGTGTCGACCTTGCTTGCGGAACCAAGTTATGAAAATGCCAAACAGGCATGTTTGTTGAGCCGAACTGCCGGCGCACGAGTTCATGGTTATTGGCCCGAAATTAAAGGGGATCACTCAGCCGCAAATCTACTCTTAGCTTTCGCGAGAAATTTGAACCAGGCACTGGCGCAAATCGGTGATATAGAGGGAATGCCACTTAAGTTAAGTGAGGTCGAGGCGCGGGCGTTGGCGATGTATAAGAAGAGCATGGATCGCCGGAGACAAGCCTTAGAAGGGTTGCGCGCGAACGATCCCGCTGGCGTCCAAAATATATTACGTAAGGCGATTGCTGATGCACAGCAGGAGTGTGTAACGAAGGAGTAACCGTGGCTCCCCATCAATTCGAAAGACTGTTCGTAATCTTTGAGCCCGTTTGAATTCAATGGCCGTCTAGGATCCACTGACCCCGAGTTTCCGAAAGCGGCGACTTCGTAAAGTCACGGACGCTCGTTGCACCGGCGATGCTCAGGCTCCTTGAGTGCATCGAGCCAGCTCTTTTAGATAGGCGGCCGATTGCTCGTCTTGATCACGGACACTATCGGCTTCCATTCCAAGGAAGGCAGCGGCCATTCCGGCAATCAGCTCTTCCTGCGAATAGACTTTTCCCCCAAACCCGTCGCCTTCGGTCACGCTTGTGCGGTCGAGTCGAGTGGGATGGCCGGTGGCGTGCGCCATTTCGTGGAAGAGCGTAAGGTAATACTCTTCTGGTGTCTGGATTCGGG
>JANPJT010000046.1:0-2817 GCA_031425635.1 Pseudomonadota bacterium
TGCCTCGAGAGAGTCGTTCTCTTGGCCCAGGCTAAGCGGCGCGAGAAAAAGAGAGACCGCCGTCAGTAGCAAGGATGAAACGAAACGTCCCATACCAGAATTGTATCACAGCCCCCAGCTGCCTTATTGCGCCCGGCTACAGTACGCGAACCCACGGCTCGTGGCACCAAGAAGCGTTTCGAAATTTTTCGCTGGCGTCTACTTTTTAGAGAGTTCCGCCCCCGGTGCTAACTTTTTATACCAAGCAAGCCACGCCCTGGAGTCGCTATCGGGAAACTCCTTGCCCGAAATCTTGCGCAGTATTCCATGCGCTAGCTCTCGGTGGTCAGGCTGTTTGCACTCCATTAGGTTGACCAAAGTAGGCACAGAAGTTTTTAGAAGCTCTTCACGTACCTGGTTTGATCCGAGCGACAGTAGATGCACTACGTACAAAGCTTTCGACCGATCGGAAACTTTGGGGTAGTCGAGTGCAGGCAAAAAGGGGCCGAGCGGGATAGGCGTTTCTTTGTGAAACTCCGCAATGTCGCCCAACACTCGAAGCGCGTTGTTTCGCACTACCGCATCGGGGTCTTTAATGCGCTCAACCATCGAATCGACTACTTTTTTCTTCTCGTCGGTCCAATAGGCCAGCAGGAACGCTGCCGAAGCGCGGTAATTTGCCCGCTTGTCGGATTTCACAATCTCAAGAAGCTTGGCTCCCTGGGTTTTTAGACCGATTTGAAAAATCTTTTCATATGGCTTGAGCTTTGGGTGCTTGTGGCCAAAAGGGCAATGGAGGGCAACGCACTTCTCTGCTTCCGGTTCGATTTCGCCTGATTCCACTAGGTTCAGCGCAGTATTTTCATAGTCATCCCATTGCTTGATGAGGCCTAGAGGGTCGGCGAATTCTTCTTTTGGCGCAGCAAAAAAAGGCATCCTTCGCGCGGCATCTTTCTCTTCGACGACATCGAGCGTTAAGTGCAAGGAAAGCTGGCCTGGATCAAAGTGCTGCACGATGCTCCATTCAACGAAAGGAAACCCGAATTTCTTCTTGATGCGGCTAACGAACTGCTCTTCCATTTCCATTGCCGAAGGATCGCTTGCCAGGCCTTTTGCTAGCCAAATGTCCAAGTCCTTCCCCAAAAACTCCTTCAGCGTGACCTCATTGATTCGACTGCTTCCGTAGGTTCCCACCGAGCCAATCTGGGGCATGCCTTCCGCTTGAGCTTTTGCCTCGGGTACTGCAGATTTCTTGGGCGCCACAATCGAGCCCGCTTCCACGGGTGCCGCAGCGCTTTTTTTCTGCAGCGGGACAGTGTCGCCCTTCAAAGCGAAACAACTTTGCGAAACGAGGGAAAGTAAAATCACGGCGTGAGTTTTATTCATCCCCGTATTTTAGCAGTAAATAGCCGAGACGGTAGCAACCTAACCCCCCAACAAAAGCGCGTTGCGTTATGGCTGTGATGAACACCGGCCTCGCTAGGGTTCGGAGCTTCCGCGCGGTCGAGTCTCTTGCCCATCCCGATGCTAATCGCACGCTTGGGGGAAGTGTACGTTGCTACTTCGCTGCATATCGCTCGCGATGTTCATTGTGGTTTCGGGGGTTGCTAGTGATCGATCCTTCCGCGCGGTTGAGTCTCTTACTCATCCCGAGGCTGGTCGCCCGCTTGGAACCCTACGCCGTTCGGCTACGGGTCGGCTTTTCGGAAAAAGGCACATCTTTCGCGCGATGCGGGAAGTCTCTTTCGGCAGCGAATAAGTTGTGGGCTCGGCAAAGCAATCGCAAGTTCGTAGGGTCCCAGCTACTCCCGCCTTTAGCCCAAGGGCGCTCTTTTCGCGGAAGGATTCGAAGTCCCCGTGGGAGCCACGCCGATCGGGTGATCAAGATGTCCGTCAACGAACCCTGAAGCGGTGCCAACCAGATCCAAGAATTTATAAATGTGAACCACGGCTCAGGCATCCAGCATATAGCGCGAGGGACTACGGGTTCGGGGAAGGAAATTTTTGGGCGCTGTTTGAGGCGATTGAAGGAGATCAGGTCCGCCGAGGCGTGGTGAAGTAGGGCTACGGTGGAACGTCTCTCGCGTTTCTCGCAATTTGCCCAAATCTATCTGCGCATTTTATCTCAGCAGGTGTCGGAGAGAAATAAACGGGGGCCGTGTACCCCTCCGGAACGTTATTCCTAGAAACGAACTCCCAAACCGCCTCATTTGTCAGCTTACCTGCATTAAATTCTTGAAGAAGGTGTTCTGTGAAATCGGCCGCCTCTCGATGTTGCTTGGCCGACTCAGCATATTGCTTAGCTTGTTCCAAATCCTGCTCGCGACCGAAGGCTCGATAACGTTCGTAACTATCCATTGCTCCCCGGATGTCTCCTCTGAGCCACATCAACAGCCCACTCTTCTTTGTAGTGAGAGCCGTCCTGGGACTGACCGTAGCCGGTGTCGAGGGCTCAGCCTCCGGAATATTGTTGAGGAGGTCGCGTAAAAACTTAGGCAACTCTCCCTCGTCCGGGGCGTAACAAGGCACTAACAGAACGTGCCCAAGCACCAGAAGCAGGTGACAGATTTTTCTGACCAGCACCGGCACTTTACCTCCAACCCTAAGTTTACCACTTTAGGTAGATTAGTCACAATCTCCAACCGGCACCCTGAGACTGGGTCGCAGTTGAATACATCCAGGTGCCAGGCTACTTTTCGGCCGAAAAGTGGATGGGTGATTATTCGTAAAATGCCGCGGTGGATCGTTTCAGAGAATTTCGGTTCTGATAAATCCGGGGAATGTATTTAAACACATCAGAATGGCACCTTATTCGAAGGCACTTAAACATCCCGAAAC
>JANPJT010000047.1:0-2503 GCA_031425635.1 Pseudomonadota bacterium
TGCCGCTGCTCACGCTTGCCGTTTCCAAAGTCTTTTTGCCATTTGAGTTCCCAGCCGTAGGAACCATCGAGGCGCTTTTTGGTGGAGTTGATTTGGTAGCCCATACTAAACCCTTTCGGTAAAGTAGTGGCACCACTACAGCCACTACGAAATTTCGTAGTGGTAAATATGTTAAGTCATTGATTTCTCAGGCGAACTAGGTTGGCTACCTGCCGCCGGAGGGACTTGAACCCCCACGGGTTTCCCCACTGGCTTCTAAGACCAGCGTGTCTGCCATTTCACCACGGCGGCGAACCGATACCCTATTTTTTTTGGATTGAGAAGGCAAAGCAAAAGTCAGATCACGATCCGGAGCCTGGCGGAAACCAACGTTTCGGGGGAGCCCCCGTTTTCAAGGTAGTGGTAGAGACCAAAGACTTTGAGCGACGGGTGCAGGTGGAGCACCGGGCCCGCCTGAAAACTCTTGATGGTTCCGTTGCCGTTCCCGCTGCCGCCGAGCCATTCCGCCCTTGCAAAAAAGTCGAGCTGGTTTGACCAAGGAAGCAAAAGGGTAAAAGCCCCACCAAAAGGGGATGCCGAGCGAGTGCTGTCGTTTAAACTCCCAAAAATGAGCTCCGCGCCTAGCTTAAAAGTGGATTCGGGGCTTTCCAAAACCGCGTACAAGTTACCGGTGGAATCCGATCGAAAATTAACGCTGGAAGGATCCGCTTGCTCTCGCAGTAGGCCGCTGAGGCCAACGCTAAGCTTCTTTTCCTGGACGAAAAAACCCCCTTTGACTCCCACCGCAAAGGCTCTAGCGCCGTTCGTGTTTTGCGCAAACACACCGTTCCCGTTGAAAGCCCCTGCGAAAAAGGTGAGCTGCTGGGGGACCGGCTCAAAACTCAGCTCCGCGCCCAGATCTCGGCCGATAAACAATAGCGAATGCGATGTTTGGTAGTCGGGGATCGGTAGGTCGGTTAAGTCTGGAGACCACCACGGGTTGAAAGACGGAGTAAATAGCCCCAATCGAAGCTTTGCCCCAAAGGCTCCCGAGGCGCCATCCAGTTTTGCCGTCTTCAAATCGACAAAACCTTCAACCGGCATCAGCTGCGGCAAAAGAGCGGAAGACCATTCCCTCGTTTGGCCCGCTGAGAAGCGGTAATCGATCCACTCCGCCGCCTGGCCCCAAACGGTGAGTCGCACCGAGGGGAGGGAAAAACCCTGAATCGACAAGCCGCCCGCATGGTAGGCCGCGTCCATTCGAAGGCCCACCTGAACGGGGTTGCTTTCGGATTCCACTTCCGGAATCGGCGGGTCGAGCACTTCTTCTAGCTCCGGAGCCGCAAAAAGTGCCGCTTGGGTTAACGTAAGGAGAAAAACGAGCTGGCGTAGTGCGGTCATAGTCCCGCCCTCGGAAGAAAGACTTCGAAAAGTGTCCCTTCGCCCTGTTTCGAAACCACTTTTATTTCGCCTTGGAACGCTTCCACTAACTTGTAAACGGTCGCAAGGCCTAGGCCAGTCCCTTTTTCTTTCGTTGTAAAAAAAGGTTCGTAAAGGTGGGCAAGCGCCTGCTCACTCAAACCCTGCCCTTGGTCTCGCACCCAGAGCTTTACCAACTGCTCGCTTTCGTTCTTGCATCCCACTTCGACGACCCCCGACTGGGACATGGCCTGCATTGCGTTGATAATAAGGTTCCAAAGCACTTGGCGTAACTTCTCTCCGCTTGCTAGAGCAAACACGGGGTCAGGGCAGTTTTCTTTGAGCTCCACTGAAGCGGGAATGGGTATCCCTCCTTTAAGGGACTGGATCACGCCAGGCTTTTGGGTAGTGCGCAGTGAAAAAAGGACCTCGCTAATTTGTTTACGCACGTCTACTTTCTCGGCGGCGGTTTTTTGAGGCTTCACGTAATCCAGAAAATCCGTTATCAAACGGTTCAACCGATCGATTTCTCGGATCGCGATATCCATTAACTTGAGGTTTTCGCCCGCTACGACTTCTTTGGGCAGCGAAGAACGCAGCATTTCAATACTGGCGCTCATTCCGGCCAGAGGGTTGCGGATTTCGTGTGCGATACCTGCAGCGAGCTGTCCGACGGCGGCAAGCTTTTCATTCTGCCGGATTTTGTCTTCCAGAGAAATTAACTTCGTGACGTCCTGGAACAAAAGCACGCACCCCTCCACGGCCTCCCCGTGTAGGAGCGCTCCAAAAGCTTCGCCTTCCTTCAACATCGCAACGTCGCCGCGCAAAAGCTGCTTGTTCGTTCCTAGCTGCACTTCGACCACTTGCTGCAGCCGGGAATGGCTGGACACAGAGCCGGTAACGTCAAAAAAGGGCAGCAAACCGGAAAGCACTTCCGATACTAACTTTCCAGACACCTCTTCGGCGCGAATCCCGAGCAGGTGCTCCGCTGCGGAGTTCACAAAACCTATCCGCATCGACGCGTCGACAGCGAGTAAACCCGTAGGCATGTGGGAGAGAATGCGTTCTTGGAGCGCGATGAGCTTTTCGATCCGCTCCGTTTTCT
>JANPJT010000048.1:0-3233 GCA_031425635.1 Pseudomonadota bacterium
CTGCCGCAGTCGGTGCACGTCGTCTCGCTGGTCTCACGAATATAGCCGCATTTCGGACAGGTACGGCGGACCGGCTGCGTGTTCATATTGTTTGTAAGTTCTATTGCATGATTCATATTTTTCACTTTTTATTGCTGCAGATTTCCGCGTTCGGATTCATCGAGCAGACGGCTTGCGTGAGTGCCTCGATTTGCAGTTGCTGTTGTTTAATTTGAGCGGCTTGCAAATTTATTTGCGTTTGCTGCTGTTGACGGACCAGATCCGGAAGAGTTCCGCCGCTGACGGCCGCTTGTCCGTTTAACGGAAACGGACAAACGCCGATCGACTGGTTGACGGAACTTAGACACATAGGTATGTCTTTAGTAGTAACATTGGTGAGTGAGATGCTGAAGAAACTACCGAAGTCGGCGGTCACGCTTGTCGCATCAACTACGCTGCTGACGGTAATATTTTTAGCTTTCAGCGCATTCGGAACTTCGACCGTGTCTGCCAATGTTCCCAGGACGATCGTATTGTCCGTGCTCACCTGAGCGTCCGCACCTATGGCAGTCGCCCGATTTCTCACGCCGCCGGTCGTTTTTGTCTTAAAGCCGACTAACGTATTGCTGGTGCCGAGCGCTCCGGCATCGTACCCGACGACGGTGTTGCTGCTTCCACTCGCGTTTGTGTCCGCGCCGATACTGGTATTTTTGCTGCCTGTGGCATCCGCGTTATAGCCGAACAACGAATTGGAAGCACCGTTCAGACTGCTGAGTCCCGACAAAGTGCCGACAAAAGTATTTTGAATGCCGTTAAGGTTGACAGTTCCGGCTTTGTAACCGAAGAACGCGTTCTCGCCCGTGTTGACGCTGGAACTGCCAGCTTGAAATCCGAAGAAGGAGTTGCGCGTACCTGTCGTATTCGAAAGCCCTGATCCGGAGCCGAAGAAGGAATTGTCGTTAGCTGTTGTGTTGCTTTTCCCCGCATCGTTTCCGAAAAATGAGTTGAATGAGCCGCTGGAGTTCGAGAAACCAGCTTGCCTGCCGACGAAAGAATTATTTGCTCCACCCGAGTTGGTCTTGCCGGCCTCGCTGCCGATAAAAGTGTTGGCGGGAACGAAAAGACTGCTCGTCGCGGCGCCGGCGTTAAAGCCGAAAAACGTACTGTCGGGAGCGAATGTCGCGTGATTGGCTGCAAATCCAGATACGATGCTTGTCGAATTTGGCGTGCTTAAAACCGCAGCTCCCCCGATCCTGAAATTCGTCTGACTATTGACGATATTCGCGGAAAGCGTGCCTCCGGCCGTGCCGCCGCCGCTGATGTTAAAATTTGAACTCGCCTGCTGCGCCGTTGAATTTTCAATGAAATTGCCCGTCCCGCCCCCGGCCGTACAGGCCGCGATTTGATTGAGGGTATTGCGGCACAGCGAAGTCGAACCCGCCGTCCCGAGAGTTCCCACCTGCAGCAAATTCGGAGCGACGACCGTGTCCAATGTTCGGCCCAGAACGACGGTGTTGCTTGTGGAGGCCACGGCCCCTGAACCTATGGCGGTGGCAAAGCTTAGGGCATTGCTGCCAAAGTTCGCGAAATCGCCTACCGCAGTGTTGTTCACGCCGAGCGTGTTGCTACTGCCGGCGCTTGTCCCGAAGAAGGCGTTGGCACTGCCGCTCTGATTAAATCGCCCAGCGTCGACACCAACGAATACGTTCCGTGTTCCGGTTGTATTGTCGAAACCGGCACTTCGTCCGAAGAACGAATTGAAACTCGCGGTATTTGTACGCCCCGCGTCGGTACCGAAAAACGAGTTGCTGTTGCCCGTTGTGTTCGATAGCCCGGCACTGACGCCGACAAACGTGTTGTCGCCGCCCGTTGTCGTGGATTGCCCGGCAACCGCGCCAAAAAACGAATTGTTTCCCGCAGTTGTATTGTTCTGTCCGGCGTTCGTGCCAACAAAAGAATTATTAACACCCGTGGTGTTAATTGATCCGCTGGATGCGCCAAAAAACACGTTGTAACTACCCGTCGTGTTGGCCGCTCCCGAGTTCCAGCCGAGAAAGGAATTGCGGATTCCTGCCGTGTTCAAGTGTCCAGAGCCGGAGCCGACGAATGAATTGCCGTCCCCCGTCGTAAACGTTCCGGCGCCAGTACCCGCGAATATGTTTCCCCCGGCAGCGCTCAAAACGCGACTTCCACCTATGTTGTACTGCGTCGCCGCGTTGAAGACGTTAGCGGCGCCCGTGCCGTCAATGTTGAAATTCGCTGCGGTCTGCAAATTGGTTTGATTACTAATTCCGTTACCACCGCTACCGGCTGTTGAGGCAATGGTTAGCGTATTGCCGACCGGCGTGATCGTTATGTTTGCCCCGGCCACAAGCGTGACGTTGTTGGTCAGATTATTGACGCTTCTTACGACCTGGCCGGTCACGTATTGGTCGGCTTCGATCCCGCCGAGTTTGTTTGAATCGTTGGCAAGCGTCGCATTGCGAGCGCGAATGGAGTAAGGAGCACTCGTAATCGCCTGTCGCGGGCTCAATATGGTGCTCCCAACCGTAATTTGCAGGAAGCGCGGAGAACTGTCAAAACTAGCAGCAGCCGGAAAATCAAGCGAAACAGTAAAGATACCGTTAACAACTTGCACTGCGGGAAGAGTTACAGGAACGTCAACTTGATTCCCATTTGCCACCGCGTCAAACAACGCAAACTGCATATTGTAAGTGCCGTTCGTCGGCTGCGTAACGGCGGAATCCGTAAAGCGTCCTTGATATGTGAATGTGGTTGTCTGGGCGAAAGCATTCGCCGTGAGAACTAGACCGAGGATCAGAACCAGGGCAGCAATTTTTATATTTTTTAAGTTTCGCATAATCTTTTCTCTATTCTGTGTTAACAGGGTAATTGGATATGACGTTTACAACGGTAGCGGTTTC
The DNA here is from genome assembly GCA_031425635.1 of Pseudomonadota bacterium. GTDB lineage: Bacteria > Bdellovibrionota > FAC87 > UBA2466 > UBA2466 > JAIEOG01. The sequence goes on from JANPJT010000048.1 coordinate 2,904, forward strand.
CTGCTGCCGTTACCGTTATCCCGCGGCGACGCACTAACGCCGGCGCAGGTTGGTTCCACCCTGTTCAGTTCGGAAGAATGTCGTCATCTAAATTTTTGACACCGACGGTTAAGACCGTTACGGCGATCGCACCAACGACGAGAGCGGCGATTCCGAGTTTTACGCCGAACGATAGGCCACCTTTTGTAACTTTGGCTGCGTCCGAACACGCTACTTTCGTGCGAACTCTGGTTTTTGAATCGGCTACAACGAAGTCGTCGGAGTTTATTTCGGAAATAAAACCTTTAAGAACGCCGCCGTCGCGCAGTGTGATTTTGACTTTGGTTTTTG
>JANPJT010000049.1:0-14354 GCA_031425635.1 Pseudomonadota bacterium
GGGAAGGGAGGGTTCGCAAATACGGAACGGAAAAATAGGTTGGCCGGTGACGGAACGGGAGGGGGTGTTCGCAAGTGACGGTGACGGGTGCATCCCCGGCTAATCCAGATTTGCTTTGGATAAGTAAAAACTAAACTAAATCAACCGGCTAGCCGATACCCTGTTCGGGAGCACCTCAAAAAGAGGTGTAGTTGCGCTTTGAACTACGAAAAGCTACAGAAAAAAAAGAATGGGGAGAACGAAGGGTTTTGGACCGCGTATAGCGATCTGATGACCGTTTTGTCTACGCTCTTTTTGCTGCTGTATGCCGTATCCACCATGCGCATCACGACCGTCTCCGTTCAAGAAAAGGCTCTCGTCCGAGTCGCTCAGGACAAAATCACCCGCCTGGAAGCAGAAGTGCAGGCGTTTGAAGCGCTGAAAGATGGCTACCTGAAAAAAGGTGCCTCTGAAGCCGAAAAAAGCATGTACCAAGATCTCATGAGCCAGATGAAGCTCTTGGAACAGCAAGCTGCAGAAGAAAAAGAAAAACTCTACGCTCAGGCCAAAGAAAGCGAAGAAAAAGCGAGAGGGCTCAATAAGTACCAATCGGCGATCAAAAACATCATCACTGCCAACATGATCGCCCAAAAAGAAATGAAAACCCGCGATAAAGTCATCGCGAAAAAGAGCGAAAGCATCAAGGGCCTGAAGTCGGAAATGAAAGACAAAGAGGCGATGCTGGTTAAAAACAACCAAGAAATCAAAGAAACCGAAGCCAAGCTCCAAAAATCGATCAAAGAAATTGAATACGCTTACCGCAGTAAGGCCGCCTCGAAACAGAAGCTGAAAGCCGAAATAGACAAGCTGAAACTCGAAAGCCAAAAGAAAGTGGAGTCTTTGCGCCAGGAGAACGAAAGTGTCGCGGCTGTGCTGAACACCGCTAAAGCAGAACTGGGGCAGAAGACTGCCGAGCTCGAAGAAAAGCAGAGTAAGCTAGCGCAAAACCAAACGCAGCTTGCCGAACTTCAAGATGAAAAACGCAAAATCGCGGCCGATTTGAAGTCCGAGCAGTTGAAATACCAAGCGACCGTGGAAAAGCTTCGCTTGAGCCACGACCAAAAACTGAAAGAAGAGCGCGCCGCGCACAGGTTAAGCCTAGAGTCTGCGAACCTTTCCGCCCTCGCGAAAGTAGAAAAAGAAAAACAGTACCGCGCCCAAGTTGAAGCCCAAGTAAAGCAGTACAACCAGGAAATGGCTGCTTTGAACTCTCAGCTGTCTTCAACGAAAGAGCAAATTCAGAAAAAAGAAGTGGAGCTCGCCGGTGTACAGCAAACGGTGCAAAAGAAGGACGAAGAGCTTTTGGCTAAGGAAGCTGACTTTAAGAAATCCCTGAAGGCGTCCCAGCTTGAGAAGGCCGCCATGTTGAGCGAGCTGGAAAAGCGGCAGCAGGGGTATGCTGCTCGCATGCAAAGCCTCGAGCAAAGCTACCAAGCAAAGATTGCGCTGGAGCGCAGTAACTTTGAGGCAAGCTTAGAAAAAGAAAAGCTCTCCGCGTCCGAAAAAATCGCCAGAGAAACAGCGTACCGAAAAAAGCTTGAAGGCGATCGGCTTGCTTACGAAGGCAAAGTAAAAGATCTCACGGGCCAGATTGAAGGCACCAAGTCCCAGATCGCACAAAAGGAAAAAGAGCTCAAAGATAAAGACGTGGAGTATGGCTCTAAGCTGGGCCAAGCGCGGGCTGAAAACGAGCGGATCCTAGGAGAGCTTGCGGATCGGCAGCGAGGCTACGCTGCAAAGATGCGCGAGCTTGAAGGGGCTTACCAGAAAAGACTGGGCGATGAACGGGCCGGCTTTGAGGCGAATTTAGCGAAAGAAAAACTTTCTGGCGCGGAGCGAGAAGCAAGAGAGCGCGATTACCGCAAAAAGCTTGAAGCCGACCGATTAGCCTATGAAGGCAAAATGAAAGATCTTGCAGGGCAGCTAGACGGCACGAAAGCCGCTATTGCTGAGAAAGAAGCCAAGTTCCAAAGCAAAATGGGCCAGCTTGCCAACCAGAACGAAGGCCTTTCAAGACAGCTTTCGTCTGTGCGGGCTCGCGACGAGCAAAAAAAGCGGGTGATCCAAAAAATTGCCGACAGCTTCTCGAAGGCGGGGATCAACGCCCAAGTCAACCCGAACACCGGGGACGTCACCATCAATTTTGGAGAAGAGTACTTCGATTACGGAAGCGCCAAAATCAAGAACCAGATGAAAAATATTTTAGAAAAAGCGATGCCGCTCTACGCAAAAAGTGTTTTAGAGGATAGCGAAATCGCCGAAAAAATTTCGAACGTCGAAATCATTGGCTTTGCGTCGCCCACTTTCAAGGGCAAGTACATCAACCCAAAAGAGTTGTCCGCCGCCGCTAGGTCCGCAGTGAACTACAATATGGATCTGAGCTATAAGCGCGCCAAATCGATTTTTGAGCATGTTTTCGATCCAAAAGCGATGAAGTACGAGCACCAGAACCGGTTGCTCACGCTCACTAAAGTCACGGGCTTAGGTTTCTCACGGGCCCAAGGCGCAGAGGGCGGAGGAAGCTTAAGCGACGCCGAGTATTGCGAGAAGTACGACTGTACCAAAAGCCAAAAAGTTTTAATTAAGTTTAACTTCAAGGAATAAGGAGCGAACCGTGCTCAATGACCTAATTCACGTTGGTATTAATGGAATTGTGACGCTAGGCATGGCTTACGTCCTGCCTGCAATGATGCTTTTGTTCATCGTGGGAGTGGTGCTCCGGATGCTCATCTACTTCACAACCAACTGCGAGTACTTATTCGCAGTCGAGTTCGAAAAGCGGATGTACCAGTACTTGGCCGACCCGGAGAAAAAGTCCAAAGGGACTTCCTTCCACCATGTCACTAAGTTGCTGCTCGAGAAAACGTACCACGAACATTTCGAGCTGAAAGCGAAGTACAAACGCCGGCGTTTCGATCAAATTACGTCGGTCACCGATCGGATGTTCCTCATACAGGCCGGCGCGATGAGGCTCATGACCGATACGCTGAGCCAAACCCGCTACCTGCAGAAAACGAGCCGTGAGCCTCGGTTCCTTGAAGTGTCGAAGTTTGTGTTTGGTTCGAACCCCATTTTTAATCGAATCCTCGGCGTGTTTCCGTTAGGAGTTTTCCATGAAACCATCAATATTCTCCCCGGAATCTTTCTAGTGGGCGGTATTTTTGGAACCTTTCTAGGGACAATGTCTGCTTTGCCAATGCTCGGCGGCATCGACCCCACCAACGTCGAAATGACAAAGACCGTCATGGACGGCTTTTTGCACAATATGACTTTTTCCATGGGAAAATCGGTTTTAGGGATCGTTTTGTCCGTGATCATGACTTTCCTCAATACGGCGTTTTCCCCCGAAGGAATGTATTTGGAAATGGTGAATAAGTTTACGAGCAGTCTCGAATTTTTGTGGAACGATACCGAAACGAACGAAGTATCCGCCGATCCGCTCGAAGTGCTCGACGTGAAGACATCGGGCACCCCCAAAGAACCGCGGGTAAGCCACACGAGTGAAAGCAGTTCCGTGATGGCGCTCAGAGACCAGCTCGGAGTGCTCGAGCAGCTGATCGAGCAGACCGAGTCCCAAAAGGTAGCGCTCTCTCCCCAGCTTTGGGGCGAGCAAATGCGGTACCTGCAGGAAGAGAAAAAGCGCCTCGAAGCGCGGCTAAAGCAAGACCAAAAAGCCGCCTAGCTCCGCGGGCGGGCTTTCATTTCCGGGAGAGTCCCCACCACGACGTCCACCATCCGAGTCTTCCGATCGGTGTAGTTGATTACTTTGAGGCTCGCGCGAGCCCCCGGTGTCAACGCCGCAATCAGCGACTGCAGCTGCTCGGTTTTCGACGTTTTGGTTTGGTTTGCCTCCAGGACTAAGTCCCCGGCTCGAAGCCCCGATTTCGCTGCCGGCCCGCCCTCCTGAACCTCTTGCACCACCACGCCTCCCGCGACGCCCAGATCCCTTAAAAGCCCTTTGTCCGCTTTTTGGATGGCGACTCCCATCCACCCGCGCTCCACCTTTCCTTCGCGAATGAGCGTTTCCGCCACTTGCTTCGCGAGGTTCGACGGGATCGCAAAACCAATCCCCATGTAGCCGCCGCTTTGTGAGTAAATGGCGGTGTTTACGCCTAAGACCTTTCCGTCGGAACCACAAAGCGGACCGCCGGAATTCCCTGGGTTGATAGCGGCATCAGTTTGAATGAGCTCGTAGCCAAAGTTTGAGCCCATGAGTAACGAAGCGCTTCGTCCTTTCGCGCTGATAATCCCCGCCGTGACCGAGTGAGTCAGCATGAAGGGGCTACCAATCGCTATCGCTGCATCCCCGACTTCCACCGAGTTTGAATCCGCCCACTGAACCGGGACGGAAGAGGAAGCTACTTTTAACACAGCCAGATCCGTTCGAGGGTCTGCACCCACAAGTTTTGCGGTGAGGGGCTCCGCGTCTTCTTCGGGGAATAGGATCTCAATTTCCGCAGCGCCTTCAATGACGTGGTTGTTCGTGAGAATGTGGCCTTTACCGTCGATCACAAAGCCTGAGCCGCTGGCTTCGGTCGCCGGGCCTTGCGGCTCGCCGAAAGAGCGGAACATTTCTCCAAACGGGCTGCCTTCCATTCCCTGTGGCCCCGGGGCCCGCGGGCGCTTGGCCCGCACCGTCACCACAGAAGGCCCGACGGTTTTAGCCACCGCCCGGAAATTTTCCGAACTCTTATCAAAAGGGGAGGGCCCTAAAAGCGGAGGTGGAAGCGCCCCAGGGGCCGCTAGGCTCGCCGAAGGCAGGAAGGCCGGGCTAACCCCGACTCCTACGAGAATGCCTAGAATAAACAGCCAGTTTTGTTTCAATCGCACGCAAAAGCCCTCCGATGGTTTGCTCTCTTAGGACGGCCCGCTCAGCGATTCTGTGACCCACCCCTTGACTTTCAGACCCGGTCCTATTCAGATGGCGTCTGAATTGAGGGGCGCGTTGCTGAATCTCCTTTTTATAGTTGTGCTTGCTTTGTCCCGCGGGGCGTTTGCTGAAACAGCCGCCGACACACTCGAGCCCATTCGAGTAGAAGACATGCGAGAAAAGCTGGAGCGGGCCGGAAAGCTCAAAGACTCCATCAATAAAACAGAAGTCATCAACGACAAGAAAATTGAGCGGAAACAAGCAAAAACCCTGACCGAAGCGGTAGCGAACGAGCCGGGGATTGACGCTGCGTCGGGGTGTTCGATTTGCGGCATGAAGCGCATCCAAATCAACGGGCTCCGAGGTGAGTACACGACCATCTTAGTCGACGACGTGCCGCTGCATTCGACAGTGTCTTCGTACTACGGCATGGACGCTGCTACGACCGCGGGGGTTGCCCGCATCGAAATTGCGAGGGGCGCCGGGGCGTCTTTGCTCGTGCCGGGCGCTTTGGGCGGCGTGATTAACATTGTGTCTCAGAAAGCGACGGAGAATGGTTTCTTTTTCGATGTCGCCGGCGGCAACTACGACTACCGCTTGCTTTCCATGGTCGGAAACGCAGTGAGCAAAGACGGCAAACGCCGAACCACTGTGTCAGCACAGACCAACTCGCAGGGCCAATGGGATGCCGATGGGAACTGGGTCAATGAATCCCCGCGGCTTGGAAACTACTCGCTGGGTGTACGAACTTCCGATGATTTGTCCACCGCAGACAATGTCGACGCCCGCTTGAATGTCCAAAGGTCCGATGTCTTTGGCGGCCCAATGACCGACTCCACTTTCACTGCGATCGGGCCACCGGGAGCGGCGTCGTTTGTCGACGGAGACGTCCGGAAACCCTACAACGGGGCCCCTGCCAAGACGCTTGAAACGGTCACCACCCAACGGTTGGAAGGGGTCGGCAAGTGGACGCACCGTTTTGGAGACAAAGCGAATTCGGTCGTTACTTTGAGCGGCGTTAAGCAAACGCAAGATTCGTACTACGAAGGGGCGGACTATTCGAATTTTAATGAGACTTTTTACGCCGACTCGAAGCTTAACTTAAGTTTGGACGAGAAAAATCTACTGACGGTAGGTCTGGACGCCCGCCACGAAATCTTGCGGTCTCAGTCCTACGCTTACTTTGTGGCCCCGACGAATCCACCTGCGACCGACTCTTTCAATTTTGTATCTGCCGGCGCTTACGCACAAAATACGTGGACGCGGTCGGATTCGTTTGAATTGTCGACGGTCCTGCGCCTCGACAGAGTCGCAGTGAACTGGCTAGGCCAAACGGCCAAGGGCTATGAAGTCGATCAGTTCGTGCTAGTCCCCCGCCTGCACCTACGATGGAATTTAAGTCCCGAATGGGTTTCCCGCTTCTCTCTTGGGCAGGGCTACCGAGCGCCGCTCACGTTCTTTGAATCCGAGCACGGCATATTAGATAGAGGGTTCGATGTCTTGGTGAATCGACTCGAGCGTTCGAATTCCGCCGTTTATTCCGTGTCTTTTGATGACAAGCGAACCACCGCGACATTTTCTGCCGCTTGGACGGGTATCGAAAATATGGCGTATGTTGACCTGGGTCGCTCGCCTCGGCCCGCCCTTCTGACGGCGGCTGGAAAATACGACGTTTTTGCGGCGGACGGGGTCGTGGGGTACCAGTTGACGGACGCTCTCACGGTGGGAGCGAGCTTTGAAAAGTTTTTTTACAGCCGCGGCTACCAGGCGCTCCTCCCGTTTGCCGCGGTGGAGAACCGAGCGCGCCTCATGGTGGACGTGGAATCGGGCGGTTGGGATCTGAACCTGACTGCAACTTTAGTCGGCGCTCGGGACTTGAATCCCTACGGCTACGGGGACGGGCGGTTCAATGTCTATAGCGCCGGATCGCCATCCGTTCCCAAACTCACCGCTGCGCCTGCGTTTGTGACTCTCGATGCGCGCGTTGCGTGGCAAGCGAACAAAGAGGTAAAAGTATATGGCGGCGTCCGAAATTTAACCGGCTTTACCCAGGCCCAAGTGGAGAACGCTCTTTTTTATAACCCAGCGGGCGACTATGAAGTCACGCACCTTTGGGGGCCGCTCAGGGGCAGGGAATTTTTTGTGGGGCTCAGCGCAAAGTTATGACGAACTTACGAGTAGTTCCTTGTTTGGCTACCTCGGTGCTAGTGCACGCAGGCGTTCTCTTGGGCGGGCTACTAGGCGTGGGTTTGTTTAGCCACACCCGCACTTCGCCGGGGATTTGGGAAGTGACTTTGGGGGACTTCCAAATCGAAAGAGGGGTTAGCCGCCCGGAAGTGAAAGCCACAGGGAGCGCCAAAGCGGCTGCTTCTCCTCTCCACTTGGAAGCCGAAAGCGAAGCGAAAGCGGGGCCGTCGGGGCTTGAGCAGCAAGCATCGAAAGGCGCTGGTGGAACGGCAGGCCAAAGTGCGGGGGAGCAGGCCGCCGAGTGGGATCGGTACCGGTTCCAAGTGCGGGAGCGCATTTTAGAAGCGCTGGTGTACCCCAGGGCCTCGAAGAACTTGGGCGAGCAAGGGCAAGTCAAAGTTCGTCTCAAAGTGGAAAGAGACGGCACGATTTCGGAAGCCGAGATTGCGGAGCCTTCGGCGTTTCTTCGGCTGAATACGGCGGCACTGGATACGGTGCGCCGAGTCGCTCAGCTAGATCCTTTGCCCGAATCTTATGGTGCGCCGCAGTGGAGCGCGCTGGTGCCTATCGACTTTAGCTTGAAATAGCCATAGCGCGTTTTCCTTCAATTGCGCGGGGGCCGGTGGCCAAACACCGTCTTTGTGGTGGTCTGCTTGAAACCCCTCTCCCAGAAACGCGCCGCGGAACTTCCCTTTTTACCTGTCACTAGGCGCTCGTACCGCCGATGGAACTCGAGCTTCCAAATGGTGCCGTGGCGGCGGTAACGGTTTCAGGGAGAGGGGTTTCATTCAGCCCTCCACAAAGCCTTAATTGCTGGGGGTAGAGGGGATTTTTCGGGCTGTGGGCTTGACTCCCAGGGCTGCAGTTGTCTTGCTGCGTTACTGGGAAAAAAATTCTGGTCGGACTTAAAGGGTCAAACCTTTTCTCTATTTAGCCGATACCTTAGCAAGCAGAGATATCTCTGCTCCACTATGGTCAAGCAAAACGCTGCGCAATTACCTTCTGAATTTTTACGAACGCGCCCCGACCCTGCAGTCAAAAAATCTTTGCGTAGCAATATCCGCGTTTCCTTAGTTGAAGGATCTTTGTTTAGTCTCATGGTCGGTATTGGCGAAACCTACTTGCCCGCCTTTTTGCTTTGGATGGGCTCCGGGAATGTGGCTGCTGGTTTGATCACGACGCTCCCTCTGCTCGCGGGCTCGCTGCTGCAGCTCACGGCTCCCCGGATGCTTGCAAGGCTTGGCTCTTTCAGAAAATGGGTCATTTTTTGCGCGGGGCTTCAGGCGCTTGTTTTCTTGCCCCTGATGGTCGCCGCAGTGCGAGGCTATTTGCCTTTGTGGCTCGCGTTTACCTGCGTTTCGCTTTACTGGGCCGGGGGACTCGGCGCGAGCGGCGCTTGGAATAGTTGGATGGGCACTTTGATCCCGCCGGCTGTTCAAGTGGGATTTTTTACAAGGCGCACTCGCATCGGCCAAGGAATGATTTTTGTTGGATTTAGCCTGGGCGGTTTGCTTTTGCACTGGCTGCCCACCTACGTCGATAAGAGCTACGCTTTCGTCACCATTTTCTTCATCGCGTTTTTATGCCGGACGATTTCGCTCGTTTGGCTCACCAAACAGACGGAACCCATCCCTCCGAACCCCAACCAAAAGCGGATGACGCTGAAAGAACTGCGGCACCGCTTGAGCCCAAGCCACGAACAAGGGCGCCTCTTTCGCTACTTGCTCAGCGTTACTTTTGCAGCGCACTTAGCGGCCCCTTACTTTACTTCGTACATGTTGGCAGAGAGAAAGCTTTCGTACTCCGCTTATGCAGCACTGATTGCGATCCCTTTCCTTGCGAAAATTCTTTTTCTCCCTTTGTTTGGAAAAATGATTGCACGGCGTGGGGCGAGGCCGGTCCTCGCTTTCGGAGGAACGGGCCTGGTTGTATTGCCGCTCCTTTGGCTCGTCTCCGACAGGGTAGGGTACTTAGGCTTCATTCAGCTCCTTTCAGGAATCACGTGGGGGGCGTACGAACTCGCAGCGCTTTTGTTGCTTTGGGAGTTGGTGAAGCCCGAAGAGCGCACTTGCGCAATGACTGCGTACAACTTTGCCAACGCCGCTTCGATGAGCGCGGGGAGTTTACTGGGCGGGGTGGTTTTCACCTACTTCGGCGCAACAGGAAAAGCTTTTTTTGTACTATTCTTTGTCTCTACGATGGCGCGGTCCGTCACCTTGTTTGGCCTGAGCAGCGTGGCGCGGCTGCGCGCGCGGCAAGCAGTGAGCGTCTAGGCGCTGTGCCTTACAAAGGTACAGCCCCTAAGGGCGCTTCCAGCAGACTCGTGCCTGCGCGAAATTTTCGCACTGTGCTTCGCGGTCGAAGATTTGGGCAATTGGCTTTGAGACAAGCGGGTGCACCAAATAAAGCTCCGTCGCTTTCAGCCCCTCCCGAACGCTTGTGAGTTCGCTTTCGCAGTATCGAAGCGCAAGGTCTTCTCCAAAACGCCCGATGCTCCCGGAATTGATTGCCCACCCTCTTTGCGCAGCAAAGGCAGCGGCCGATAGGTACCAATCCATCTCTAACCGTTTTTCAGTGGAGCACTCTTTTCCGTGGAGAGGCAAGTAGGGAGCCACGAGTGCAATCCGCCGAATGCTTTCTGGAAAAGGGGTTTGAACTTTTTCCAGTAAATTCCAGTCCACGAGGGTTGGGGGCCGGTTGCGGTACCACCATGGCCCGAGCTCTATCGCTTGGAGGACCAAAACGGCCGAAAGGATCCAGGCTGCTTGCTTCCGAGGGAACTTGATTAAAGGAAGCACCAAAACCAGCGCCATTAAAAAATAATACATTGGCCAAATGAAACGGCCGGTGCACCGGAACGCGAGAACGAGCGGCCAAATAGGGGAATACAGCCACTGGAGCCATAAAATTTCATTTCCGCCTAAGCAGACTGCTGGGCCCAGCGAAAAAAACCAAAGCGCCAGGCAGGCGAAACCTGTCCACTTTACCATCGTTTTTTGGGGCAGCGACTGGAGCAGTTTCAGCGTCGATTTTCGATTCCAAAGAAAATAAAAGAAAAGCAGCGCGGGGCCGAGTCCCATATACGCAAACGCCTCGAAGCTGTGAAACTTCGCGCGGATTTTAGGCACAAACGAAGAGAGGCTGTTGGAGTTAAAAAACTGCAGCACGTCGGCGCGGTAAAAAAAAGCTTCCGTATCGGAAGCACCCGAAATGTCTAGGTACCCTAAAACCCAGAATGCAATGCCGAAGAGGGCAAAAGTGAAAGCGATCCGCGACCCAAGGTAGCGTGCTACTTTAAAGTCCTGCCGATGCTCCCACAGAAGGCCGATCGCAGCCAAAGCCCCTATCCCCATTGCCATCGCGCCCAGGTAAGCATGCACCGCAAGCGCCAAGCACGCATAGGCTGAAATCCCCACCCACCGCAATCGCTGGGGGGTCGAGCGAAGCAAACTGTCTAACACTCCCAAAATGACCCACTGCCCGCAAAGCGCTAAATGCCCTTGCCTAAAGGGCATCACCGGGGCCCAGGCTAAAATAACGACGGCGAGAAACCGCAGTCTCCCGTTGGGTACCAACGAACTGACTAGCCGGTAACTTAAAATCGCCTGAGCAACAAAACAAAAAAGCAGCCAGGGCCCGAAGAATTGGATTTGGGAGGCCAGGGCCCGAGGCAGCAAAAGTTTTAAGGGAATCGAAAACAAAGGGAGCCCGTCTGCCGCAACGAGAGTAGTTCCGATGGGCGAGACAAGGCCGTCTATTCTGCCAAGAGGAAAACTCCAGGCGCTCTGCGAAAAAAACATCCAGGCGACTTGGCTTTGCCCTACGTCGCCTGCCATCAACCAGTCCAAACAAAAAGGGTTCAAAATGCGAAGGCCAAAGAATGCCCAAAACCCCAAAAAACCAATCAGCCCTGCGATGAGAAAACCCACCCCTTTGGTTTACCGTTCCCGATCGGAAAGGTCAAAACATCGCCCCGGGTCTTCTTCCAAAAAAGCGAGACTGCCTACAAGTCGGGAAAAGCCAGTTGGAGAGAGGGGGCCGTTTCTTTAAACCCCCCAACGCTAATGCCAATGAGTCGAACAGGCCTCTTGCCCGCCTCTGTCGAATGGCGCAAGAGTTTTTCAGCGCATTCAAAGAAAGTGGCGCTTTCGCTAGTGGGAGTGGCGAGGGTCGTGCTTCGGGTAATGGTTGAGAAGTCGGAGTACCGCAGTTTGAGAGTCACCACGCTTGCTTTCGGCCCCCCTTTTTTTTCAAGGCCGGCGCTCACCCTTTTTGCAAGGGCAAGTAGGGTTGCCGCCAGCGAGTCTACGTCGCACGAGTCCTCGGCGAAAGTGGTTTCGGCCCCGCTGCTTTTCATCTCGCGCAAGGCAGCGACTGCCCGACAATCTACCCCGTGCGCTAGATCGAAAAGGAACCTCCCCTGAGAGCCAACGGCTCTACAAAGCTCCAATACGGATTGGCGCCGCAGATCCTCGGTTGTTTTCCATCCCTGGGCGTGCAGTTTCGCTGCGGTGGCAGGCCCGACGCCCCAGAGTTTTTCAATTTCGAGACGGCGAACCACGGTTTCAATATCGTTCGGGCCAATGACAAAGAGCCCATCGGGTTTTTTCATTTCGCTCGCAAGTTTTGCTAAAAACTTGTTGGGGGCTACGCCCGCTGAAGCAGTGAGCTGGAGTTGGCCTTTGATCCGTGCCTTTAAGTACCAGCCTAGCTTGGTTGCGCTGGCTTCTTTAAACTTGTTTTCGGTGACATCGAGGTAAGCTTCATCGAGCCCTAAAGGCTCAACGCAGTCGCTGACTTCCCGGAGGATGCGGTGGAATTGCGCGCTCACTTCCTGGTAGCGGGAAAAGCGAGGGCGCACAAAAATCGCCTCTGGGCAAAGGCGTGCGGCTTGGGAACAGCTCATCGCGGAGCGGATTTTAAACTGACGGGCTTCGTAGGAAGCGGCGGCGACTACCCCCCGGCTATCAGGGCTTCCTCCCACGATCACGGGTTTGCCCCGCAAGGCAGGGTTATCCCTTTGCTCAATCGAAGCGAAGAAAGCGTCCATATCGACATGAATGATTTTTCGGTTCTCGTTCACTAGTGTATAGGTGAATGCCATACTTATGGCGACAAGCGATAAAAAACTCCAGTCCGAAGTAGCCCGAAGGCGTACTTTTGCCATTATCTCCCACCCGGACGCGGGGAAGACGACTTTGACCGAAAAGCTTCTGCTGTACGGTGGCGCGATCCACTTAGCGGGTGCGGTGAAAGCCAAAGCCCAGACTCGCAACACGACCTCTGACTGGATGGAAATAGAGAAAAAGCGGGGGATTTCGATCAGCACGAGCGTGCTTCGTTTTGAGTACGACGGAATTCAGGTCAATTTGCTCGATACTCCCGGCCACAAAGACTTTTCCGAAGACACGTACCGAACGCTCGTCGCGGTGGACGCTGCAGTGATGCTCATCGATGCGGCCAAAGGGGTCGAGCCCCAAACCCGGAAACTCTTTGAAGTGTGCCGGATGCGGGGCCTGCCCATTTTCACTTTCTTTAACAAGCTCGACCGACCGAGCCGGGACCCGTTGGACCTTATCGATGAGTTGGAAAAGGTGCTGGGCATTCGGTCGGCTCCCGTGACTTGGCCGATTGGTACCGGCGATCGATTCCGGGGCGTTTACGATCGACACCGAGGCGAAGTGCTCCTTTTTCAAAGGGAAGGGGAAGCCAATGTGAAAGGGAAGCTGGCCCCCATCCAAGTGACGGGAATAGACGACCCTAAGTTTATGGCTTCGTTGCCGGGAGACCCACTAGACAACGAAGAAATTGTGGCCGAGTTGCGGTCCCAGCTCGATCTTCTCGAAGTGGCGGGAGATCCCTTTGATTTGGATCGCGTCTTGGACGGTCAGCTCAGCCCCGTTTTCTGCGGGAGCGCGATGAATAATTTTGGTGTGGAGCGGTTTCTGGAGAATTTTCTGAAGCTAGCGCCGGCCCCTCCTTCGCGTAAGAGCAGCATTGGAGAAGTGCTTCCCGACGCGCCTTTTTTCTCAGGGCTGTTTTTTAAGATCCAAGCGAACATGGATCCGCAGCACCGCGATCGAGTTGCTTTTCTCCGAGTGTGCTCCGGTAAATTCACTCGCGGGATGGCAGCCACCCATGGGCGGCTGAACCAGGAATTTCGGCTCTCTAAAAGCATCCATTTTTTTGGCCAAGAGCGGATGACGCTGGAGGAAGCGTGGCCTGGCGATATCGTAGGCCTCCTAGATACTTCAGGCGATTTTCGGATTGGGGATACTTTAGCGGAAGGGCGCCGAATGGAATTTGAAGGGGTTCCTCGCTTTTCTCCCGAGCATTTTGCAACAGTGGGCGTCGCCGATCCGCTCAAGCGCAAACAGCTCCAAAAGGGCCTGGAGCAGCTGACTGAAGAGGGCGTCGTGCAGCTTTTCCGTCACCCCTCAAGGAGAGACGCCTACCCCATCTTGGGAGCGGTGGGCGCGCTGCAATTTGAAGTATTTGAAGCGAGGCTCAAGAGCGAGTACCGAGTGGATGTGAAGCTAGAGAGGATGCCTTTCGTACGGGCTTGCTGGCCTCAAGGCGATGGCGTCGAGTTTGAAGAGTTCAATAAGTACTCCGACTGTTCCTACGTAGAAGATCGAGATGGTAACCCAGTCGTGCTATTCCGAAGCGACTGGAGCGTGAATTGGGCGAAAGGGAAGTTTTCGACTCTCCAGTTTCTAGACGCAGCGCCTCTAAAGCGAATTTAGCTCCAAAGTGGGTATTCGGCGACCGACTAAAAGGCTCGGCGTTGGATTCCGCCCGTCGCCTTTAGCTGAGAGACGATGTCTTCCGCTGATTCTTTCGCAGACCCCGCAATCGACAGGTGATGGACCTCGGGAAAAAACCGGCAAGAGGTGACCGACGAGCCTTTCAAGCCGAAGCCGTTCAAACACGGTTTCAAGGCCGATACTCTTTCGACCACACCGTCGGACTCCTGGTAATTCTGCCAAGTGTGTTCGGGGTGCCCCGCCGCAAAAGTTCGAGATTGTTTTTCGAATTCCGCGATCCCAGTTTGGTAAACCGTTTCAAGCGCATTTAAGTGGGCTGGGCCCACCGACGACGAAAAAAGCCGGTAGCCAACGGTTTTTGCGAATTCCAGTGGGTTTGTTAGCAGCGAAGCCGGATCCCTCACTCCGTCGCCAATTTCTTCGACGAGGTCACCTCGGTATTTTTTTCCGCCGGCACTCGCCGCGTAGTCCCCCGTCCACCAGCCTTGGCG
>JANPJT010000050.1:0-4517 GCA_031425635.1 Pseudomonadota bacterium
GCAGCGCCATATTGATTTGGGGAGTGGGTTTTTCTTTGTTGGTTGGCTCCGTGTGCATGAACCTTATTTGGTTGGAATCAAAAGTAGTTGGCAGCGCGTTTTTGACTGCTCCGGCAAGGCTCATCCCCGAACTATCCATTGTCGCCGTTGCGCTTGCATCGCTCGCGCGGGGACCGCAAGTGGCGTTTTCTCAGCGAGTAACGACTGCTTTGCTTTTTTTAGTGCACGGCGCTTTCTTTTTTCTCCCTCTTGAGTTTTCGTTCGATTCGATGAGCCGCGTCAGCCGGCAAATCATCGGCTCAGTGGGTTTTCTTGCGGTTTGGGCGCTTGCCGCCGGCGCCGCGGCGCAAGCCGGGTACCGGCGTCTCTTTGACTTTGCCTCTTTGGTCATCGCAGTGCGTTTTATCGTTATTTATTTTGAGGTTTTTGGATCGCTCACCCAAACAGGCTTTGGGCTGATTTTCTCGGGCGCGGTTATTTTAAGCATTGCTGGGGTCTGGGCGAAGTTTCGGGGCGGCCTTCGAACGTTCATGGGGGGCGCGCGTGAAATCTAAAACGCTGCCGCTCCTCTCGGTGGTTTTACCGCTTCTCGTAATGGCCGGCTGGGTAGCAACTATCGAGTGGAATTTGCAATCGGGCCAGCAAGTGGAGTTCGCCGTAGGCGGCTACGACCCTCGCGATTTGCTCTCGGGACATTTTGTGACTTACGCAGTCGACTACGGCTCCGTGCCGCCGTGCGCTGAGGACGCTTATCGGACCCAGGAGCAGTGCGTTTGCCTAACCCAAACTCCGTCGAGCACGCTTTGGACCGCTACTTCCACTTTTTCCTGTGACGGCGCGGGAACTCCGCCCTGTGAAGTATTTATCAAAGGGCAGTGCCGCTACCGACGCTTTGTGGCAGGGATTGAAAGGCTCTATATCCCCGAATCGTATAGCTCTCAGCTGGCGGTACTCCCGCCTGCGTCGACGATCCGAGTGAGAGTGAGCAAGTCGGGCTTGGGGCGACTGGAAACGCTCCTCATTGGGGGCCGGCCCTACCAAGAGGCGTTGACGCGCTAGCTGCGGTTTGGCGTATGGTGCGGCATGAAGAAAAGAACCGTTCTAGACACCCAGCGCACACCAGATGGCCAGACGCTTACTTTAGAGGAACACGATAGCGCTTTTACCATCCGCATGGACGGGATCGAACTGATGTCGACTCGCCAACACGCTTCGGAGGAAAAGTTGGCTCAAGTCGGCTGCTTGGGTTTAAAAGCGAAGCGCGGATCCAAAGTGCTGATAGGCGGCTTGGGCTTTGGTTTTACGCTCAGAGCAGCCCTAGCTGAGCTGGGCCCCAACGCCAAGATCCAAGTCGTCGAACTCTTTGCTTGCGTGGCGCAGTGGAACCTCGACCCCCGCTTCCCCCTTGCTCGCCTTTCCCTTAGCGACCCGCGCGTGAAACTGCAGATCCAAGATGTGGCCACTACTTTGCAAAAAAGTAGAAACCTTTTCGACGCTATTTTGATGGACGTCGATAACGGGGCGCACGCGCTCAGCGCGCCCAGTAACGCGCGGCTGTATTCTGACGAAGGGCTAAAGCGTTTCCACCAAGCGCTCCGACCCGGAGGGCGAGTGGTATTCTGGTCCGCCGCTGAAGATCCCCTTTTTGAGAAGCGCATGGTAAGGGCCGGCCTGCGCGTCAACGTAGTGCCCACTCAATCCCGTCCAAACTCGGGCAGCCGGCACACGCTCTACGTAGGCAATAAATCCCTGTAGCAGCGGCAGCGGTGAGGGTTGGAACTAAACTCGAATACAGCTAGTGCCCTTGGTTTTTTCAGTAGCTGAACCGCCTCGATTCAGCTAGGTGCTCGGATAACGGAATGTTACCATTGCTAATAGTTTTTGTGACGCAACCGAATACCGAGTAACACCATGCAACAATTTTTTAACCCGTCTTATTTTTTTGAAGAAGCTTCGACCCTCCTCGATGAGGCATTTTCCGCTTGTAAAAAGTTAAGTGAAACGGAAGACCGCGAGCAACAGTTCGGGATCCTTTTGCGGGCGGTTGTCACACTCGCCGGCGGGGCACTGCTTTGTAAAATTGAGCCGCTAACGGCACACTTAGCAAAGCTGGGCGCACAGATCGAGGCTTTCAAGACACAAGCCTCCGTGAGCTCCGACGATCAGAAGGCTATCGATACCGGGTTTAAAGCGGCCCGCGATATGCTCGACGAAGCGCGCCAGAAGCTTTACGCCGATAGCCCTCCTTCGGCAATGAAGCCTAATACACCGAACCACCCCGGGCGGGTTTTACTTGTCGATGATGAACCCGAAGTCCTTGAGATCCTCCGGGCCTTGCTCGACTTTCACGGTTTTAGCGTCTTTACATCGAATCAACCCGAGAACGTGGTTGCAATGTCGCAATCCGTGTCGCCCGATGTTCTCATTACTGACTATAAAATGCCGGGGATGAACGGCCTGCAGGTGGCTGTGGCTCTTAAAAAAGTCAAACCCGAGCTGCCGATCATTTTTGTCTCCGGCTATGTCTCTAAAGATCTTTTGCTTTCGTTGATCCAAACAGGGGTCCACGATGTCATCGAAAAGCCGTTCGATGAAAAGCGGATCATCCAAACCGTCACTTCTGCTATCCAGAAGTATCGAACCCAAATCCTGATGAACCGATCCATCGATTTCATCATGTACCAGTACGCCGACCTAGATACCTTTCTGGAAAAGTCCGGAAATCAAACGATGCGTTCGACTTTGCGAGCTGAAATTCGGTTCCTCCTTTTGCAAAGAAGGCTCCTGAACCAGCAGAACGAAAAGTTGATAGAGCAGCTGAAGGAAAGTTCCAAACCGTGAATTTCCACCCGCTGGAATCGAGTGCGGGGCTGACGGAAGACTTTCGTAACGACCAGTTCCTCTTGTTTCAGAAGATGAATGGGGTCGCTTGGGGTTTTCTTGGAATCTACAGCGTAGTTTATTTCTGGCTGGAATATCCCCTGGCTTTTTGGGCAGTCACTTCGGGCGCGCTTTTCACGTGCCCGCTGGTTTGGTGGCTTTGCCAAAAAAACCGAGTCCACGAAGCCCAGGCATTCTTTTTCAGCAGCTGCTGCCTGTATGTCTACCTCGCAAGCCTCTGCTTAAAACACCAGGTTTTCGCCGAAGTCTATTTTATCCCCGGGATTATGCTGCCCGTACTTTTCATTGACTGGCGGAGAGTAAAGACCATCGTCGCGCTTGTCCTTTTACCCATATTGTTTTGGCTGCTTATCCAATTTGCAGGCTACGAGTTCGTACCCGACGCTTGGTTGGCGCAGGAAGTACCCGCCAGGTGGCTTGTTCGCTTCAATTTTTTAGGCTCTTTCGTCATGGCGTTCGTAGCGCTCTACCTTTTTACGGCCGAGATACGAAAGCAAATGGCTCTTCGATGGACCGCAATCATCGAGCTTAGGCAGTGGTCTGCTTGGCAAAAAGCAGTACTGGACGGATCTCCCTATTCCATTATTGCAACGACTCAGAACGGACTCATTTCGACTTTCAACCGAGCTGCCGAAAGTATGCTGGGGTACAGTGCAGCGGAACTATCAAACCCGAATCGCTACTTGCTCCGTTATGATTCCCAAGATGCCACCTGCCGTATTGTAGAGCAAACGCCCGACGTGCATGGTGAAGCTGGCGCGGCCTCGATCCCCGTGAATGCCATTGCAGGACGCGCCGGTACCGACCCTCGGGAGTGGACGTATGTGCGCAAAGACGGTTCTCTTTTGCCGGTCCGCCTCAAAGTTACTTCTATCGTGAATACAAGCGGTCAATGCATTGGCTTCGTGAGTATGGCGGAAGATCTGACCGAACATAAAACGCTCATCGAGACGATCGAGGCCCAAAGGGCCCAAATGATCTCAACTTCGAAAATGTCGCTTCTAGGGGAAATGTCGGCGGGCATTGCCCACGAGTTAAACAACCCGCTCACGATTGTGATTGGCACTGTTCGTGCGATCCGTCGGCGCACAGGGCTTAGTGATGATGCTACTGAACCCATTGCGCTCGATTTAAAAAAAATCGAAGAGACTGCCTTTCGTATGGCTAAAATTATTCAAGGGCTCGTTGGTTTTGCGCGCAACGCGGAAGCGGACCCTTTTAAACCGACTGAACTTGCATCCATCGTCGGCGACACTCTGGGGCTTTGCGGGGAACGCTTTAAGAGCCACGGGATTGACGTGCGCCTTTCTCTTCCGTCCCAACCGGTAATCCTCCATTGCATCGGAGTCCAGATCTCCCAGGTGCTGATGAATTTGTTAAACAATGCGCTCGATGCGGTTGAGCCTCTGAAGGAACGGTGGGTGGAAATTGAAGCCGTCGTTCGGGAAGGCCGACTCCGTCTTTCGATCACCGATAGTGGCTCAGGGATTCCACCGAGCATTGCAGAGAAGATAATGACGCCGTTTTTCACTACCAAAGAGGTGGGAAAAGGCACGGGGATTGGGCTCAGTATCTGTACTTCCATCTTGAAAGTGCACGGCGGAACGTTGCGTTAC
>JANPJT010000051.1:0-3622 GCA_031425635.1 Pseudomonadota bacterium
GATTGTTTGTTTACTAGTAGCGAAAGCCTTTTATGGGGCGGTTTGATTCTCGAAAGCAGGGAGCGTTTTGAGTGCCGCATAAAATTCCTTATGTGTGCAATCAATCGTGAGGGGAGTCACCGAGATCTTCCCTTGCTCCAAAGCATGGCAATCACTTTGGTCGTCTTCTTCGTACCCGGCATAGGCTCCGCCTAACCAATAGTAGTCTTCGCCTCGAGGATCGGTGCGTTTGGTGACCGCGTTGGAGTAGTAGCGCATCCCCTGCCGCGCAACCACCAGAGGACCCATTTCGGAAAGCTTTTCTCGGTTGGGAATGTTCACATTCAGAAGCGAATGCTTTGGAAACTTTATTTGATGCGTAGCAAGGAAAACCATTCTCGCAGCCTCCGCCGCAGCTTCAAACTTGAGGCCTCCGGGGGAAAGCTTTGCGTATTCGTGGCTAGAGACCACTAAGGAGAAGGCGTAGCTCGGGATATTCATCAAAGCCCCTTCCCTGGCCGCCGCCACCGTTCCGGAATAATGCACATCGGTCCCGAGGTTCGCGCCGGCGTTGATCCCAGAAAGAATGAAGTCGGGGTTTTTACCAAGGACTTCTCGAATGCCCAAGTAGATGCAGTCTGCGGGAGAACCCGAAGCCGAGTAAACCCCTTCCTTCACTTTGGTAAGCCGCAGCGGTTTATGCAAGGTGAGGCTATGGCCCGCAGTGCTCCGCTGGCGGTTCGGCGCAACGACGACAACATCGGCGAGGCCCCTGAAAGCAGCGGCCAGAAGGTGGAGCCCTGGCGAATCGATCCCATCATCATTGCTGATCAATACCGTCACTTATCACCTCGTTTGGACATCAAAAAACTTTCTACAAAAGGCTGCAAAGCGCCGTCCAAAACCGGCAGAATGTCCGCGGTTTCAAAATCCGTGCGGTGATCTTTGATCATTCGGTACGGGTGCATGACGTAGGACCGAATCTGGCTGCCCCATGCGATGTCGGACTTTGAATCTTCGACAACGGCTTGCTCCTGGCGCTTCATTTCGAGCTCTCGCTCATAAAGCCTCGCCTTTAAAATCTTCATGGCCGTCGCTTTATTCTGGTGTTGGGAGCGTTCGTTTTGGCAAGTCACCACGATGCCCGAGGGCATGTGAGTAATTCGAACCGCGGAATCGGTCTTGTTCACTTTTTGGCCGCCCGCTCCCCCTGCTCGGTAGGTATCGATGCGGATATCTTTGTCTTCCACTTTGATTTCGATTTCCTCTTCGATGTCGGGAAACACAAAGACGGAAGCAAACGAAGTGTGGCGCCTGGCGTTTGAGTCGAAAGGAGATATCCGTACTAACCGGTGGACTCCAATCTCCGCGCTCAGAAAGCCAAACGCGAATTCTCCGCGAGCGAAAAAAGTAGCCGATTTGATCCCCGCCTCTTCTCCCTGAAGCTGATCCACAATATCGGTCTTAAAACCCCGCTGCTCGCAATAACGAATGTACATTCGAAAGAGGATTTGGGCCCAGTCCTGCGCTTCCGTTCCGCCCGCTCCGGCATTGATCGACACAATGGCATCGGCTCGGTCGTTGGTGCCACCGAGCATTTCCTGAAGTTCCATTCGCCGCACGCACGCCGTAACGATTTTCAGCTCCGAGGCAAGCTCCGCCAAGTTCTCTTCAGACGGTTCATCGACCACCAGCTCGGCCAATGCGCCGCAGTCTCCCAGTTTGGTCTCCGCTTCGAGAAGGGAGCCAAGGGAGGCTTCGATGCTAGATTTTTCCTTTAGAATAGTTTTCGCCCGAGCCGCGTCGGCCCAAAACGATTCAACGGAAGAGTGGTTCTCGATTTCTTCTACGCGGCGCTTTTTAGTATCGACGTCAAAGACGCCTCCTGAGCGAGCCAAGCCGCCCCATCAGGTCTTCAATTTGTTTTTTTAGAGCTTCCAGGCCAGGGACATTTTCCATGGCCTGGACCCTAGCACAACGTTCGTTAGAACGAAACCGACCGAATGCCTAAACCAAACCCACCGATTCCGATATTGAGCGAGAACGCTCGCCCACCGCGTCGCACGCAGCAACGGGTTCTGCCGAAACACTGCCGGTGCCCGCAGCCCATGGGCCGCATGCCGTAGCCGCCGCCAAAACCACCACCGTAAGCAAAGTAGCCGCCGCCGTAGCCACCACCGTATCCGCCGCCGTACCCGCCTCCGTAGCCACCGCCGCCGCAACCGCCGTGCGCTCCGCAAGGCATTCCGCCGCCGCCGTAACCACCGTAGCTATACTGGAAGCTGCCGCCAAAATTCTGCACTGGAAAAGGCATCGGCCGGTACATTGGCTGGGTGTTCACGCCCACTCCCACCGACACGCCGGGAAGACCGACCCCTACGCCGACAAAGGATTCTGCTTTGCTGGAAGCCGAAAACCCTAGCCCGATAAACAAAATCGCCACTGCAGCATTACGCGTCCAGTTTTTCATCGCTCCACACCCTCAAAAAATAATCGTCGCTCAGCCCTTTGGCACCTGCCGTAGGAACGGCGACACTAGCAAGTAGAGCAATCGGTGTGCCACGAGAAGCAATGCTGGGGAGTGTCGTTGGGTGCCGTAAAACGGCAGACGCATTGCTAAGTAGCTGAACGTATTCGGCTTGTATGTAGAGCGCGGCCACTAAAAGTGGACGTTCAGAAAAAGAACCTTTCCGCCTCATTGGGTTCTTTACCGTCAACGCTGGTGGTCGGGGCTGCACAGCGAAGCTAGCTAGACACCGGCTTTGGGTTGGTTGGTGGAGCGCTTTTTTAAAACACGCCGTCGGGTTTTGCCGTCGACTGTTTAGGAGGCGCTCGTACCGCCGAATGAGTCATTGGTTCCTAAATGCCACCAGCCGGCGGTAACGGTTTTTAAAAAAGCTCTCCACCAACCACTCCAAAACCTCGACCGCTTCATTTTGGTAGAGGCTTTGAGGCCACACTATTTTCCTCTGAAACCGTTACCGCCGGCTGGGGTCACTTAGAAACCACTAACCCATCGGCGGTACGAGCGCCTCCCAACCAGTAGAAAACAATGCCCGACGGTGTGTTTCTGAGGAAAATAGTGTGGGCTCAAAGCCGGTGGCAGGACTGGGTCGCATTATGGACAGGAGGATAACCGCCCTCTTTTAGGGGAAAGAGCGGCCTCAGTGCACGGGTTCTTGGGCAGAATAGGGGCGCTGGAGGAATTCGTTGCCCGCAACTTCGTGGTACAAAAGACTAATGCCTTCTAAAGTAAGGTCCGGGAGAATCTGGCAAGCGTGGGCGAGGCGCGACTCAAACTTTCCGGAAAGGCCCCCCGTTAAAGCCAAGTGGCAAGCGTGGCCCAGTTCTTCTTCCATTTTTGCGACTAAACCATCGATGAGTGCGCAGTAGCCGTGAAGAAGGCCACTTTGAATGCACTCCACAGTCCCCTTGCCCACCACTCGAGTGGGAAACTCTAAATCGATTAACGGAAGCTTGGCCGTTTTTCCACCGAGGCCTTCGGCTCCCATCCAAAGACCTGGCACAATCGCGCCGTGCTTGCCCGAAAGTCCCAGGATTGACGCTGGAACAGCGCTCGCCATGCGCACGGCAGTCGCCAGTTCGACCTTCATCAAGCGCCGGGCACCGCGCACCGCTTCGG
>JANPJT010000052.1:0-3565 GCA_031425635.1 Pseudomonadota bacterium
TTGCTGGCGGCTTTTTCGACGTCAAGTTAGGAAGCGGGATTGACGGGATCGAAACCATCCGCCGCATCAAAGATCTCGATCCATCGCTCCTTTGCTGTATGGTAACCGCCTACCAGGATCGGAACCTAGACGAGATCAATAAAATTTTTGGAGACGAGTATTCCGATCGCTGGGATTTCCTGACGAAGCCATTCGCCCACAATGAGATCCAACAGAAAGCGCGCGGCCTCGTCTCGAACTGGGATCGAAGGAAGCGAGAAAAAGAATACTTGGAGCAAATCCAGGCTCAGCAAGATCAACTGGTGCGCTCCGAGCGACTCGCGGCAATCGGAGGCCTCGCAAGGGGAATCGGCCACGAGTTCGGGAACATTCTGCACCGACTCATGGGCGTTGCGGAACTTGCTCTGCAAAGAAAAGATCCGGAAGAAATGAAATCAAGCCTAGAGCTCATCGCTTCGGGGGCGGAGCGGGCTGGCGTGATCGTGCGCAATTTGCAATCTCTCGTCAAAATGCAGTCCAAACGAGAGAATTTAAACCTATACGAACCGCTCAAAGAGTGTCTTTCGCTCATCGATCATGAACTGAAGAAGGCTTCGGTCACAGTCAACGAAAAGTGGGAAGGCACCCTGCCCCGGGTGCTTGGCAATAAAGTTGAAATTGGCCAGGTTTTTTTAAACCTGATGATCAATGCAATGCATTCGATGGAACCTAAGGGCGGCACGCTGTCCATCGATTCGTTCATGTCCGAAGGCAAAGTTTGCGTTCGCCTCACGGACACGGGATCCGGCATCGATGCCACGGACCTTCCCAAGATCTTCGAACCGCTCTTTACGACCAAAGGCGATAAAGGCACTGGCATAGGCCTATCGGTCGCAAAAAAAATCATGGTGAATCACTCGGGGGATATCCGAGTGGAAACCGAAAAAGGCAAAGGCACTTCTTTCACCTTAGTCTTTCCCCCTGCCGCCTAACGCCAGAGGCAGATAGTCCTTTCCGCGGTTTCGCCCCCAATCTGTCCGTGCTCACTGCCGAGCTCGCTGCTCTTTCGTCGCTCGAAGCCCCTCGTTCACACACCTCATTCTCCCTGATCGTAGATGCTACGCTCGGTCCGGCTGCCCCAGATGGGCAGGGCGGGCTGCAAAGGCAGTGCCGTTTGGCGACGCAAAGCGCTATAGGATATTAGGCAACAACCCCGATTCCGCTGAATCATTATCGTGAATAAAAAGTCCCAATCCGATACAAAAGGTCCCCTTACCCCGACGCACAATGCTTGGCATAGTTGGTGCAAAGCCTCGTGTGTTGACTAATTTTAAGTCGAGTTCGAAAAATGCCCGCACTGGGAATTTGAGCTCATAGAGAGGGAAAAATCCATGTTGATCAAAAAAAGTCTGCTTTCATTCGCAATCGTGAGTTGCGTAAGTACCCAACTCCTGGGTGCCGCCGGAATGTCTTCTGATAGCGTTAGAGGAAGATCTTCGCTACTTCTCGGATTCCAGGGCGGATTGAGTTTTGCCGATGCCCAAACCCCAGCTAGCATTTCCAGTTCCACGCAGACCGGTTTTGCCGGGGGAATCAATTTGGAGTTTCGGCTGAACGAGCTACTTTCGCTCCAGACAGAAGCAACTTTTGTTCGCCGAGGGATATCGCTCGGGAATGGCAGCGGCCTTCAGCTCTCAGGCAATTCGGATTCTGTCGAAGTTCCAGCTTTGGTCCGCGTGAACTTTGGAAGTAGCGTGGTCCCTTATCTTTTCGCGGGACCCGTGGCTATTTTCAATATCTCTAACCGGGTCAGCGCTCAAGCTGGCGGAACGGGACTAGGAGCACTGAACTATAACCCGCGCACTTTCGACCTGGCGGCGGACATCGGAGCAGGCGTTCAGTTGGAAGCCTTTTTCCTAAACCTCCGCTACTCCGTCGGAATCCTAGGTTCCGATATCAACCAAGCGAATTGGTCGTCCCGTGGCTTTAAGGTGCTTGCCGGTTTTAATCTCGGCGTATAGTTGCGCCAAACTTGAAAGGAATTCCTATGCAAATCGTAGTACCATTAGCCCTCTTTACTTTGTTCATCCAAGCCCCTTTGGCCTTCGCGGCAGACGACGCGGCAACCCAAGTCGACCGGATGAAAGTGGACACAAAGAAATCCGCCAGGAAAGTGAAAAGCGCTACCAAACAGGAGCTGCGGAAAGTGCGGGGAGATGAGAGCGCTCTAGAAGACAGTAAAGATAAGATGAGCGACACCCTTGAAAACTCGAAAGATGAAATGAAACACTTAGACAAAAAGCTCTCGGACTAAGTGGCGGAAACCCAAGGCGCAGTAAATCTGCATTGAAACGCGGTTTATTGCGCCTTGAGTTAAGCGAAAGAACTTCGATAACATTCTGATATGCGTCATCTTTTGCCGCTCCGAGCCATCTCTTTTTCTTAAAGGAGATTCCCCCAACGTGCGATGAGGTGAGTGTTCAAGCAAAGTTGCACCCGGATGGTGAAACACAGCAAGAACCGATGGCATAAAAAACCATCGATAATCTAATCGCAAAGGTATGCGACGGTTTCCGTGAGGGAACTGACTCACATGGAAGGAGGTATAGAAGCATAGTCAGAACCTGTCTGCGATCGTTCCTTTTTTGATGAGGAACGTTCCACCTAGACCGCCTGATTAGCTTCGCATCAGGAGGTCTTCCATGTCCCTCGTCATCAATACCAACACGCTGGCACTCACTGCCCAGCGCACTCTCGGCGTTACTGAAGGAAAACTCGGAAAAACTATTTCTCGACTGGCTACCGGTAGCCGAATCGTCAATGCTTCCGACGATCCGGCGGGACTTGCCATTTCGGACGGGCTGAACGCAACCGTGCGGTCTTTAGCGCAAGCACAGCGCAATGCCCAAGACGCCATCTCGCTCATCCAAGTCTTTGAAGGCGGCACGCAAGACATCGGTAATATGCTCGTCCGTTTGCGCGAACTCGCCATGCAAGCTGCTTCCGACACGGTCGGCCCGCGCGAACGCGCCATGCTAGACAACGAAGTCCAGGAGCTCAAAAGCGAAATCACTCGTATCGCTCGCACCACGACTTACATGGACCGAGAGCTTCTGGCCGGCGAAGAAATCAAACTCGAATTTCAGGTTGGCACTAACAACGATCCTACGAAGGATCGAATTGTGTTTGACCCAGGCAATACCGACCTACGAGCAGAATCGATTGGCGTCGCTGACATGAATGTCCTGGAGAAAGTGAACGCGCAGAACTCTTTGCCTACCCTAGACATCGCGCTCATGCGGATCAACGAAATGCGCGCCAAGATCGGGTCGTCTCAAAACCGATTGCAAACAACTTACAATTCTCAAGGCGTGTACAGAGAGAACTTGATGGCTGCAATGTCGCGAATCAAAGATTCCGACATGGCCGAAGAAACAACGAATCTCACTAGAGAGTCGATTCTCCGCCAAGCAGGGGTCTCGGTGTTGATGCAAGCCAATGAGACACCGAAACTCGCTCTTAAGTTACTGAACGGTTAAGCACCTGACGAGTAGTGGAAGAAAGGAAGGGGGACGGCCGGAGGCCG
>JANPJT010000053.1:0-4055 GCA_031425635.1 Pseudomonadota bacterium
CGAGCCCCGCTTCTTTCTCTGGCGGCACCGTTACTTTTGCGGCGCAAAGCCGGGGCTACAATGCGCGTCGCTGCGGCTTTGATATGAACCGCAACGGAGTGCGCGGTGAAACAGCCGATTGCCGAGTGTGCGATGGGGTGACGAATGATCCGGACGGCGACGCCACGAACGAAGACTTGCTCTACGTTGATTCGGTCAACGGGAACAATGGCACCGGCACTGGTACCCCCAGTAACCCGTACCAGACGGTGGCCTATGCGCTGACCCAGGTCGACGGCCCCGGAGACGGGGCAGAAGACATTCTGTGTGTTTCAGGAACGTTCACTGGAGCGATTGCCCCGACGACCAGCGGCCGAGCAACAACTTACACAGTCGACGGTCTGCTGCAGCCCCGCGATCCTCTGATGATTGTCGGCTGGGACAAAGACGGCGACGGAGTGTACCCTCCGCTCGACCCGGACGACACGGCGGTCTTTGACGGCACAAGCACCACCCGATGGTTCTGGGACAATACGACCAACCAAAGCTACGTGGAGCTCGCCCACCTCACTATCCGGCGGTACGGCGACACAGCGGCCTTAGGCGGCGGCGTGTGGAGAATGAAGGGTGGGGGCACGCGGCGCTACTTCTCTTTCCACGACCTGGAATTTGAAAGCATCAACGATGGGCTCGTGGACAACGATGTGGCCAGTGAACGCTTCGCGATGAGCGCTGATGATGGAGCCGGGGTTTTCAGCCACCTCTTTTTGCACAATAACTACTTTTCTAAGATCGGCGGAAGCTTTGCTTCGGTCAATATCTCTTCCAACGCATGGTCCTATTTTGTAATGCTGAGTAACACGGTTTTGCACAATACGGCGCGGGGGCAAGCAGACCACATCTTTTTGCAGGGGGTGGTCGATTCCCGCATCGAAAGGAATAAAGTCCGAAGCGACAACACAGGGTGGATACCGGCCTCCGACTCTTTCAGGATGGTTCACTTGGGCGCCTGCGTGAAGCGCCTCAACGTTCTGAACAATTCCTACGAGAACGTCGATACCGGACTCTTAGTGGCATTTTATGGCGGCACGTGCACGCCATCGGCGACTACCGATGACATCGTTTTTGATCGGAATTTGGTGGTGCAGACCTTAGGCGCGATTGATGGAGTTGCGGTTACGGGAGCCAACTTCGCGGGTGAAGTGAGCTCGTTGACTAACACAACCGAAGACATTCAAGTTACCAACAACTATTTTATTTCGAAAAGTCCCACCGTTGAGGGGTGTTTTTGGACAAGCACCGGAAACGATGTGGGCCCTAACCCCGGAACGATTACTTTCACCGGAAATACGTGCATAGGCCCCTGGCAGTACCAATGCATTGCCATGGCAAATGGCGGAAATGTGTTCCCCCATAATAGCTTTGTCCTCAGAGGGAATATCTGCGTGAATACAGGGACGGCCGCACAGATGGTGGATGTCAACTACGCCCCCAGCTCCTGGCTGATGAATGGCAATGTGTTTAGCGGAGTGTCTAGCTGGAGCTGGAACGCCGTCGCGTCTCTTTCGCTGAGTGCTTGGCAAACGGCGTCGGGAGGAGACGCTGCCTCAAGGTCTTGCACTCCAGAATTCGTTAATGCGGCAGGGCTGGACTACCACCTCTCTTCCAGCGATACGTGTGCAAAGGATCAAGGGATCAATATCACTGCGACTGCGCCCGTCGACAACGATGGAGACACCCGCTCGGCAACCTTGCCCGATATTGGCGCCGACGAAGCCCTTTAGTTCGCGAGCAGCGAATTTAGGCTGCCAAAACCTACCCGCGCTCACTCAGCAGCCGTTCGCTTCGTAAGGAAAATCAATCGATCGGGAATGAGAATCGATTTGTGACGGCCGCTCACGGAATCGCCTACCCCTAGCGTGAGCCCTTCATACAGTGGCATATCTACGACGGGCCCAAAACCAGCGTCGAGAATGGTAGGTAGCCACCGGTCGCCATCCTCCGAGAAGAGAATAAGCACATTCTGCACTTCGGAAAGGTACTTCAGAAGTTGCTTCTGCTTGTCTGCTGGCGCAAGAGATGCCGTAAACAGATCGAAAAGCTTCAGGATAAGCGTCTTGGGGTAGCCGCTTTGTTCCTGGAGTTCTCGAAGAGGTCCTGCATCTTGAAACAAACGCGAAGGACTTTTAATCACGTGGGCGCTGGGGAGCTTCGCTGTATCCAAAAGCTTTCGGCCAATATCAAAGTCGACAGGGTCGCGGTTGATCGAAAACACGGGGGCAAAGCTTTGGAAAAGCACATCGGGGCCCGCAACTGGGTAAACAAAAAGTCGGGTTTCCCGAAACTCGGGGACCTCCCGAGCTAGGCTATCCAAGAGAGATTCGTAAGCCCTGATCAAGAGGTAGGTTCGACGCTGAGTCCGCAGCTGGTTTCCTTCAAAAGATAAGTCGTCCAGCCAAGTGCGCCAGAGGCCTTCTTGCCTAACCTGCTGGATACCGGAAAGAAAACGCGCGCACTCGATGGAGCTGCGGATCGCCGCGGCCTCTCCAACGAAGCACAGGACGAATGCGGCAAACAAACTTCGGGCCACTTAGCACCTTTACAAAGTCGAAGTATCCAGAACAAAGCGGTATTTTACGTCGGCTCGGATCATGCGTTCGTAAGCCGCGTTGATTTCTTTTGCTGAAATCGTCTCGACATCACTCGTAATCGAGTGCTTGCCACAGTAGTCCAGCATTTCTTGGGTTTCTCGGATTCCCCCAATCAGCGACCCTCCGATGCTCCTCCGTTTTCCAATTAAGGAAAACGCCGATAGCGTCGTGGACTCAGGCGGCACGCCCACAATGATCATCGTGCCGTCTAGCTTAAGCAGCTGCATGTAGGCGTTGATATCGTGCGGTGCCGAAACCGTGTTGAGCAAAAAATCAAAAGAATTGGCTAAAGGAGCAAGGGAATCGGGTTCGCGGGTGGCGACAAAATGGTGCGCTCCCAGTCTCGCCGCATCTTTTGCTTTAGAGCTCGAAGTGCTAAAAACCGTCACTTCTGCCCCAAACGAAGCGCCAAATTTCACTGCCATGTGGCCGAGGCCTCCGAGCCCAATCACCCCGAGCCGATGCCCTGGACCGACTTTCCAGTGCCGCAACGGGGAGTACGTGGTGATCCCGGCACAGAGGAGCGGGGCAACGCCCAAAAGCTCCAGGTTCTGAGGGACATGCAAAGTGTATTTTTCATCCACCGCTATTAGGTTGGAGTAGCCGCCATAAGTGGGGCTTCCGTCTGAGTAGCGGGAGTTATACGTGCCGGTGATCCCTTTTTCGCAGTACTGTTCCACTCCCTTACGGCAGCTGGTGCACGTTCGGCATGAGTCGATAAAGCAGCCCACTCCCGCCAAGTCCCCCACTTTAAAAGAACTCACTCGAGAGCCAACTTTTGCCACTCGGCCAACAATTTCATGGCCGGGCACCATCGGGAAAATCGATCCGCCCCATTCGTTCCGGGCCTGGTGGATATCGGAGTGGCATATTCCACAGTAAAGGATTTCGATGAGGACTTGGGAGTCCGTCATCGCCTTGCGTTCAAAGGAAAAAGGTTCTAGCGGGGTGGAAGCGGTTTGAGCGGCGTACCCAAGAGCGGAAATCATGCAATGCCCTTTCAGAATTAGCTCTGATTTCCTCCCGGAAGCTTCCCAAAGTAAAGGGGCAATGTTAGAGCCTTACTCCTATGAAATCCAAAGCGGCCGTAGCCTGGGGTGCTGGCCAACCCCTAGAAATTGAAGAAGTCGAAGTCGGAGCCCCTAAAGACGGTGAAGTCTTAGTGAGAATTGCTGCGTCGGGTGTTTGCCATACCGACGCCTACACGCTTTCGGGCGCCGATCCAGAAGGGGTGTTTCCCGCGATCTTAGGGCACGAAGGGGCTGGGGTAGTCGAGGAAGTGGGGAAAGGGGTCACGGGCCTCAAAGTGGGCGACCATGTGATCCCCCTTTATACGCCCGAGTGCAGGCTGTGTAAGTTCTGTCTGTCCGGTAAAACAAACCTCTGCCAGGCTATTCGGTCCACCCAAGGCAAAGGCTTGATGCC
>JANPJT010000054.1:0-2256 GCA_031425635.1 Pseudomonadota bacterium
CGAGGCAAGGGAAGCTGTTTGCCTACGAGCCAACGAATTCCATCATCATCACGGATACGGGTTCCAACATAAAGCGCATTCAAGGGATCTTGGATACGCTTGATGTCAAAGGTTTCGAAACCACCCTGCACGTTTTACGGATCAAGAATACTTCTTCGAAATCCATCGCGGACATGCTTGCTGAAATTTATGGCGATGACCGAAGTGGCGGGGGGGCAAACCGCCCCCGGACTTTTCGCCGAAGCGCTCTGGAGCGGACTCGAGGCGGTGGGATCATTTCCAAGATCATACCGGATGAACAGACGAATAGTTTACTCGTGCTAGCAAACCGAGCGGGGTTTGACCAACTCATCCAGCTCGTGCGCCGACTCGACGTGCGCGTTACCGACACGGGGCGAATCCATGTGTACTACTGTGAACACGCAAAGGCGGAAGACCTAGCTTCTACCTTAGCTTCTCTCTCGGGCGGAAACGCGGGAGCTGGGCTTGGCAAACCGTCCAGCCGGAAAACCAGCGTGACAGCTCCCACGGCCATTGGTGGCGGAGTGCAAAACGCCCCGGCGCAAGGCCGCTCGGGTCCTGTGACGGCTGAGCTTGAAGGGGGTGCCAAGATCACTTCGGACGCTGCCACCAACTCGCTCGTTATTACTGCGAATTCCGGCGACTACCAGACGCTCAAGCGCGTGATTAAGAAGTTGGATATCCCGCGCCTACAGGTCTTCGTTGAAACCGCGATCCTCGAAGTGAACATCGACCGAGACACCAAGTACGGCGTGAACCTTGGAACAAGCCAACCGGGCCGGCTTTTTGCGGGAGGGTTCATCGGCGATCCTGCTGGGCTCACGAGCCTACTGTCGAACGGCATCCCAGCGGAAGGCGTGACTTTGCCGTTAGTCAGCGGGAGCCCCATTTCGAACACCCTCACGGTCGGAGGCGCCACCCAGACCGTGCAGACTTACTCTTTTATGGGATTGCTTCGGCTCCTCACTCTAAACACTAACTCGTCGGTTCTTTCGACCCCTCAAATTATTGCGATGGACAACGAAAAAGCCGAGTTCAAAGTCCTAGACGAAACCCCCGTGCAGAGCACTTTCGTCGCCGCCGTGGGCGGAGCGGGTGTCGGTGGTATTGGTGGGGCAGGCCAAGGGACTATCGAAAACAAAAAGACCGGCATTGAAATCAACCTCACGCCCCACATCAACGCATCCAGCAGGAATATTCGCCTCGAGATCGAGCAGAAAATAGATAGCATCCGAAACACCGGCGTTCCCGCTGCTCTTCAATCCGTTCAAATTGCCACCACCTCGAGGGTCACCAACACCACAGTCGTCGTGAAGGACCAGGATTTCATTATGCTCGGCGGCTTGATGTCCGATCGAGTCGATGAAACGGTCCGTAAAGTGCCCTTACTCGGCGATATTCCGATCCTCGGCTGGCTCTTTAAGGCCAAAGAATACAAGACAGTGAAGAGCAACCTAGTCATCCTGCTCCGCCCTCGCATTATTGGCACGAGCGTTTCCGCAGCCGAAATGATCGATGAAAAATTGACCAAGCGGGATAAGTTTGTTGAGGACCATTTAGGCGGTGGGGAAAAGCATGAGCCGCAACTGAAAGAATTACGAGACTCGATCACCCGCCAAAAAGGATCGAAAGATAAAGATCCGTTTGAGCGGTATCGAAACAATGCAGACGAGGAAGAAGAAGTGGAAAAAGTGGAGGCGGGAGTAGACGAATCGAGCCCTAAGCCTGATCCGCGAAAAGGGCTATCGCGTGCTTCGGAAGCTAAGCAAATTGAAGAAGCGGTAAACCAAAAAGCTCAAGAGAGCGCAGACTTAAACCGTCCCCCGGAAACTTTCGAGCCCCCGCCGCTCGCGCCAGCCGATATTCCAGACATGGGTGGTGAATAAAGTGAGCAAGAATGCGACCGAAGTCATTAACAGAGTCCTGCGCCAAGAAAACAAAATTGGCCAGATCCTACTCACCCAGACTTCGCTCTCAGAGGCGCAGCTTCGGGACGCGCTCGCAATCCAAAAGGAAAAAGGTGGGCGTCTAGGCGAAATCCTGATCCAGAAAAAATTCCTTCAGCCCAGCGAAATCCTCTTAGCCCTGAGCCTGCAGCTAGGCATCCCTCACCTCAAGGAAATTGATATTAAACATATCGATCCGGAATGGGTGAAGAACGTTCCCATTGCTTACGCCCGTCAGTTCAACGTTTTGCCGGTTGCGATTGACGAAATTGCGGTCACGGCCGTCCTC
>JANPJT010000055.1:0-3249 GCA_031425635.1 Pseudomonadota bacterium
TGCTACCAGAGAGGTCCGGCAACTTAGGGAGTTTCCAAATAAGGTAGAAGAGCGTCTGCAATCAGGCGGCTTCCTGCAAGCGCGAGGTGGTGCCTATCTCGGTAAAGGACTTGGTTATCCCGAATAAAGTAACATTGCTCGGCGTCGCAAAACGACGGGGTGGGGTCGACGATGGTTAATTTTGGAAACCGGGCTTTCAATCGATCTACCAAAACAGTTTCCAACTCGCGGGACGGGAGGGCACGCGCGAAAGGGAAGGTACAGTCGGGCTTCCACACGCCCGCGAGACGATCGATCTGACAGTGGGCCCGGACATCACTGAATAACTCAGGAACGTCGCGGACAAAAATGACTTTCTTCCCTTTTGAGAACAAACTTTCCACGGTTCTGGAAAGCCCCCGAAACACCACTTCGCCTCTTTCCAAACGCTTTTCGGAAGGCAACAGAGATTCGACGAAATACCGACCATGGACTTCGCTGTCTACGCGATCATAGTACTCCCCGCTGAGAGAAAGACCCCAGTAGGCCGCCAATACGACCACCTGTGCCGAAGGCACCCGGTCGACAAGCTTTGACTTCATGTCTAGATACCCTGGATCAAAACACGGAGCCGAACCTTCTTTATTTCTTTCGGAATAGCCGATGACTTGGTCAAAAGGGGGACACGTCCCAGCGTGGAGAACGCCCGAGAAACGCTCTGCCAACCCTGGGTATACCGCGTTGCCGTGGCTGTCGCCGAGGAGAAGCACTGTAGGTTTTTCAGTATCAACTTGGCACGGGCTGAGCGGGAAACGGCTTTGGCATCCTGGTTCGTCCCACCAAGTCCATTCGATTTGTTTCGCAAAAGATCCCACGAGAGGTGAGGACGAGAGGCGAGGAAGAATAATCGTAGAGCGCCACACCACAACTCCTAGCACCGCAACCGCAAAAAGGGAGAGCGATAGGGTCCACACGGCGTGTTTCGCCTGCTTAAACGGAAGTTCTATGAGGCGGTAAGTCAGCCACCCTAGTAGAAAACTTGCTAAAACGCACCCCCAACTAACGCTGGCCGGAAGCTCTTGGTTGGCAATAGTTCGACTATAAGTGAGTAAGGGCCAATGCCAAAGGTAGACAGGGTAGCTGATTAAACCAAACGCAATCGCCGTTTTGTTCGATAGGATGGCTCGGTTGATCCAAGCGTCTTTACCCGCGACAAGCACGAGTGCCGTTCCCAGAGTTGGGACCAATGCCCAGTAACCAGGGAAGGAAAGCTCTTTAGAGAATAAGAAAACCGCGCTGAGCACAAGCGTTATACCCAGCGCGCTCGATGCGTTTACCCAAAAAGAAGCTCGCTTCCCTTCGCTCGCAAAGAAGCGGGCTAACTGCGGCCTGTTCCGGTAGTAGAGTGTCAAATAGGCGAGCACCGACCCCACCAACAACTCCCAAAACCGGGATAGTGGCAAATAAAACATCGCCGAAGCGTCGGTATGCAAATGCATTAGGTTGATCAAGAACGAACCGATTATGAGAAAAACCATGGCAGGAAACCTAGGAAGTTGGAATCGGTATAACAAGAAAAGGATGAGAGGCCACAATATGTAGAATTGCTCTTCAACCGACAGGGACCACAAATGTAGAAGCTTCTTGAGTTCGGCCGCCGTGTCGAAATAGCCAGTTTCTTTCCACCGCACAAAATTTGAAACAAAAGCAGCTCCGCTCGCGATGCTCTTCCCCAGTTGCTGGAACTCGTCCGGCAGCAAGAAGCACCAGCCGAGGCCAAGAACCGCCACCAGCACGACTATGAGCGAAGGGAAAATGCGGCGTACCCGCCTGGCGTAAAACTCCTGAAAACTAAACCCACCCTTTTCTAGGCTCCCCAGAATAATTTGGGAAATGAGGTAGCCAGAAATAACGAAAAAGACGTCGACCCCAACGAAACCTCCGGTTACTTGGTCCGGAAACGCGTGGTAGAGCAAAACAAACGTCACCGCGAAAGCTCGAAGGCCGTCGATGTCGGGGCGGTATTTCGTCGTTACGTTAGTGTGCATGCGAATATTTTGGTCAAGGAGCTCCCTGCCGCCTCACCAAATTCCGATGAAATTAAACGATCCGCATAAGTCCGTTAAGGCAATTCTGAAAAAATGTCTCAGGCCTTATTAGGCGCCGAAGCGGTTCGCCTCACTTCACGCATCTTGCATCACAGAAACCACCACGGGCTTATGGCTTGCCCGTTTTCGGAAAAACCTTCGAACTT
Source organism: Pseudomonadota bacterium (assembly GCA_031425635.1). Classification (GTDB taxonomy): domain Bacteria; phylum Bdellovibrionota; class FAC87; order UBA2466; family UBA2466; genus JAIEOG01. Next base: position 2,234 of record JANPJT010000055.1, read on the forward strand.
CCACTTTGACCGCTTCCCGCCAGTCTTCGCGCCGCTGCAGCACGGGGTAGAAGTCTTCCAACATTTCAGAAGCGTCTAGGTCGACGTCGTCCACGTTGACGCCTTCTTTGTAAAGTATCCCGTAGCTAGAAACGGAAGGCGCCTCAAGCAACGCGTGTGTTTTTCTGTCGCGAATAAAGGAAACAAACACAATCCCTGTTCGAGCAAGCGCGCTTCGTTGGGCAAACAACGCAGGGTCGCTTTCCATGAATTGGCCGCCCACAATCACGCCTTTTTGAAGCTCAAACTTTTCCTTTAGAACGAGGCCTTTCTCGCTCAGCTCCACCTGCTGCCCATCTTCAATCACCAAAATATTTTCGGGCTTCACGCCTGCTTTCTCAGCAAGCCGCGAGTGCTTCGACAAATGGCGGTATTCCCCATGGATAGGAATGAAGCACTCAGGGCGAACGGCGTTCAACATCATCAAAAGCTCTTCTTGAAACCCGTGCCCCGAAACATGGATAGGCAATATCGACTCGTAAGTGACTTCCGCGCCGGCGCGGTAAAGTTGGTCGATCATCGAAGTGATCGCTTTCTCGTTTCCGGGAATGAACCGGCTAGACAGAACCACCCGATCCCCTCTGCGGATTTTTACGTCTTTATGGGATCCATTACTGATCCGCACCAACGCCGCGCCCGGCTCCGCCTGACTGCCAGTGAGAAGGAGGACGACATCTTTGTCGGGGTAGCGCTCCAGGTTTTCGATGGGGATAAGCGTGTCGGTAGGCAATTCCATTTTCGACTGCCCATGCGCAAGCTTCGTATAAGAGTGCATGCTTCGACCCGCTAAGGCGACTTTTTTGCCCTTGCGCTTCGCGAGCTCCAAAAGATTTTCTACTCGCCGGATGTTCGAGGCAAAAAGCGCAATGAAGAGGCGGCCCGTCTGCTCATCCAAAATCGGTTCAAAGGCATCTGTCACTTCAACTTCAGAAATGGTGTGGCCAATCCGCTCGGCATTTGTGCTATCCGAGAGCAGG
>JANPJT010000056.1:0-2858 GCA_031425635.1 Pseudomonadota bacterium
CCGGAGAGCGAACTGGGGTTACTCAACCGCAGTGAAAAGCTCACGTGGCTTCCCGTATCGAGAGCTTTGGTATCCGTCATCGAAGAAGGGCTTCGGGTATCGGACCTAACCCACGGAACATGGGATTTCACGGCGGGGAAACTCAACGCCCTTTACCAGAACGGAAAAACACCGGGCCCCCTTTCCCTAGAGGCTGCAAAATTAAAGACGGGCTACTTCCACGTGGAGGCGAGGAGGGATCCACTTGCCATCAAACGCTCACGGCGGGGAATCACCATGGAGCTCAAGGCGCTTTCCATTGGTTTCGCAACCGACGAAATAGCGGAAGCCCTTCGGAAAGCAGGAATCGCTTCTTTCCGCGTGGCCATTGGCCGAGTCGTCAAAGCAAGTAGTTCTAAAAGCCTTTGGACGTATGCTATTGACCGTCCTGGCGCCGACGCGCTAACGACCGAAACAGTGCCGCTCGATAACCGCGCCATGGCGACCGTTTCTTCGCTGATGGAAAATGGGGCGGTCCTGGACTACCCGCTCATCGATCCCCGATCGGGTAAACCGCTCATTTCGGATCTCACCGCCGTGACGGCAGCGGAGACGTCGGCGCTCAAAGCCGTAGGTACCGCAATTGCTCTGCTGGTCGTAGGGACAACAGAAGGGAAAGCCTTAGCGGAGAAAACCGGTGCAAACGCTTATTTCATTTCTCAAACGGAAGGGAAAGCGGTCGCGGCATCCACCGCACTCTTTCCTCGAAACCTTCGCTAATCGTTGGAATCGTCGTCGTCGTCTTCTTCGTGATCGCCTTGCTGGCTGGGCAGACTGACAAGTTTACCGTTGATCCCATCCCGCAAAATACGGCTGGGGGTAAAGGTAAGAACTTTCCGGGCGGAAATTACCATGGCATCGCCCGTCTGAGGGTTTCTTCCCATTCGGGATTTTTTCGCCCGCACTCGAAACTTTCCAAAGCCTGAGATCTTAATGGCGCCACCGGCGCAGAGCTCCTCTTTCATGCTTTCAAAAACAAGCTCGACAAGGTCTGCCGCTTCCTTCTTTGAAAATCCGACCTTTTCATAAACTGATTCAATCAGTTCTGCTTTGGTCAATGTCATTGGAGGTCTCCCTTAATAAAGTGGCTGTCTGTATATTATAATAATGTTTTCAATGATCTACAAACCCAAAAAAAACCGTGTGGATTTTGGGGTATTCCCCACAAGAGAGTCTACTTGCCGCGCGCGTACTGCTCGTAAAGCACAGGCATGGGGTCGATGGGGCGGCGCGATGAACGCACTTCGAAATGGAGGTGGTGCCCGGTAGAACGGCCCGTGCGGCCGACGGTGCCCACTAACTGGCTGCGAGAAACGAACTGGCCTTTTTTCACCAAGATTTTCGTTAAATGCGCATAAACCGTGGAAAAAGAATCTGCATGCTGCACGATGACCATGTTTCCGTAGCCCGAAATTTTATTCGTGGCGTACACGACGTGGCCACTTCGAGCCGATTTGACCGGTGTCCCTTTGCGCGCCGCAATGTCAATTCCCTCGTGAAAGTGCCGCCCTCTCCCTCGAAGGTAGCGCTTACCGAACCGAGAGCTCACCGTGCCTTTTACTGGCCACTGAAAAGCTACCTTAGGAAAAGCTTCGGCTGACGCCACCTCGCGAGTGGTCTCAGCATCGTAAAACTGTTTATTCCAGTCCGGATTGGATTCGAAAGGGATGAATATCTTTTCGCCTTGAGACAGGCGATCGGACGAGCCTTCGTTAGCCGCCTGCAAAGATTCCACCGAGACGTCATACTGCTTGGCAATCTTCGATAAGCTATCGCCCGCCGAAACGGTATGGTAGCGCGACTTCAGCCCGGAACAGGCTGCAGTCGACAGAAGAAACCCACTTAAAATAAAATTAAACCACTTCATGCAGTTGAGTCCGCGCACCATAGTCGAAAGGCCGACCTCATGTCAAATTCGCTACGGCGATCAGCTAGTGTATCGGAAAGACGGAGGAATCTCCTAAATAGTGACGCAAAAACCGTTTGACGCACAAAGGCATCTGGACGCTCAGGTAGTTGAAAATATTAAAATTTGCTCGGGTAGACCAAAAATCCTTCACCGCCGTGACCGAGGCTCTCCCCTAGTTGATTTTCAGCCTCGCAGGGCTCAATCTGCAGCCTTGTGGGTAACTGGATCGCAAGTTTTGGGCTCCTAGCCGGTTTCATAGACGCCATTGTGGGGGGTGGTGGCCTTATCACGCTTCCGGTTCTGCTTTCGGTATTAGGAAACGGTGCTGCTGCGGTAGGAACGAATAAGATTGTGGGAGTGAGTGCCGCCCTTGCGGCCCTTTGGGTCTACGCTCGGGCAGGACACTTCCGCTTTAAAGAAAGCCTTCGCTTTAGCTTCGCCGTCGCAGTGGGCTCTTTCGCTGGGAGCCTCGCGACTCCGCTGGTCCCTGAGTGGGCTTTCCGATGGTTTGTCATTGTGCTTTCGCCTTTCATTCTTTGGCTTGTCGTTGAGCAGCGATTTTGGGTGGCCGCTAGAGAGCCATCCCAAAGAAGTGCCCGGGGCGTGATCTTGATGGGCCTTCTGGCAGGTTTCTACGATGGAATGTGGGGGCCTGGCGGCGGAACGTTCCTTTTTTTGGCGCTCTATTTGGGCGCTCGTCTGCCTTTGCTCGAAGCGCTGGCCGCTTCCAAGTTCGCCAATGTTTGTTCAGCCGGAACGGCCCTTCTCAGTTTTGCGCTTCGAGGCTATGTCGATTGGCAGGTTGGATCGCTCATGGCAATCAGCGTGGTAGGAGGGGCACTGTTGGGCGCACGCTTAAACCGTAAAGGAGCTACCAAACTGGTGCGACCGCTGCTGGTGCTGATTGTTT
>JANPJT010000057.1:0-5895 GCA_031425635.1 Pseudomonadota bacterium
CAAGGCAACACGGTAGTGGTCATCGAGCACAGTTTGGACGTTATCAAACAAGCGGACCATATTATTGACTTAGGCCCGGGCGGCGGGGGAGCTGGCGGTTCGATTGTTTACGAGGGCACTCCAGAAGGCCTCTCAAAAACACCCCAATCGGAAACCGCGCGGTTTTTGAAGAAACTCTTATAAAGAAAAAGCCCCGAGAGAGTGAACCCTCGGGGCTTTACGTCAGAATTTGAAAACCGACTAAGTTAGACTTTGCCAGCGAGTGTCAACGCGATCAAAAGCGAGAACAGCACCAGCGTTTCCACGAAGATTAAGCTCAAGATCAATTGAGTTTTCATCTGGGGGACAGCCTGCGGGTTGCGCGAAGCGCCTTCCATGTAGGCTGCTGCAATCTTGCTCTGCCCCAACGCACCACCGAGTGCTGCAATGGCGATGCAAAGACCTGCTGCAATCCCCACCCACTCCGCTTTGCCCATGGTGGCGGCAGCGCCTTCATTGGCAAACGCCGCAAGCGGCATCACTAGCCCAACTAATAAAAAACGACTCGAACTTAGAAACGACTTCATACGATCCTCCATAAAAAAACTATTTAGTGCTCCGCCTCATGCTCAGTGGCCATCTGCACATATACCGCTGTCAAAATCGCAAAAACGAAGGCCTGGATAGTACAAACCACCACACCGAAAAGCAAGAGCGGCACAGGCAAAAGCCACGCAAAGAGGTTCTGGAAGGAAAGGACGACCGTGTGATCGACATGCATGTTCACAAACAGACGGATTCCAAGCGAAACCGGTCGAACGACCTGGGAGACAATTTCCAAGAGCGCTACCAAGATCCCGGCTGGCCCGAGGCCCATTAAGAAATGCTTCATGTAACCTATCACCCCGTGCTCTTTGATGCCCATCAGGTTGTAGTACAGGAAAGCGGCTATCCCGAGTCCAAAGGTCGTGTTCACGTTCGCCGTGGGAGCGGCACTAAAAGGGAGCAACCCTAAGAAATTGGAGAAGAAAATAAAAAGAAAGAGGGTCGCGATAAAAGGGAAGTACTTTTCGCCTTGCTTCCCAACGGTTTCGACAATCATCCCCCGGAGACCGTCTACCGTAGCGTCCATGACGTTGATCAAAGAAACTTTCCCGTCCGGCACGAGTTGGGTTTGGAACCGACGGCGGATGGCTAGGTTCGCGAGAACCGCAACGGCTGTTAAAGCGAGGAAAACAACCACTGCACCATTGACGTGCACATACTGCTCCCCGTGGGGGAGAAAAGGGAGCATTTGGAGCCAAGAAACCGAACTGTGGTGTTCCATAAATTAAGCCCTAATGCCTATCTTTAAGATGCCGAGAATTCAACCCTTGTCTGCGCTAGCGACTCGAATCACCCACCACAGGCCGAGCGAAACGCCGAGCGTGAAACAAGCCATCAGGAGGTAGGGTTCTGTTCCCCAGCGGCGGTCCAAGTACCGGCCAAGGAAGAACCCTCCTACCGCCAGCGCCAATTTGACGAAAACCGCGCCGCTGAGCCGAGCATAGTACCGATAGAGTGCTGCGTCGCTCACAGTTTCTTCACTTTTTTCTGCACTTCGGAAATCCTCATTTGAATCACTCCCTCTGGCCGATACCGGTCGGCAATGCTCTCGTACACCTGGAGCGCGCTTGAAAACTTGTCCAAATGCTCTAGGCATTGAGCAGTTAAAAACTGTGCTTCCAGAACATACTCCGTTTGGGGGTGAAACCGGATCACTTGTTTGAGGGCTTCCAAAGCGATCTCGTAGCGGCCTTCCATATAGTAGGCGTTCCCAATTTCATACCGAGCTCGGGCGCTCAAATGGCTTTTCGGGAACCTATCAATCAGGCCTTGGTATTCTTCCCGAGCTTTTTCAAAGTCATTCATTCGAAAATACGCTTGGCCCATACGGAGCTGAAACTGGTCTCCCTCGAGGGTCTCAGGGCTCATCCGGAGGAGCTTTCGGTAAGTCTCCACCGCTTTATCGGGGTCGTTCGTTTGATCCAAATAAAGGCTGGCAACCCTCTTTTGGACCTCGTAAGCGGCCACCGGGTCCCGGCTCAAGCGAATAAACTCGTTGTAGTTAAACAGGGCTCCTTCAAAGTCTCGCAAGTAGGTTTCCTGAACGAACCCCAGCTTATAGAGCGCTTTGACGGCGGTCCGGCTTTCCGGGTTCAGGGCTACGGCCCGCTTTAAGATTTCTGCAGCTTCTCGGTAGCTACTTTTGTCGATTTTGGCGTCGGCTTCCTGGATCAGGCGGCCCTGCCTTCGCTCGGAACAGCCCACGAGCAAAAGCGCGCAGAGAAAAAGGGCCGGGATGCTGCCTACCAGCCAGAAAGCGCTAAGCGTCTCCTTCGGTCTTCGTTTCGATCTTGTCTGCACTCTCGTCCTCGTCCTTTTCAACGATCTTCGCGACTGCGCCGACTTGCTCGCCCTCATCGAGATTAATGAGCTTCACGCCCTGCGCCACCCGCCCCACTTCGGATATTTCAGAAACCCGTGTCCGGATGACTTTACCATGGCTCGAAGCCACAATAAGCTCATCTTCCTCGTGCACTTGGCGCACGGCGACCACTGGGCCATTCTTCTCGGTAATTTTCATAGTCATGACGCCAGAACCCCCACGGTTCTGCACTCGGTATTCTTCGAGCAAAGTGCGCTTCCCGAAGCCTTTCTCGGTCACGGTCAGGATCTGCACTTTGGGATCGGAAAGGTTTAAAGTCGCAAGCCCAATGACTTTATCCCCTTCTTCTAGCCGCATCCCAGACACTCCGCGGGCAGTGCGTCCCATCGGTCGGACATCCTCTTCGGCAAACCGGATAGCGTGTCCCATGCGCGAAACCAAAATAACCTGCTGGGTTCCGTCGGTCAGCTTTGCATCGACCAAAGCATCCCCTTCGTCGAAAGTGACTGCGATAATCCCTTTCTTGCTGGGGCGTGCAAAGGACATGAGCGAAGTCTTTTTGATAACGCCGTGGCTCGTCGCCATCACCACATACATGTTCTCTTTGAACTCTTTGATGGGAAGCACGGCTTGAACCCGTTCATTGGTGCTCAAGTTCAGTAAATTGACGATAGGCTTTCCGCGAGCCGCTCTGCCGGCTTCGGGGATCTTATGTACTTTCAGCCAGTACAGACGCCCTTGATCGGTGAAACAAAGGATTTCATCGTGAGTGCTCGCAACGAAAATTTCCCAAATGAAATCTTCCTCGCGGGTTCCGGCGCCAACTACGCCTTTACCACCGCGTTTTTGCGCTCGGTAAGTGTCGAGAGGGAGCCGTTTGATATAGCCCGTATAGGTCACCGTAACGACAGTGGCTTCATCCGAAATGAGATCTTCAATAGTGAGATCGTCGGCTTGCTCGATAAACTGCGTCCTGCGCGGATCGGCATAGTTTTTCCGAACGTCGTCGAGCTCTTTCGAAATGATCCCGACAATTCGGGTCTCATCGGAAAGAATACTCTTAAGTTCAGCGATCAAGGCCATGGTTTGATTGTACTCGTCGACAATTTTATCGCGCTCAAGGCCCGTAAGCCTTTGCAAGCGCATTTCTAAAATCGCCTTGGCCTGGATCACGGAGAAATCGTACCGCTCGACGAGTTTCACTTGCGCTTCCCCTGGGTTGGCGGCTTTTCGGATAAGACCGACGACTTCATCCAGGTTCTCAACGGCTTTTTTCAGCGCTTCCAAAATGTGCGCGCGCTCTTCTGCTTTCTTCAGCTCGAATACCGTTCGCCGAGTGACGACTTCTTTTCGGTGGTTGAAAAAGGCAGTTAAAAGCTCTTTCAAATTCATCGTTTTGGGCTGCTGTTGATCAATCGCCAACATGCTAATCCCAAAAGACGTTTGCATTTGCGTGTTCTTATAAAGCTGGTTCAGAACGACTCTGCTGTCTTCGCCCTTTTTTAGCTCGAAAACGATGCGCATCCCTTTCCGATCGGACTCGTCTCGGATGTCGCTGATACCCTCTACTTTTTTCTCGCGAACCAGATCGGCAACGTTTTCTATAAGCTTAGATTTGTTTACTTGATACGGAATTTCGGTAACGACAATTCGCTCACGGTCGTTCTTGCCGACAGCCTCTACTTCCGCCTTTGCCCGAAGACTGACTACCCCTCGACCGGTGGTATACGCATCCACCAGCCCTCGTCGGCCATAAATAAATCCAGCCGTGGGAAAATCCGGCCCTGGCACGTACTTCATGAGCTCGCGCGGAGTCAGCGCCGGGTTAGCGATGAGCGCCTTTAAGGCATCGACCACTTCGCCGAGGTTATGGGGAGGGATATTGGTCGCCATGCCGACGGCAATTCCCGAGGACCCGTTGACTAGTAAATTGGGGATTCTTGTCGGGAGAACGACGGGCTCTTTAAGAGAGTTGTCGTAGTTGGATTGGAACTCGACTGTCTCTTTGTCCAAATCAGAAAGGACTTCGTTGGTTATTTTATTGAGGCGGATTTCGGTATACCGCATCGCCGCCGCGCTATCCCCGTCGACAGAACCAAAATTTCCCTGCCCATCGATCAGCGGGTAGCGGAGGCTGAAATCCTGGGCCATGCGCACTGCGGTTTCATACACTGCAGTGTCTCCGTGGGGGTGGTACTTACCAATGACATCCCCCACAATACGCGCAGATTTTTTATACGGCTTATCGTGGGTGTTCCCCATGTCGTACATTGCGTAGAGAATGCGCCGGTGGACCGGCTTCAGCCCATCGCGAACGTCCGGTAGCGCGCGCCCGACAATGACGCTCATCGCGTACTCGAGGTACGCATCCTTCATTTGATCTTCGACGCTTACGACAGTGACCAGGCTTGGCCGATTGTTTTCCGTTTCCATTTAAATATCCAAACTTTTCACTTTAAGGGCGTTTGCCTCAATGAAGTCGCGCCTTGGTTTTACTTGATCGCCCATTAGGGTAGAAAAAATACTGTCCGCTTCCACAGCGTCTTCCACCGCAACCTGGAGAAGCGATCGCATTTTGGGGTCCATGGTGGTTTCCCAAAGCTGTTCGGGGTTCATTTCTCCCAGGCCCTTGTATCGCTGGATCTGGACGCCTTTTTGGGCTTTTTCTTCGATGAACTTTTTTAGAAGCTCGACGTCGTGAAAGACTTGCGTTTCATCTTCCGACTTTGCTTGGAACGGGGGTTTCCCTAGCTTGTCAAAAGCTTGGGAAATTTTTCGTATTTCCGCAAGTTGGTTTGAAGCAAGGAAGTCGTAAGTCACTTTAGTGGTAACTTTCAAATTGTTTCGAACCGTCACACACTCTGCAAAAAAGCAGTCGTGCTCTTCATCTTTTTTGAGCGCGTACGTGAAGTTTCCTCCATCCCGTCTGCCTTTAAAGGTATCCACGTAGATATCCAGCTTGGACTTCAGCGCTTTTTCGTCTTTGAGGGTCTCGACGGTCCACGTGGTGTCTAGCGCAATCAAGTGCAAGAGAGCCCTGTCTGCTCTGCGGGCCAAGTTTGAAATCAAAGTGTTGAATTGGGTGATTTTTCGAAAAAGGTTCCGCGCAGCCCCTTTTTCTACTTTTCCAGTGGTGCTTTCAATTTCAAATTCCTCAAGGCCCTGAGTGAGGATGAAGTCTTCAAAATGCGCGTTGTCTTGGAGGTACTGCTCAACTTTGCCCTTCTTCACTTTATAAAGGGGGGGCTGTGCAATGTAGAGGTACCCCTTTTCAATAATTTCCGGCATCTGTCGGTAGAAGAACGTGAGGAGCAACGTGCGAATGTGTGCTCCATCCACGTCTGCGTCGGTCATGATGATCACTTTGTGGTAACGAAGCTTGGCGATATCGTAGTCGCCCTGCCCTATCCCGGTGCCTAACGCCGTGATCAGCACTCGGATTTCGGCAAACTCGAGCATTTTGTCGAAACGCGCTTTTTCGACGTTCA
>JANPJT010000058.1:0-3691 GCA_031425635.1 Pseudomonadota bacterium
AACATCATGGCGTTGCGGGGAGATCCGCCTCAGGGCCAGTCGGCTTTTATCAAGACACCGGGCGGTCTGGACTATGAGTCCGAGTTAGTAGAGCTGATCAAGCGGGAATTTCCCCACTTTGGCATTGGCGTGGCCGGTTACCCAGAAACCCATAAAGAAGCCGCGAGCCCCGAAGCAGACATCGATAACTTAAAAGCCAAAGTAGATGCGGGCGCCGACGCGGTCTTTACCCAGCTGTTTTACGACAACAGCGTTTTTTTTCGGTTTCGCGATAAGTGCTACGCCAAAGGCATCCGCGTCCCCCTCGTTCCCGGACTGCTTCCGCCGGTAAGCCTAGCGCAAGTGCAGAAAGTGACGCAGCTTTGCTCTGCGAACCTGCCTAGCCGACTCGTGGAGCTTATGCGTTTTCACGAGAACGACCCCGAGTCGCAGATTTCGGTGGGAGTGGACTTTACCGCCCAACAATGCCGCGCACTGTTATCGGAAGGGGTCCCTGGGATCCATTTTTATGTTTTGAACCGCTCTGACGTTGTCGGGAGAGTGCTTGAAGCAATGGTCTAGGGAAATTTGGATTGCCGTCCTGGTCGGGTCCTTGGGCTATTTTGTCGATATTTACGACCTCGTACTTTTTAGCATTGTGCGGGTTTCGAGCCTCAAATCCTTGGGAGTGCCCGAAGAAAACTTACTTTCTGTCGGCGTGACTTTGCTGAATGCGCAAATGATCGGCATGCTCGTCGGCGGCGTGGCTTGGGGCGTGATCGGGGATAAACGAGGGCGCCTCTCGGTCCTTTTTGGCTCCATTTTACTCTACTCACTCGCCAACATTGCCAATGGCTTCGTTCAGTCGGTAGAAGCGTACGCTGTCTTGCGTTTCATTGCAGGCTTGGGGCTGGCGGGTGAATTAGGGGCTGCCATTACGCTCGTGTCGGAAATCCTTCCTAAAGAAAGCCGTGGCTATGGCACGGCGATAGTTGCCGGCGTAGGCCTTTCAGGGGCTGTGTTTGCGGGCCTTACTGCGGACTGGTTTTCTTGGAGAGCCGCCTATTTTTTCGGCGGCGGACTGGGGCTCCTGCTTTTGGTTTTACGCTTGGGCGTGCTCGAGTCGGGGCTGTACCTTTCAAGCAAAATGCACCATGCCTCAAAAGGCGATTTCAGGCTCTTTTTTACCCGGCCGGCTCGCGCACTGCGTTTCATCGCGTGTGTTGGCATCGGCATTCCGATTTGGTGCGTGGTTGGGATCCTCATGACGTTTGCCCCCGAATTTGCAAAGGAACTGCGCATTGAGGGGCCCGTCACTGCGGGGCGAGCGATCCTTTTTTGTTATGTCGGAGTTTCATTGGGCGACTTGATGAGCGGGTTTCTCAGCCAGTATTTCCAAACCCGCAAAAAAGTGGTTTCTTACTCCCTTTTAGCCCTGCTTTTCCTCATTCCCCTGACGCTCTTTTCCTACGGAATGAGCAACACACTCTTTTACACGTACGCCGTGGCGCTTGGCCTCGCTACTGGCTATTGGGCCGTTTTTGTCACGATGGCAGCGGAACACTTTGGTACCAATTTGCGATCGACTGTCGCGACAAGCGTGCCGAACCTAGTCCGCGGGACAGTGGTGCCTGTGACGCTCTCTTTTTCGGCTCTTTCACAATCGATCGGGCTCGTCGGTAGCGCGGCCGTAGTGTGCGTTACCTGTATCGGTATTGCGTTTTTTTCGCTATCCTACCTAGACGAAACCTTCGGGGCCGAACTCGATTTTCTTGAGGAAGACACATGAATCAGTGGGCGGTTGCGTTCCTTGGCGTGTTTGCGGCACTGGCGATGGGTAAAGGAAAAAATATGGCGGATTATAAGAAGCCTTCTCAAGACGAGCTTAAAAAAAACCTGACGTTTGAGCAATTCAACGTGACACAGAACGCGGGCACCGAACAGCCCTATAAAAATGCGTATTGGAACCACTATGAAGAAGGCATTTACGTGGACGTGGTTTCGGGAGAGCCACTTTTTAGTTCGCTCGATAAATATGACTCAAAGTGCGGGTGGCCCAGTTTCTCCAAACCCATTGAAGGCGTCAAAATAAAGGAGCTTAAAGACAATAAGCTCGCCCAAGAGCGGACCGAAGTGCGATCAGGCGCAGCCGACTCCCACCTGGGGCACGTTTTTAACGACGGTCCCCCTTCCACAGGGCTCCGCTACTGCATTAACTCGGCGGCAATGCGTTTTGTCCCGAAAGACCGACTCGAAGCGGAAGGCTACGGGCAATACCTGCCGCTCTTTGGTAAAAAGAAATCAGAGGAGGCACCCTCCATGGCAACGCTCGGTGCTCGCTTCGGCAAAAAATACGTACCGGACCCACTTTCCACGGCCACGCTCGCGGGCGGCTGCTTTTGGGGCATGGAAGATATTTTGCGGAAGCTCCCGGGAGTCGTGGATACCCGCGTTGGCTACACGGGCGGCTATGAGAAAAACCCGACTTACGAAACCGTGAAGAAAGGCTCGAGCGGGCACGCCGAAGCGATCGAGATCCGCTTCGACCCCAAGAAAGTCTCTTACGAAAAAATCCTCGAGCTGTTTTTCAAAATGCACGATCCGACTACTAAAAACCGCCAAGGGAATGATGTAGGAACTCAGTACAGGTCGGCGATTTTTTACCAAGATGAAGACCAGAAGAAAGTTGCCGAGCGGGTCAAAGCAGCAGTGCAAAAATCGGGTAAATGGAAGAAAGATATCGTCACGGAGATCTCTCCGCTTCTTGAGTTCTACGCTGCGGAGGATTACCACCAAGATTACCTGGTGAAAAACCCAGGCGGCTACTCGTGCCATTTCATTCGAGAGTGATATTTTTTTAATGCCGGAACGAAACGCACTGCATTAATTCTTTCGCCAAACGAGCTTGGCGAGAGGTCAGTGGTTCAGCTAAACTAATATCCAATGCAAAACACACCGCCGAACCAGTACTCGGGCAATATCCCTTTTGAGGATCCGCTCCTCAAACCCTTTCTCAAAGAATTGAAGGCAGGCCAGGAGGTCTTCAAACAAGGAGAAGTCGGCACCACGCTCTTTATCGTTGCGAGCGGAGTGCTGGTACTTACTGCGATTCGGGACGAGCAAGAGCTTTTTATTAGCGAGTTAGGGCCAGGCCACGTGCTCGGCGAGAAGTCTTTACTCTCTATGACGCCGCACAAACGCTTCTTTGGCGCTCGAGCGAAAACCAATGCAACTGTTTTAGAGTTGTCTTCCGACGACGTGCACATTCTAGAGAACAAAAACCCTTCCATTGTCATTCGTATTTTCGAGCGAGTGGGTAAAGTATCGGTGGAACGCTTAGACAGAATCGACCACTTGATTAAAGTGCTTCGGCCAGCAAACAACGTCGAACGCCTGATTTATCTCATCGTCCATTTTTGCCACTTTGAAGGAAAAAAATCCCCGGAAGGCATCCGGATCCACCTGCCTCCTGACACCATCCGGTACTACGTTTCAATGACTCCGTTTGATATCGAGTACGTCTTCGATGAACTCCACAAATCACAAATCGTCATCGACGAAGGGAACCACAACTACTTGATGACCCAGCAGGCAAAACTGATTGATTCAGTCCAAACTCTCAAGGACGGCTTGCCCAGCCTCCAAACTCTCTAAACTCTCGGCGCCCTTTAAGATTCTCTTCTTTTTTTCCTCTGAAGAGGGTGGTACTCCT
>JANPJT010000059.1:0-6194 GCA_031425635.1 Pseudomonadota bacterium
AGTTTGTTTCCCTGCGGATCGGTTTTTTCCGCCAGGTAATAACGACTATTGGCCCCACCCGAGCCGTCGATCGCTCCAAAGGCCACAGGATCGCCTCCGTCTGCCACGAAACCAAACGTCTCTGCCGAACCATCTGGGGAATTACGCGTGAAATTTGAAACAGAGGTTGAACTCGGTCCGGCAACAGAAATTTTCGATAAAGAGTGTGGGCCCACTTTACTAACTTGCTGAACCCCGCCCGAAACGGTGCTCGGAAAAGCTTCCGATTTTCCGTCTTCCCGAAACATCAAGAACTCTCCTCCAGCCGTATTAATGTTCGCGATCGAAACATAGCGGTTCCAATTTAGCATCCATTTTTTCCCGGTGTGGCCATGGTTACTAACCGTGTTGTCGAACATGGAAGCGTCAACATAGGAAAGCTCAACCTGAACTGACGGCCCCAGCGCGGGTTGATAGAACAGTGGCATGTCACGGATCTCTAGCGCCGCCTCGAACTCGCTGAAGCCAGCTTGTGGCAGACCAGGGGCGGGGCAAGATCTGCCACTGGCCTGATCCTTCGAGTCTTTCTGGCTAGGAGCCCCCTTACCGCGAGTGGCGGTTTTTTCGGCCTGCGTAGCAGCGGACCACTCCGGCTTTACTACGGCGCGTGGCACAACAAAGAACCCGCTGCTTTCCTTTTCTAGAGCTTCTCTCGACATCCAAAAATTCCTTTGGAAGGTGGGATCTTCAACGAGGTATCGCCCGTTCCTTTCTTCAATTACGGCCGCATAGTGCCCAGCTTTCCAATGAACCACCGACGGGAGAGGAATATCGCCATTTTTGACTTGAATGGCAGTAACCGACAACCCGGTTTCTTCGCCCAATTGTTCGATGTCAGCAAGCGAGAATCCTGCAGGCGTTGAAGGTATCTCCGCGTATCTCTGAGGCAGCGCTTCCGCAGGCTTTACCGCAGTGAAGACTCTACCTAAGGCCAACGAACCGCACTTGAAGGAATGTTCTGGAAAATTTTCCATGCTCCCCACCGCCTCTCCAAGGTTCGTGAATTGGAGAGTTTCTGCTCCTTCAATGGGGCGCTGCGCCATCGCTGCCAATAGTGCCTTGAGGTCTGTCAATCTACCCAAGCGGGCGTAAAGCGCGCCAAGGCGGGCGGCGGTTTGAGCCACTACCTTATCCTCTTTCCAATTTCGGGTTTTTTGCACCTCTGCTCTCCGCCATGCCTGCTCCAGCAGTTCCAAACTTTGCGAATAGGAGCCTGCTTCGTAGAGTGCAATGCCAGATTCCAAAAGCAGTGAAATGGCATAAGGAGAATCCTTATGTTTGTTCAGGTAGTCTGTAATGGACGAAACATCAAGGGTGTCGCCTAGGCGATTCAACTCCTTAAGGACGGGCTCCGGAACGTTGACCTTCCATTGTAACTCCGTCCCCCCAACCGACTGAAGTGCGACCGGGGACGCCTTCGGAGAATCCGAAAACCCAAGGGCACCATTTAACAGGAAACTAACTGCCAAGATCGTTACGCGCAACGCGAACGATCGTGCAAATTCATCAATGCGATGAACTTTCCCAGAGTGCTTTATGCTACGACCGTGGACCATAAGTTTAAGGTAGCGGAGTTGCCCCTGCGGGTGACTGGACCGTGACAACCGGGGGAATCGTGTCTCCCGGATCAGGCTCGGGCGGTCCGGTTTGGTCGGGGTCCAATGGGAAGAAGTCATCTCCATCAGGAATTCCGTCTCCGTCGGAATCGTTACTAAAAAGATTGGCGCCCATAGCCAATTCAACGGCATTTAGAACTCCATCCCCATCGTGATCCAGATTTAGCGCATTAATGCCCAGAGCCAACGATTGCTTATCGTTGATACCGTCTCCATTCGTGTCCTTTTTGTAAGGGTCCGTGCCCTTGATTGCTTCCAGGGTATTCAAAAGACCATCACCATCAAAATCCGTGCTAACTGTCATGGTGATAGGAAAAGATTGAGCCAGGGCGTCACCAGCGCTATCCGCAAATTTAAGACCAACGGTAGAACTCAATTCCTGCCCGCCAGAAAGCATTGACAAGTTGACCGTTGTGCTTTGTCCCGCAGTTATGGTTCCCGAGGTTGGCGCGGACATCAGCCAAGGTCTAATCCTAAAGGCAAGCCCACCGTGGATGGGGGGGCCAGAACTGTTGTGAGTTATAGCGAGGCCTCTCCTAGTGACGGAATTGTCCTGAATTCCTACAGTCGCTCCATTGACGGTGCCATTCATTCCTTGGTCTTTATAATAAAATGTAATTACGCCGGATCGCTCCAGCACGACTTGAAAAGAGAAAGTGGCTGTGCCTTGGCCATAGCGTCTGACATTTTCGTACTGAATCGTAAATGTATTCGATTCTAGTTTATAATAAATATCTCCACTAAACCTGGTATCCAGATCGTCAAAAAATGCCGCTATGAGATTAGCAGGCATCCCATCGCTAGGAAGTGAATAATTGTTACTTCCGGTGTCATCACTACCGTGTCCGAGCGTCACATAGCCATTGGAGGTCACCCAAACTTCAGAATACTCCACTCCATAAAATGGAAACTTAAATCCAATTGGTATGGGGTCTTCGATAACAGTATCGTCATGGTTAGAAACTTCATCTATTTTGGTTCCCGTTTCGGCAATACTGTTCCAGACATATTCCGGCCGATCGTCGTTGGCGCTTCCGTCCGAGCTTTTCCAAAAATACCCCACAGGCGACCCAGTGGATTCCGGACTAGATATTGAATATTCAATCGCCTCCGCGCTAACGTTGGTTACTGTTACGCTACGAGTCGTTCGCGATTCCAAATCTTGTAATACATTGATGCCGGATGGGGTCATCACCAATTGAGCCCCATCGAGATTATTCAGAGTAAACACAACCGACTTAGAGGCCGACCCACTGCTCGCAGTGGCGCTCACATGATGCGTAAACTTCGTCGCCGGCAGCTTCGTGAAAATCTCCGCGTAGCCTGAAGCATCGGTTCGCACCACTATCGAAGAACCAACCTCACCGTTCACCGCAAGTGCCATTTGGCAGGTTGCCGAAGAATATGTCACGGGGGCATTGCTCAATGGGTCTCCCCAAGCATCTCGCACCCGAACGATCAGTGCATCAGCAAGAAAACTGTTGCTGCTCCCGGACTGATTGTTGCCGCTAATCAATGTCAATTCCGGCAGATAACCATTGTAGTAGTCCTGGGGGTCACTTCCCCAATAGTGCTCATCCCAATTCGCCCACCCATCTCCATCCTCGTCGGCGAAAGCGTCATCATCATAAGGGTTCAGTCCGTTCGTAACCTCCCACCAATCAAACATCCCGTCCTCATCTGCATCGATATAGTCGGTATCATACCCATCCACAGAAAAACTAAACACCCATTTCAATTGTCCCAAATTTGCAGGCGCGTAGTTCTCCGCCACCGCAGTGGCTGGGTTCCACGGATATTCGAAGCTCCAACCCGTAGCGCCATGATCAATCAAGTTCTGCTGCGTATCGTAGCCTATGGAAATCAATCGGTCGTAAAACGGCTTAGCAACAGCTTTCAATTGACCAAGATTAGCTGGAGCATAGTTCGCAGCCCTACTCTCCGGAGTGTGCCCTCCAAAAGGCGTGAAGCTCGCCACCAAATCGTTAATAGTCGGTCCCGCTCCACCAATCGCCGACAATTCTGCATCGAGGTGTTTTTTTGCCTGCGCCGCTACCCACTTCAGTTGCCCCAAATTTGCGGGAGCGTAGTTATCCGCAACCCCATTCCCCTGTAAAATTCTAGTCGCAGCTACATCATTGCTCCACCAGGAAGGCGGAGCAGCGGATACGCGAATGTCAGCAGCAATCAGCCAACAAATCAGAATCTGCCAAAGGTAGCGCGGCATAAAAGACAGAGGTTTCGGAATTAGGGATTCCCAAATTCGCCCATCTGAATGTCGCCTTGACGCGGGATCCGCATGCTCCCCGTCACTTCGACGGCCCCTTCCAAACGGACCTCGCCAACCACATGCAGTTTCGCAACAGGGCTCGGAGCGCCGATGCCCACGTTCCCAGTGCTTTTCACCGTAAATAATTGCGCACCTCCATTATGACTCCATATATCGAGGAGATTTCCCGTTTGATTTTGTGAGTATCCGAACACCTCTAAACCTTTATATGAATTCGTGGGCGCTGTAACATTGAGTGTGTCCGTCATAGCCACGAACCCGCTAAACCCCTGGAAGTGTACATTGCCGCCGCATCTAAAATAAAAATGCGCCGGCGTCTCTGTAATAACATTCCCGTACGGATCCGACCACACGCGCCAACTGCCACCATCGTCCCAGTCAAAGTTCACCCGCCCACCGTTGCCATTAAGAGCCTGAGCACCTGGCGAAAAATTGATATTTTGACTCTGAGCACTAAAATAGTGTGTTTTTATCCCCCCTTCAACCTCCAGCTTTTCGGAAGGACTTGTGGTGCCTATCCCTACATTGCCATTACTTTTAACATACATCTTGCTTGAATTTCCAACTCGGAAATCAAGATACTGCCCCGATGGAGTATTCACGATATTTCCAGCGCCAGGATCATTCAAGAACGCGTAGTTCGTAATGCTCTGATTGGTCGAGAGAGCATTGCCTCCGAGCCACAGACCAGCATACCCTGAATAGTTTCCAAGGAGTGCGCTTCCGTTGCCTCCGTCAGTTGCAGATATGTTTCCGGCGACCTCCAGTTTTTGAGTCGGCGCTGTGTTTCCAATACCTATGGCTCCACTTTCCGTTACAGTCAGCCCGCTGCTACCCAACGGCACGAATCCACTCACCCCAGTTGGCAACGTTGCAACCTGCAATCCCTCGATGGTAATTTTGGCGATTCCCTCAGTTGGATCGAGAACGATATTCGCCTCCGGCTCCAAATCGGCCCCCTCCTCTGGATCAAACAAGCTCAGAGTATGATTGTTGCCGAGCCGCATAGCTAGGCGCTCAGAGGTGCCATAGCCAAACTGCCATTGGAATTTTCCATCTGCGCGCAGCAAACTGAACACGCCAGTACCAATACTCGCGTCATGATAGGTGAGTGAAAGACCGAATTCGCCTGTTGGCGCCTCCGGATATGCCGGCCCCTTTAACAGCAGCTCGACATTTACTGCATTTGTAGGGTCGATGATAATTGCACCTACCTGCGTCAAGGGACTGTCAGCCCACACAGTCAGCGTGCAAAAAAGGAAACTAGCTACGCCAGATAAGACTCGTGGCTTGGGAGGAATTACCTTCATATTTATACTTATCAAAGCAAGTTGCGCCTTGGCTTTACAAGCCGAATTCACCCATGAGAATATCGCCTTGGCGAGGTATTCGCACTGAGCCCATCATTTCAACTGCTCCCTCTAGGAGAACGGTGCCAGCCACATGAAGCCTAGCCGAAGGCGTTGCCGTGCCCACTCCGACGTTTCCATTTCCAAATCCGCTATCGTTGACAACCATTATGGGATTATTAGTATCCCCGAAGGCATTGTAATAGGCATATTGACTAAATCCGAGCGCGGTCAATTTCTTGACTCCGAAGTAAAGAAACTCATTCGTTGATGCTGAGAATCTAAATATCGCTCTCGGATTGGTCCCCCCTGTGCGAGTTTGGAAGTCTCCAACACTTTCGCTCGTTGTATTGATGATATTCAAGCCGGATGAGTAGGCGCCGAAATAGTTACTCGGATAAGCGACATCCCCGATCACAATTCCCATTGTCCTATTGATTCCATAATTATCCACCCACCATTGCTTACTAGTTCCGCCTGTACCGAATGCGATCGCAAAGTTATCTTCTGCTCCGTTCTGGGATTCCTGACGGATGTAAATTCCGCCCTGGGAAGCAGAAGAGCCTACAGGAGAGACCGTGAGCGCAGCATTCGAATTGTATCCATAGATCGCAGGCTGTCCGATATTGGCAGCGCCGTTTACCGTAAGCTTGGCATCAGGGACAACGGTGCCAATACCAACCTTCCCGCTGGAGATAGCTAGAGGCCCGCTTAGTGGAACATATCCGCTTGCTACTTCTGCTACGGTAGCTAGGCGTTCGCCATTGACTGAAATTCCTGGCTGAGCACCTCCAGGATTGAGGACGATTTTGTTTACAAAATTTAAATCTGCCGGGTCGTAAAGGCTCAGGGAGTGATTATCGCCAAGCTTCATCGCCAAACGAGGCGTGGCAAGCGCGG
>JANPJT010000060.1:0-4620 GCA_031425635.1 Pseudomonadota bacterium
ATCTCCCGCTGAACGCTCTCCGTCACTTCATGGAAAGAACCGATGGCGGCCACGACTGCACCCTCTTTATCCAGTAAGGGATACCCAGCGACGACCACGAAATGCGGTTCGGCCCGCTGGGAACTTCGGATCTCCAACAACCTTGGGCTAAAAACCCCGCCTTTCAACGCGACTCGCACTGGCATTTGATCGGCCGCAAGGGCAAGGGAGCTGTCAATATCGAGGAGCTCGACGCCTGTTTCCCAACGATCGATGTCGGCTGCGTGCTCGACATTTTGGAATAGGGTTTTAGCTGCGCTATTCTGCAAAAGAAGAGCTCCCGTCGAACTAAAAACCACTACCGACTCACTCACATGGTCCAATACAAACTGCAGTATCCGCTTTTGCGACGCCACTTCCCATTCGGAAAAGCCGAGTTCCGTATTGCGGCTAGCTAACATTTCGGAAGCTGCCCATCGCTCTCGTTGCTGGCTTGCAATTAAGTCTCGAGCGGGTAGCACGATGAAAATCGCAACGGCTAAAACGAAGAGAAGCGCTAAGACAGAAGATCCGGCAACCAGTCCTTCTTCACGCTTCAGCGCAGCGACGCTCTTTAAGATGGCCTCATCAAGAACCGAACCGGGCAAATTCTGTTGGTTGACATCGGCTAAGACCGCACGGATCGCCGGGAGGGAATCAGCTAATTTTCGTTGAGCTCTAAAGGACTCAATGTGTTTCCAAAGCAAGCACCCAAATAGGACGGCAAAGACGAGCGCCGCAACGCCGAGGCGACGCATCAGCTGCCGGCCGTCTACGACTTTCAACCTGGCAAACTGTGATTTCAGGCCGAGAAAAACCATTGCACCTCTTGAAGGAAGACCCAACAGTAACTTATTTAATGCGTCGAGTCACTTGAATGTTTCATTACGCTCCCAGCCCCAGGTGTATGATTTCGGAGACACTCCAGGACCCGAATGCGGCAAAACTCTGCTTTAACTGAAGCAAACCCCTGGCATAGAAGCTGCACCTCCAATGCATTTAGGAGGACACGAAAATGCTTTGGACAGTTTTTGTTGTATTAATGGTCGCTTGGTTTCTGGGAATGGCGAGTTCCTACACGATTAATGGCTACATCCATATTCTCTTAGTAGTCGCGATTGCGGTGGCGCTTATCCGCATTATCCAAGGGCGAAAGGTTCTGAATTGAACCGAGGGAGGGCAGAGGCCATGAAAATGCTGTTTCTTGTCTGGGGAAGTTACTTAATGTTGGTTTGTGTTGTTGGAAAAGCAGCGTTCGCGTACTGAGGTTCGCGGCACGGCTGCAAAGAAGGAGTCGATAGTGAATAAAGATCGAGTGATAGGCAAATTGAAAGAAATGAAAGGCAAAATCAAACAAGAGGTAGGCCATGCCACTGGCCAAACCGAAACGGAGGCGCAGGGGCTGAGCGAGAGAATCGGAGGGAAAATACAAACGGGAGTAGGTAAAGCGAAAGACGCTATTAAAAGGGGCGTCGACCGACTCCTGGCAACTAAGTAGCCTGCAGAAGCGCTCTATTTTGAATAGCCAATGTGCAGCCAGCCAGATTCAAGCTGCACACCGGAATTGAAGTAACCGGAAAGGCCGTCCCAACCACCTCCCGCCTGCGGGTTGAGTCCGTCTAAGTAGACGGACTCACCGAGCAAACCGGAAAACTTTTGGAAACAGGTAAATCAGACTGTTTATGGTTCGCTTTCGTTTTCTGGCTCGCAAGCAATGATGAACCGTTTCTTTGCTAAAGAAACGTAAGGCTCTAAACGAGGTGGGTCGTCGGACGAGGCAATCAGGATAGGCTCGTCGAGGCTCGGAAAAAACCAAAGGTTTCCGTCCTGCACGGTGAGCCACCCCTTTAACGGTATCCCTCGTTGATCGGTTATCGCGAAGCTGAGATAGGGTTCTAGGGGCCTTAAGAGAAAACGCCCGCAGGAGGAACTCTTTTGCGCAAAAGCGAAGCTGCACCAAAACAAAACCGCAAAGCTCCTCCCCCATTTGCCTGCGATCCCCAAACTTTACCCCCAGCTTGTTGCTATCGATTCTCCACTAAACTTGTCAAAAGCTTTCCGCTGTTCTTAGGGCTTTGCTTTCGTTTTGGATTTCCGGGAACCATCAGGAAAAAGCACTTCGTCCGTCTCTAGCATACCGTCGACAAAAGTCCGCACCCGCACGAGGACGTCGTTCTCGTAGTAGCTTTCGTCGAGCAAATTTCCCGTGCGCCGATCATAGTTTTTCCAGATCCCCACTTTCTTGCCCTGCTCCCAAAAAGCTTCGCTCTCCGTCCGCCCGGTCTCGAACCATCGGGTGTGTTTTCCGAAGGGCTGCAAATCCTCGTAAGACCAAATGCTGCCCGGCCAAAACTCCGTCTGACGCTTTAACTCTCGGTAGGACCCCTCAAACATCCGTTTGCCGTCATCCCAATACTGCTTTGAGTCCACTTTCACTGCACGCCCATCCTGCACTCGCTTGGTGTGGGATTTGGCGTGGCCATTTTGGTAGTAAAGGTGTTCTTCGGTCATGAAGCCATTCTCGAAATGGGCGTCGCGCACCAGGGTGCCGTCTTCGGAATACTCCTTTTGAACCCCGTGGTAACGTTTCTCGACGTTGTACCGCTTCTCCTGCTTTATTTTGCCATTCGCATAAAAGTCAGACTGTATCCCATCCGCTCCTTCTTTCGCTTTCGTTTCGGAAGCTAAAGTCGTCCCGGTTTCTGGGTCGACTTTCGCTGTTTCCATTAGGCGCCCGTTGAGGAAAGTTCGAAAGGCTTCGACCTTGCCGTCCTTCGAATAGAGAGCGACTTTGGAAACCCCTTCGAAACCACAAAGCTTACGGTATTTTGTTTCGGAGAACGCATTGCCGCAATAGATCGCTTCAATCTTTCCCCCCGCAGTGAACTCAATCAGCGTTTTCTTGTCGGAGCCAGATTTTCCGTACATTTCTAGCGTGTTCAGATCGCCGGACTCATCGTACCGGTAGCTGACGACTAACCGCCCTCGCTCGAACGTTTCTTCGCTTTCGAGGGAGCCGTTTTCCCGCCATCTCTTGCAAACGCCCTCTCGGTTGTCGGAGCTAGCAGCAGACTGCTGAGGGTCAAAAATCCCATACTCCGCTTTCTTCTTTCCGGATGGCCTATAGAATTCTCGCACTTTTTTTAGGGCCCCTCGCTCATAAAGATACTCAATACCAACAGTTGTTTCTCCTCTGTACGAGCACTGGACCGTTCCATCTATTTTTGCCACGGCGGCTGTGTCAGTCGTTCGTATGTCTTTGCCTTTAAACTTACAGTATTCCTCCGCCGCGGCGATCGAAGCAAAAAGCAAAACCGGTAGGAGCAAAGAAGGAAGCGTTCGAACCAACATGAGAAAGCCCCTTTAGGAAGGTGGTAAAAGTTCCTGCTAGTTTAGCAGAAAACCAAACGAACAAAAGCTGCGCCTAGGCGATTGGTTCAATCATTGATAGCCGCCCCAAAACGTTGAAAGACTTCAACGAGGCGCTGCACGCAAGTGCGTTGAGCAGCAAAAGTCTTCGACAAAAGATCTTGAACGCGACTTCCCGAAGGGTGGGGAGTCGAGAGCTCCCAGCTGACAATGTTCCACAGTTTTCGAGTGCGTTCCCCGTTGGGGAATTCTGCAAGGGAATCGCCTGCCGCAAACCCTACCAATCGGTGCGCCGGGGCGCCGGAATCGTATTTGACTATCCGTTCTACCGCTTCTCCGGATGGATCAATCGCCATCAGCTCTCGAAAAGCTTCTCGGATTTCGACTTCTTGCCGTGTCGCTGCCCGGCGCAAAGCCTCTAAACGGTGGGGCTTCCAAACATGCGGAAAGATCCGGCGCACCCCCAATCCCGTGAGAATCCAGTTGGGAACTAAGCGCCACGCTTGGAGGTCAGCGGGCAAAAGGTATTGGAGAATGCTGTTCGAGCCGAAAACTACCAGTCCAAGCGCCGCAAGCCTCACCGAAGCGCGCAGCGCCTGCCGGTAGAGGCATGTTCGTTCGATTTCGACCCTTAATTTGAAAATGCGAGCAACGACTTCACTCATTTGAGCCGCGCGAGAATGGGGCGAGTTCTGACGAAGCGCTTTGAGTATGGTTAAGGACCTGCTCGCGTTGCCATCCTCCAGCTCCGTGAGAAAGAGTTCGAAAAGCTCATCCCGAATCAAGCGGGTCTCGCTAGCAGGCAAGGTCCGCAGGCCGTTCAAAAGCGCGTCAAGCGCGGCGTCTGAATGCGGATCGGCATGTTTTTGGTTCGAGAAAAGTTTAGTGGTCGCGGCCGAAGCCGCTTTTTGGGCGGTTAGCTGGGGATCTAACGCAAGAAGCTTTGTCCAAGCGTCCGTCAAGGCGTCGTAGTTTTCTTTGCCTCCCCACTTAGTCACCGGATCAATCCACTGAAACCTTTCCCAAACCAACCAATAAAGCGCTTCATTCCCCGCCCAAACGCTCAGGAGCAAACCCACAAATTCCTTTGGGGTCATTTGGCCCACGCCTAAAATGCTCCAAGCAGAGTGCACTGCGTAGCCGCTGAGGGCCAAAAGCAGCGCTGACTGCGTGAGCCTCACCCTCCCTTTGACCAATCGCGAAGTCTCGTGGAACTTTTCATCCGCAAGCAAA
>JANPJT010000061.1:0-22616 GCA_031425635.1 Pseudomonadota bacterium
CCTGGCTGTTTCCCCGACGGGCGTCCCTGTTATCGTCGACTTCTCCGATTACGGCAGGGATTCCGAAAGCGCTCCCTCCGTCGACACCCACTGGGGATCGCTCACCTACTGGTACGATCGGTTTAACGCCGAGAATCTCGCATCGCACGAGCGAACGAGCTTAGGCAAACACAAGAACGACCTGCTGCGAGAATGGGAAACCATTGTCGGCCTGCGAGACAAATTCGAAAAGTTGCTGCTGGTCGCGGTGTACGCGTCGAATACGATCTCCGATGACGGTTTGGAAAGCAGACTAACACTCCGGTCAATTCGACAGTGGCTGCAAGAAAATGCCCCCCGTGTTCGGGAGAATTTGCAGGCTTATTCCAGCCACGTGAACCTTCCAGCGGTTCGGCCCGACTCGGAATCGGTTCGCGAGTTCCGCGAAATAGACCGAAGTTTTGATTCGCGGCTGGGCCGGGAAGCACACCTGGATCGCTTGGTGTCGGTGCTGGCTTCGGCGCTCCGAGTTTTGGAGGAAACCCGAACGACCTATGTGGGAGCTTTGAATCTGCCTGCGCAAGATGCCGTTCACACTTGGGCGCTGCCAACCACGCTTCCGTCGCGCGAAGACTACGATTGGTCGCGAAGAATGGTTGATTGGGAAATCGACCGGAGTGCGGAGAACGAACGGTTGCTGCAGTGCCCACATTTGGTGAATTTCGTCCACACTGTTGCCAGAGCGTGGAGACGGCTGGACGTTCCCACGTACCCAAAGACGTTTGTTTTCTTCGTGTCTGAGTGGAGCAAGTAGCGCCGTCGTACGGGGAGCGACAAGATAGGTGCGGGAGCGTGTGCACCTTGCCGCTCTCAGTAAGCGTTACTCGTCCCAGCCGCTGACTGGCTAGCACCATTCCAAAAAATCCCACTATCGCCCGTCCAAAACCACTTTTTGCGGGCGGATGAGACGGGCCGATCGCTGGCGAGAAAGAAGCGGTTTATCACGCAAGGGACTCACAGCCAATAACCGCTGCCCCGCTGCGTAAGCTTGACCGGAAGCAAGCGTCACAGTGAAAAATCTCTTTGCGGCTGCGGCTCTTGTCGCGATCCACGCCAGGGTGGCAAAAATAACCAAAAGGAGCGCGCCGCATCGCTTAGGAGGCAAATCGCCACTCGCGGTGGGTGCTCCCGTTTTTCTTGAACTCGCTCCAGCGGGCGGAGACTTCGTCCCAATTGGCGACCGTCCAAAAATCTTTTACGAAATCAGGGCGTTTGTTCTGGTGCTTGAGATAGTAGGCATGCTCCCAGAGATCGAGCGTGAGCAGGGGAGTTTGGTGTTGGGTAAGCGGGCTTTCGTGGTCTTTTGTGGAATAGACACTGAGCTCCCCCCTTGGGTCGGAGCACAACCATGCCCAGCCGTTGGAGAAATGCTTTACCGCTACATCGGTGAATTTTTCCTGAAACGTTTCTACACTCCCAAAACTCTCCTTGAGCTTGGCGGCGAATTCTCCTTCGGGCTTCCCACCGCTCTTCGGCGTGAGCAGGGTCCAAAATAAGGTATGGTTTTCATGCCCGCCCCCATTATTTTGGACCGCGGCGCGGATCTCAAGCGGCACGGTCTCGAGTGAGGAGAGAATTTCTTCTACAGGCTTTCGAAAATGCGGGTACTCGCGCAGGGTTTCGTTGAGCTTTTTAACATAAGTGGCGTGGTGGCCCTCGTAGTGGACCTTCATCGTCGCTGCATCGATGAAAGGCTCAAGCGAGTCGAATGCATAAGGTAGCTTGGGTAACACGTAATAATCCATAAAGGCCTCCCGGTTTAATCGTTTGGGGGAAAGCTCTGCAAACCGCATGCCCCTTTTTTGAAGGAATCTAAGGCGTGAACGGCTTTCTTAGCGCTCTCTAGTAAACCGGGGGCCTTTTGAGTCCCGCTCGGTTTGACCAGGGTGCGGAGGCCTTTTTAAAGAATTTTAACAATAGACTTATATTTGTTTATTTTAAGAGGAAAATCCTTTCGGAAAAACCCTTCGCCAGTTGCGGTTTACAACGCCTTCAGGAACTCAATGAGCGACTCGCGCTCAGGCGCACTCAAAACATCGCCGAAAGTGTGGCCCGTATTAGCCATCCCCGTCCACTCCTGCGGCTTTTCGGGATCGACTACCGGATTGTTTAACCTACGCAGCGAAGTTTTCAGTTTCTCCATTTCGGAAGCCGACTGGTAATCCGGATAGTAGATACGCAAATACGGTTCCGCCTTCACCCTCGCTACCATCTCTCGACGAGAGAGAGACGACAAATCGATGGCCTTCCAGCCGACTTGGATTGTGTCAAAGTTGGCTGGATCGGTGGAGTCGGGGTAAATTCCAAAACTCTTCATGCGGCGAGACGAGTCTAGAAGCTGGACAAGGTTAGGTACTGAGGCGTTGTGAAGGTAGGGAGATCTAGCCCAAATGCCTTCGAGAGGAGGGGCTTTATACCCGTAGGTTCTGACCACCGTGCCGTCCAGGAATTTCTTTCGTTGCTCTTCGGAGAATTGGTAGCCGTACAGCAAACGAAGCCGGTCGGTTTGGACCTCTTCCCAAGGGATAATTTTGCCGGGATAGGAAGTTTGTTCGTAGCGGCCCTCGCCAGAGAGGGCGAAATCTCCGTGGCATTCAGCGCAATGCTTCGAAAAAACTTCGAAGCCTTGTGCGGCTTTTTTCTGGTCGATAGGGAACGGGTAAGAAGGCGCTCGAAGCGTCTTAAAATACGACGGGACGACGGCAGCAAACTGGTTTTTCGCATCGATGTAGTCGCTGCCGTCCACTTCGATACTCATGGCCATGGCGTAGGTGACATCCGCCGTATTGCCAAAGAACCCGCCGTCGACGTAGAGGCCATTGCCTCCAATTGGCTGGGGTTGATCAGGAACGGCATTCAAAGCCGTTCCGGCCAGCTTGTGTTTGAAGCTCGTCCAAGGCTGGGTTTTTAAGTAGGGAATCAGTGCTACCAACGGCTCCAGCGGGCGAACATAGGCGTTGCCTGGCCTACCCGTAAACACGGCGTTGTAGCGCAGCAAGCTGACTTTCGGGTACTCGGGGCGTAAGTACGGGATCAAAACACCAAAAAAGTCGGCAGAGTTGATGAAGCCCCGCGGCGGGTTGCGGCGGAAAAGATGGCCCACCGGAGTATCCCCCGCTGCGGCGACATCTTGGTGCAAGCGCTCGAAATCCAGGAAGGGGTTGGGCATGCCCTCCGCAAGTTGGGGTTTTGCGTGCTTCGAGTCCGAAGACGTAAAAAGAACCGAGGAATGGCAAAAACGGCAGTTTACCTGGACTCCCGCTTTCCATTCCCCGAAAAGGCCCGACGCCGGCAGCACCCGAGCTTTGGTCTGGTTGAGACCCAATGGCATCTGCGCATTTGCAGGAGTTCTCTCATTTGCCGGGAGCGGGTGAAGCCCATACCGAAGCCGCATTTGCGTCCAGTACTCGGGAGACCCAAAAGAGATAGCAGCAAGCCGCTTCTTTTCATCTTCATTGTCGGCTTGCGCCGCCCAAACAGGTGCTAAGTTCTGGAGTCCCTCGAGGGCCCAAAGCGGGCGTGCGTGCTCGTAGCGTCCACGGATTTCTTGGAGCGCGGCATCGAAAGCCGGCGGGCTTCCCAGTACCGTCACCTGCCCCGCGAAAAGAACGCCCCAAATCCCCAAACTTCGAACAATCATCATCAAGCCCCCCACCCACTATTGGGCATTACATGGGTTTGCTCGTAATGCAATGCAGTAAATGGGTGTGAGGCCCGAACGCCTCTTTGGAAACGAGCGAGAATCCGCAAACGGAATTCTGTGTTCTTGCACCGCGTCAGATGCCATTTTGGAGCACTCGTTCGAGTTACCGCGTAAGCTTTATTCGCCCGAGCCGCTGATTGGCTGCTGCCATTCCAAAAAGTCCCACTCCCGCCCATCCAGAACCACTTTTTGCGGGCGAGTGAGCAGGGCCGACCGCTTGCGAGAAAGAAGCGGGTTATCGCGCAAGGGACTCACCGTCACTAACCGCTGCCCCGCTGCGTAAGTTTGACTAGAGGCAGGTGTCACAGTGAAAAATCTTTTTGCGGCTGCGGCTCTTGTCGCGATCCAGGGCAGGAAGGATGACTGAAGCGGCGCGACAGTCACGCGCTCGTTCGAAAGCAACGTCGTCGCGTAGGCAAAGTCGTAGTCAGCGTAGCCGCTGCTGAATCCATTCGCTTCCGCTAGCTGAACCAAAGTGCGGGCCGCGCTCGTTTTACTCACGTGCATATAGGTCAGCTCGTGGGCTGCCGACGGGCCAACCGCCAGCAAGTCGCTTCCGATAACATAGGCTCCGTAGCCAAAGTAAACCATTGCTATAACGGCTGCTAAAGATCGCGCCGAACCCCAAGCCAAAGTAAACAATTTAGAGATTACTATTGAAGCCCCGGCAAACGCCGGAACAAAGTACCAAACGCAGCTCGGGGAAACAAACGCACTTCCCGCCAAACAGGCCGCCCCGTTGGCTAAGGGAAGCAGCAGAAACGGGGAAAGCGGCCGCTTTCGCCAATCGATGAGAACCCCCAGCGCCAGAAGAAGCACCGACACAGCAAGAATCCCTGCAATCGCCCATGGGGGTTCGGTGATCCCAAAAAGAGACTGCGCCCACCCTTGGCTAAACCAATCCATCCGTTGGACCACGTCGGCGACTCGCCCGCTAATCTGGGTTCGCCCCATGCTCGTCCCTCCAAACCACTGAAAGAGCAGTTTGGGGCTATAGCCAACCAGCGCACCTAGGGCGAGGGTTAAGGAACCTGAAAAGCGCGGCGGGGACGCGTTCAAAACCGTTTGCTGGACCACCCGAAGTAAAAGGGCTAAAGCCACAAAGGTAAACGTTGCTTGCAACCGGTCGGTGCGCAAGGGCCCAAGTTCCCACCCTAGAAGCCAAAGAACAGCACAAACGGCGATCAGGAAATACAGGGCTTTGGTCGCTCGACCAGAAACCCGCGCCTTGGGCGTATCGCTTGCGATGGAGAGAGCGGCTGCGGCGACGAAAAAAAGGAATTGCCCCGCTAGATAAACTCCCAATCCCGTGATCAGTCCAATGCAAAAGCAGCGGGCTCTCATTGATTGAAGGGGGCTTTGCCGGTGCAATAAAATAAAGAGCCAGCAGCCAAGCAGAATCACTTCTCCCAAATTAGGGTGGCTGCGCAGCACCAGGTGATGGAAGAGCGGCGGGCTAAACAAAAGGACTAAGCACGCCAAGCTTGCGGCTCGAGCTCCATGCCACAAAGTAACCGAGTAACGAAACGCAGGCAGCAACGCAATGAACACCAACGTTGGCCAAAGATTTAGCACCCAAGGGGCCGGCCCGAACAGCTTGTAAAACAAAGCGGTTGCTGTGCTGCAAAGCAGGAGACCCTGGTACCCGGTGCCCGGAATAAAAATAAACCAGGTGCCACTCCGCAGCGTTTCCAGCGCGGTCAGCCCCACAATGCTGAAATCCGAATTGAAAAAAACTTCCCACCGCCACAGATACAGCAGGGCCACACCCACCCAGAGAACGTTGACTAACCGATCCAACCGCTTAAAGGAGCTCATCGCATTTCGTAGCGTTGCAGCGACCACGCGCCATAAGTCTCACAGGGGCCAACCGAACTCGCTTTCTTTTCTAAATGGCTGCCAAACGGATTTCCAGCAGGCGGTCGTTGGCAATCGCGGGTCGGCCAGAGGACTAAGAGCTCGTGCGGCGCCGAAAGCTTACCCCAGCGATCTAAGTACTCTGCCTGCCGTTCAGGATCGAGAATGGAGTACTCAGCGGCGGGGGCCACCGGCAGGCCTTGGATAAACGGGAGAAAGGTCGAGGAAAAGAGATCGGGCCCGTCAGGGGCCGCGCTAAATTTTCCTCCCCGCGCACTGTGGGCCCGGATGGCTTCCACAATCGCGCGTTCACCAGGCGGGATTTGAGCCTCAATCAAAGTACGATCCAGCCCCAGAAGCGGCGGCTGTTTTTGCAGCGGAAAATACCTAAGGCCGAGTGCTAGCGAAAAAGCGATCGTCAGAAACCATAGCGCGCGGATAACGGGCTTCGTTTGAACGGCAAGCCTAGAGAGCGGCTCCCGAGGCAGCTCCGGAACAGCCATCGAGAGCGCAAGAAGGATCGAAGGCACTAAGTTTAACGCATTATTGTCGTGAGACCGGGAGATGAAGTAGGTGAGAACTCCGAGCGTGTAACCCATTGCCGCAAACGAATTTAACGAGGGCGCTTGGTTGGGCGAGCCACCTCGCTCCACCGCCAAGACACACGAGAATCCCAAGGCCCAAGCCACAAAACCTAAGAAGACTGCGGCGGCATGCCATGCGATTCCCAAAGCACCAAAACCGTTGGAGTAAGCTCTTGGAAATTCGATGAAAGCGTAAACGTCGGGCCACAGACCCCACTTCACTTGATACACCAAATACGTGATTGCGACTGCGCTGCCGAGGCCGATCAACGCTGGGACCCCTACGCGTTCACCAAAAACCCGAAGCGGCTTGAAGGAGCCCGACCTCATCGAAAAGGCCATCGCGCCGACGAGGGAAAAACCAACTACAGCCGTAGTGTAGAGAAAAGATTCGAAAGCCCAAAGCGAAGCCCAACCGACTGTGAAAGAAAAAAGTAATTTTTGGACGAACGGTTTGGGTTCAGAATAAAGCGAAGGGATCCAAACGGCGATCAGCGCCGACCAAAGGAAACGAAAACCCGTCACCGAAGGGCACGAAAAAATCCCTGACGCGCCCAAAACCCAACCGGGCAAGACATAAACCGCTGCAAAGACACCCGCAACGGCAATGCCCTTCAGCCCTGGGCTGGGTCCAAAACACTTCAAAGCATTCCAAACGGTCAGCGCTGCAAAAGCGAGCGTGCTGCCCCAGACGGCGAGGTAAAGTGAAGTGACAGAATCGAAAGGCAAAAGAGTAAGCGCCAAAATACTGCCAAAGCCGTACTGGCTAGGAACCGAGTGGAGCAAATGCCCCCCCGCGCGCACCAAATCGACCGGGCCCAAATAAAAAGACCAATGGTGCGCGGCTGTGTAAGGCTCAATGGGAGTGAACACGCTAAGCAACCCAAACGCACCGATTGCAATGAGCGTGGACCGCCAGGGCCGAGCGTTTGGTGGAGGATCCGAAGAAAACACCCGAGGTAGAAAAAGGCAGGCGGCGATGAGTCCTCCCGGCAGAACCGCATCGCTCCACTGCGTTAAGGGGCCGAGAAACCCTTTATGCCAAAAGCTCAGTCGAGTGACTGCATAAAGTAGCGTGATGGCAGTTAGCGCGAGAGAAACGGGCCGGGACGCGCTTGCAAAGGGACGCAGAGCCCTTACCAAAACCACTGTACTAGCGAAAAGAAGCGCAAGCGAGCCACCGAAATCGCTCCAGCTAGAGACCCGCCACCACCGCACTACGATGGCGTCCGTGAGCCCGATGGCCCAAAGAACGACGAAAAAACGCTGTGTGGCAGCTTGGAGCGGTGGGCTGCGAGTGGCCGCTTTGAGAAGAAAGAAAATCGTGAAAACACTGGCCGCAAACCACGCTAACCAATCTTTGTTCTCCCCGCGCACCAAGCCAGTTTGGCCGAGCAACACGAATGCACACGCAAGTGCCACGAACGACCTGTCGGAAAGAAAGGGTGTGGACCAAGAGTGTTTAAGCGCCATGCGGTTGCACGATTTTTACCACTCGCCCTTACCAACAGCAAGCGCTCGGGAAGGTTGCGGGGTCAGAAAATCCGCAGCGTGACTCTACGGTTCTTGCTTTGGTTTTCAGCGATGGGTTTACCGGCCGGTGACCGGTTGGGGACTAGGGGGCGGGTATCACCATAGGCCATAATCACAGTGCGCTTTAGAACGGAGTCCGAGAGCGTTAGGGTCTGCATGACCGCCATCGCGCGTTTGGAAGACAGGTCCCAGTTGTCCCGGATAGTTCTTGAAGCGATGGGCGTATCGTCGGTGTGGCCTTCGATCCCTATTTGGTAGCTGGAAGGAACCGACTCGAGTGTCTTTTCAAGCGATCGGACTGTGCTAACCCCTCCAGGCAAAATATCGTAGCCCCCGCTCGAAAATAGCAGTTTGTCCTTTATCTGCAAAAGGACCGTGTCGTCGACCTTTTCCACAGAAACTTTATCATTGAGCTTCTGGTCGTCGACCCACTTCTGCAAATTTGCCGCTACTTTATCAATTGGGTTGGCGGGCGGAGGCTCGTTTCGAAGGCTCGCCGCAATAGCGTTGAAATCGTTTTGCTTCATTTTTTTAAAGCTTGCGCTAAACAAGACAACAAAGAGAATGAACAAAAGGATCATCAAATCGGCAAGGCTCATCAGCCACAGAAACTCTCCCGAGTCGTCTTTGCGGCGGCGTGGAGTTCGGCTTCCCATGGGCTAAGCAGCTCTCTCGCCGACTGGCGTTGGCGACTCCACTCCCAAAGGTTCGGCGTAATACGAAATAGGCTTTCGGTTCTCTAAAGTTTCAAGCCAGGCCACGGTTTGGTTGAAGTGCTCTAACTCAATATCCAAGACTCGCTCGATTTTTTGCTGGAGAGGGGTCCACACGACTAACGAGAAAAAGAGGCCATAAAAGGTCGTAAGCAACGCAAGGCTCATGTGGGGACCAATGTGGGAAGGATCTTCCAGCGTAGACAGCAGGCGAACCATCCCCAGGATCGTCCCTAACATCCCCATGGAAGGAGCAAGCCGCACGCCCAAATTCACGACGTTCAGGCATTGGAACATTCGCCCACGGCGGTGATCTCGCTCGTTCTCCAACATTTCTCGAATGTCGCGCGTAGGCACCCGCACGACGAGGCGTTCAATCATGACTTTCACGAAGTCGGAAAGGCCGGGCCCTCCGATCCGCTCAAAAATCTCGGGACCTTCTTCGTAAAATTCGCGCCCCCAGCGCCCAAGTAAAAGCGATTCTCGGCGCGCTCTGCGAACTAACGAACCGGGAGAGGTAGCAAACACCGTCCGGATCGTTCGGGATAAAACGTTTCCGTCAAAACAAAGCATCACAAGCCCGATGGGACCCACGCCGGTCAAAACCATCGCGGGCCAGTGTAAAAGCCTTAAAAAACCCGAAGCGCTAGAAACATCTTCAAAAAGGTAAACGACCGAAAAGCAGCCTCCGATGATCGCAAAGCCCAGAAGTTTAAGAATCATGTGAGGGCCTCTCTAATGCGTTTGGTTAACTTCGCTCTGGCCGGCTGTGCTTGAGCAGGAGGAGCCCCGCGGTACGTCGGAAACAAGTTGATAAGGACGTTCCTTCGCGAAGGGGACAAAGCGTCCAAAAGCACATCGCGCACGTCGGCAGTACACGTGGATAGGGCTAAGCAAAGTTCTTCGTTGTCGACTCCCCCCAGTACTTTATGGAGCAATGAATCGGGCAGCGAAGCTGCTTCTTCTAGGCGGAACTTGAATTTTTTAAGCCCCGCCGCAAGGTCGGGGCGGGTGTGTTCCAGCTCATCGTAGATGGGGTCCTGGTCATTGGACTCACTCACCACGCTTCCCCAAAACTCTGCGTCGTCTTTTTGCGAGCCCAGGTAGCGTTCGGGGACTTGATTGGCGGCAATGCGCACTTCGCGTTCAATGTTCACAATGTCCGAAAACGCCACTTCCGCAATCGAAGCTACTTGAGAAAGTATCTCGTGGCGCTTTGCCGCTGACATGAGATCCAAAACAGCCGCCGACTGCCTTGCCTGCATCATTCTAAGAATCACGCACGCCGCTACGGG
Organism: Pseudomonadota bacterium; assembly: GCA_031425635.1. Lineage (GTDB taxonomy): Bacteria > Bdellovibrionota > FAC87 > UBA2466 > UBA2466 > JAIEOG01. The sequence continues at coordinate 9,725 of JANPJT010000061.1, forward strand.
CTTTTGGCTTGCGACTAAAGTGGCAAGCTGCTCGTTGGAAAGGTTCTGCAAAAAACCAAAGAACTGGCGATCCTGCCAGTCTTTTGCCTGCACGTATTCTTCAAACTCTTTTAAATGGTGCAAGAGCACTTCTTCAATATTGCTTGGTGCCCCTGTTTCGGAAGGGGGGGTAATCGCAAGGCCGCTGAGCAACCGATTCAGTGCCGGCCCGCTGATGCAGGAGTACAGCTCATCCGCTGCTTCTCTCGATAGCATCAAGTAGTACTGCCGAAAGGCCTGGGCCCGCGAGATGAAACGCCCGACGGCACGTTTTCGAAGTTCACTAGCACTATCCGCTTCAATCTTTTCCGGCGGAGGGGGGCTTGCGTTTTGTTTCGAGAACAGCGAGGCCAGGCTCGCTTTATTCAAAAGGTCTTCGGTGGGCGAAAGCGACCTCCGAGGGGCTGCGCTTTGCGAGGCTGCTGGGGCAGGCCGCCGAACCGACAAAAGAAGCAACGCCACTAAAATCCCAAAAACAGCCCAGCGAGCGTAGTTCCAAAGAATATCGGACTCGGAAAGAGGCTTTACCGGCTCCTCTGGTTTTTTTGTTGCTTCTTTTTCGGAAGCCAGCGCCCTCAAGGCTTCTTTTTCAGAAGGGAGCATGGGCAAACTTGAAAAAATGAGGCTTCCCAGTCCGCGGTAATTATTTTGCACATACGACCGGACCAAGAACTCTGCTCGGTTCAACGTTTCTCGAGCAATCGCTTGATCAAAGCCGACATTGACCCGCACCGCCCGAAGCTCAGGTATTTCAACCAACCGAAACGACCTACGGGCAGCGGGCGCAACAGAGTCCACTTCCAACTCGGAAGTTTCAGGGACAAAGCCTGGCATGGGCTCTACCACGCGTGGTTTTTTCTCAGGTGGGGAAATAAACTCGTCGCCTTCGACAAGCCGCCGCTCCGAGCGAGTGGAAACGTCCGTATTGACTTGAACCAAGAACTTTTCAGGGGGTATCAACCGGCTTAACAGGTTCTCTAAATCTGACTGCACTTTGCTGGATACCGCAAGAGGGTCCAAGGGCTCGCCCCACAAGGGTATAGATAAGAGCAAGAAAAGCAAAACACGCTTCACTTGATCCTCCCCAAGAAAGCTTTCACTTGCTCATTGGAAGGATCCAGCTCAACCGCTTTTTTCCAAGCGACTTTAGCCAAGTCTTTTTGGCCCTGGACGTACATTAAGCTGCCTTTCATTACCCAGGCGCGCGCATAGTCGGGCCGCTTAGAAAGGAGATCTTCCACCGTGAGCGACGCAGCGTAATACTTGCCGCGGTTGAAAAGGCGGTTCGCTTCCAGGATCAGCCGGTCGGTATCGTCGTAAATCGGCGCAACGGCCTTCTCTGGCAAAGCGAGGCTTTTGGGCGATTCAAGGCTATCGCCCTTAGAATCCCCATCCGGTTTTTTTACAGTCTCGTCCCCCGGCAGGCTTGCAGGGTCTCGGGGGCTTGGCGGTGCTTTCGTAAGTTCGGGAGGCCGTAGCTCACTCAAGGGAATCTCAATGCGGTAGCCGCGCGATTCCCTCAGGCCGCGATCTCCGAAAAGGATCCGCTTCCCATAGGGAGTGATGAGCTCCAAGTTGTTTCCATTGGGCACCACTTGGTATTCTCGGTTCTCGGGTCGGGACAAAGTGGGGACATCGAGCGGAATCGACTGGAGCCCGTTCTCGGGTAGTTCAGCGCGCAGGTACCCGACCGAAAGAACTGTGAGTAAAATGGCAAGACCGCGGATCATGCATCCCTTCATGAAACCGTCATCGACCTAGTGAGAAGCCCACTCGTAAACCTAAGAACCCCGTCAGGGCTCCCGTGACGGCAGGGCTTGGAAGAAAATAGCTTCCCCCAAAACCGACTACCGCAGTGGAACCCAAAGTAATGTCGTAACCGGCAGTGACAACGAAGCCCCGTGAGGCGCCCCCCATGCCGTAACCGAACCCCATGCTTAAGAGCCACGCGATCCCGCCGTGCCCAAAACGGCCGCGAAAAGCTAAAGTGGGGGTGAGGTACAGCAGGGTGCCGCCAGCGGCCAGCACGCCGCCGATAAAGAGCCCGCCTTTGGCGAACCCCATTTCTTCCAGCAGCCCCAAGTTGAATTCGGTGGCTAAATCGGAGGATACGATGCCAAGAGGGCGTCCTAAACCCAAGGTGCCTATCAGCTGGGTAGAAGCGTCAGAAAAGCTCACGGCAGTCACCCGAAAACGCTGCGCGCTGATCAGCACTCCGCTCGGGTTTTGATACAAAACCGCGTGCGCGAGGATGGAAATCTTCGTTCGGTAAATTTCCACCATCAGGAAAGTTTCAACAGGCTGCGTTTTCCCAATGCGCTTCATTGCGTCCATATCGGGCGCGCCTTTACTGATCACTACCCGATCGTTCACTACGCTGACTTGGTTCGTGCGGCATTCCGTGCAAGAAATCACGTTTTGAATGTCGTTCTTCGCAAGCGATTTCATCACTTCGGTTTCGACGACCGTGCTGTAGTCTTGGTCGAGCGGGTAATTCGTATAGACGTTGAATATCCCGATGGAAGACGGCCGCCGTTCCATTCCGCCAATCCACTCGGCAATGTCTTCACCAATCTTCTCGGCTGCAGCAAACTCCGCTTCTTCGGGCGCGCGGGTCCACCCGGGGTTCGCCCCGAACATAAGAATCGCCAGTAAAAGTAGCGTGCTGCGCATTCCAGTTCCCAAGTTTCGCTTCGGTCGGCAAAGCGCGGACCTTGCCCCCTTGTGGTGCCTTTCGGCAGGTTCAAGGTATTTCTGTAGTGTTTCCGGTAGAATAATAGGGCATGGGCTTCTTTAAATCGTTCGTCCTCTTCGGGCTGCTGTCGGGATCCAACGCGCCGCTCTTTGCCGCGACCCCGGCGACTCCAGAAAACGTGGGCAGGGAAATTCGGGAGCGCACTCCAAAGCCCCCTCCCGAATACCCCCCCGACCGGATTTTCGAGATCGGGCTCGCCGCCGGCTTCCCCATTCTGGCCGGTCCGGAGATTGCTATCCAAGTCTTTAAACACTGGCAATTTGGCGCTACGGGCAGTGCGGTTCCCGCAGGGCTTTTACCCACTTTGGCTTTGCCGACAGTTACTCAAGATACAGGGTTTGGGTTCGACATCTCTTTAAGCCCTACGGCGACACCCTCGGGGCTTCTTGCCTCTCCTTTCGTGCGCTTTTTTCCCACGCGCCGCACGTTTTACTTCCAGCTCACTTGGTCGATTGCCCAGCTAAACTCCGTAATCACTTCCGACATCGTTGACTCGGTGAGTAACGCTCCTATCCCGGGGGCGGTTTTCACATCGAATGTGAGCATTACCAGCATGTTACCCACCCTTTCGATTGGGTATTTTTTTTGGCGCCATGTCTATTTTTTCAATATTAGTTTAGGCGCCACTATTTTAGCGAATGTCTCCACTCAAGTGACCGGCTCGGTCAATATCCCCGGCCCGCTGGGCGCCTTAGTGGATTCCCAAGCCCTGATTGATGGGGTTCAAACCGAAGTGAATCTCGCGACGAGCCAAGCGGTCACTCAAATACGGAACACCGCGCCTTTTTTTCCTTCCCTCATGGTGTCGGCCGGCCTCATGTTCTAGGGTAGGTCGAAACCTACGGAGTGGAGCGCCGCAAGAAATGGCTCGTACCGCGTGGCTATTGTTATTCGTTATTCCTATGAACCTGCATGCGCGGCTGCCCTGCCCGCACGTTTTGAAGTCGCTGAGCCCTTTCCACTCAGCCCGTCGCTTTGACTCCGACCGCTACTGGGCGCTTCGGGAAGAAGCAAAACGGGGCGCACCCGCGCTCAGCTCCCTCACCACTCCCGAAAGTCTCTTTGCGTACCGCGATTCTTTGAACGGTTCGGGCGACTCTTTTATCGACCAGATCCGAGCGATTGAAGGATTAGGTGGCAGTCTTTTCTTGGTCGGTTTTAAACAGTCTCGGGATTTCCACTTTTCCCTTTCTTTTCCGTTCCTGGAAAATAGCCCCCGAAGTCCCCTCATGCGTTTTCGCTCCAAGGGGCGCGGTCTTTTATTCTCTGGGAAGGAACCACCCAAAGACGAGGAAAGTTTGGCGGCGCTCTTAGCCCACTACTCTCTTTGTTTGGCGAGCTTCCGAATTGCGAGAGCGACCAACTATGCCGCGGCTTTTGATCCGCATTTCACGGCACGGAGCCTACACCACGTGGAGGGCGCGGAAAGGCACCTGTACGAGACGCTGCGCCTTTTCAATGCGCCCGATTCCCTCATCAAAGAGACGGCCCCCGATCCCCTACGGTACCGCGCGTACCTGGAGGGCAATTTGAAACAGGCTATCGAACGCGACCACCGAGGGCGCCTTTCGCGGAGGTGGTTTCTGAGCCGAGCGCAAGACTTGCTAAAAGGGGCAGCCGTGGTGGGCGCCGGCACGCTGGTATTCTTCACCAGCGAATCCTTGACCGAAGGCAAACTGGAAGCCCGACTCGACCATGTGCAAAAGAGGGCCGACGCATTCGTGTCGGCATACACACACCAGCGGATTGAGCAGGGCACCCAAGAATACAACGAAAACTTGAACCGACCGAGGAGCGAAAAAGACCCTTATGATAGCCAGATTGAAAGGCTGCTTCAGGAGATCGCCGCCGGCCGGGATCCGGAGGGAAAGCTTCAAGCCGAAATGGATGAGCTAAAGAGACGCAAAGAACTTCTCAAAGAATAAAAATAATCCGTCGATCGTCTCTACTTTTCCGAAAGGGCCATGGAATCTTTTGGATAGCGGCATTGCGTCAGGACCATGCCGGTCTTAAACAAAAGAGCTGCGACTAAAATGAGAACTAGTTTACGCACTTTCGAATTCCGAGCCTCGCCTGGTTTTGAAGCTTCGTCAACGCCGGCGCTGCGTTGCGGGTTGCGCTCGGGAAGAATTATGGGTAGGCGTTAAGGATGCGCACCTTTACTTTTTTTGCTTTGGTGGCCCTTCAAGCACAAGGGGCTTTCATGGTTTGCAATCAAACAGCGGAGACCATCGATACTGCTTACGCAGTGTACTACCTGTCGATGAAACGCGATCCCGTCACGTTTGCGCAAGTGCCTCAATTTGAATCCCACGGCTGGGTAGTCCTCAAACCAGGCCAGTGCGGGAAACTCGATCACTCTGGCTACCGAAGAGTATGGATAGCGGGATTTGGCAGCAACGGATCGGAATGGGGCGGCGTCGGCAACTCGCCAACGTTCTGTGTGGACCCTGCAGAGGAGTTCCATTTTGACGAAGGCCGCTTCCCGGAAATCCACCGCTCAGAACGTGCATGCAAAGCACAGGGTGGAAAGCTAGTGGCGTTCGCTGCACACTTTGGGGGGATGGAACATTATACAGTGAACTTCACTCCGGGCCCGGCCACCCGCAAAGACGATTCCATACCCACGACACCACCGTCTCGAAAGGTTTATGACCCGGATAATTTAGAGCCCTCTCCGGGTGATAACTCCGAACCTTCTTTTGTGCCCGAGAGAAAAAGGACAACGCCTTTTTCTCCGCCTTTAAACGCCCGTTCTTCCCAAGTAACTCGAAGCCCTGCGTTCTCTGCCATCTCCACCAGGGTGGACCAGTAGGCGCGCCCTGGGTCGGTGATCACTGCGTGGCCGTTTCGGGCTAGGTTTTGCGAAATAAAATCCACGAGGCTCTCGGCCTGGTTTGATTCGTAAAGCACATCGCTTGCCAAGATCCAGTCATAGCGTGTCGCAGACTTTAAGTTCCGCGGCGCTTTCCAATCTAGGTGCTGGTACCGGATCGCAGCCCCTGGATTCTCCGCCAGGTTGCGGCTTAGGAACTCCGGGACATCGGGGTGGAGATCGGTCGCAAGGACTTCCGCACCAAGCCGGGAAACGACGAAGCTAGGCAAGGCTAACCCGCAGCCCAGTTCGAGGACCCGTTTCCCTTTGAACGCAAAGACCCCTTGCTCCCACGCCCACCCAGCAAGCACTCTCGCCGAAGGCCAAACCGTCCCAAAATAAGGGCAAAGATCTTCCAAAAGATCACCGCAGCCCCGCGCCTCTAGTTCTTCAAACATTTCATCGATTGCTTTTTCGATATCGGTAATGCACTGCAGCCGAATGGTGAATGGCCCGATCACCTCTTCCACCTTACCCACCCGATAGCGCATAGCTTCCCCTTGGAAAGTAAATTCTAGCTGGGGTTTGGAAAAAGTTGGCCGCATTTATTAAGTCCGGTTAGTTATGTTCCGATAGCTCTACATGCATTCTCACTTCACTTTTAAGACTTTTCTTGGGTTTCTTCTGTTTATTTCGGTTTGTGCTTCCGGGGCGACCGTCGACTGGGGCTTGGAATGCAAGGAAGGCAATGGCACGGCATGCCAAAAAGTGGGGGATGGTTACCTTGCCGCGGGGGATAAAACGGGGGCCGTGCGCTTTTACTCTCGGGCCTGCGACTTAAAGCTCGCCCCGGGCTGCGCGGAAGCGGGGAGTCTGCTGGAGCGAGACGGAAAGGCCAGTGAAGCTCGGACTTTGTTTACCAAAGCCTGCGACCTCAATGACGCCCTTGTTTGCGCCGATCTCGGTGCGCGCGCAGAGAAAGAAGGCAACGCAGCCGATGCTCGAAAATTCCATATCGAAGCCTGCTTAAAGGGGGCGGGGGGTTCTTGCCTCTTCTTAGGGAGCCTCTCTCGAAAAGGCGGAGACGCGGGGGGAGCGAAAGAGTGGTTCATCAAAGGGTGCGCTTTCAACCACGGCGATAGCTGCAACGAGCTTGCGAATTCCGAGAACCTCGAAGGCAATCGATCAGTCGCACAGAGCTATTTTTACCGCGCGTGCTCACTGCATTCTGGGCCCGGCTGCAATAATTTGGCAGACACTTTCCGCGAAATGAATAAGCCCACTGAAGTGCGGCGGTACTTTGCTTTGGCTTGCACTTACGAAGACTATTCGGGCTGCAGCGAGTTTGGAGCCCTTGAAGAAATCGCGGGCCGACTATCGGAAGCTAAAAAATGGTACAAACTCGCTTGCGACCGAGGCGCTGCCGAGGGGTGCCGAAACCTAGGGCTCGTCGCCCGCAAAGAGGGAAAGGCGAAAGAAGGCGCCGCCCTCCTCGCAAAGGCGACGTCGCTCCTCAAAAGCGGTTGTTCCAACGGAATTTCTCAAAGCTGTGTGGATCTCAAAGCCATGCAAGAAGGCGGTTCACTCTCGCGCGCTCCCGCTTCTAGCCAGAAAACTCAGCGCAACTGACGGCCTTCGTTAAGCCAGCCGTAGACCGAAGGACTCGAACTTCCTAAAATCCTTGTCGCCTGTAATCAACGCCACTTGATGATCCATGCAAATTTGGGCCACCAAACAATCCATCGCTCTGGCGCGGAGCTTCTTTTTTAAAAGCTTTCTCCTAGTTAAAGCAGCTCGCTCCCAATAGCCTGGTAAAGCCAAAAGGCGGGGAAGAGAGTGGAAGATGGACTCTACGGCCTTGGTGATGGAAGGCCCGCTCAAAACTTCAAAGAGGACTGGTTCGGGAATGACGAGAGTTCCCTCTTCCAAGCACTTTTCAAACAAAATAGCCGCTCGGCTCGGGACCCCTTTGGAAAAATCGATCAGAGCACTCGTGTCGACCGCTATCACTCGTCCCTGTCCTCGCGCAGGGCATTTAAATCCAACCCTAAGTCGAACTTGCCTTTTAGCGCCCTGAGTTTCTGGTAGCTTTCCGCCGCCGCGACAAGCTCGAGGCCTCTGCGCAATGTAGGGGTAATCCCTTCTCCGCTTGCTTTGAGCGCTCGAAGCAAGAGTTCGGTAGGAAGCATGACCGTAACTTTCTTTTCTAACTTCATTTCCCTATAATACCAGTATTAGTACCGTATAGATAGATGGCAATCTAAGCTTGATCCATCAAGTACCGGACAGCCGCCGAAGCACACACCAGGCCAAAAGTACCAGTGACGAAACCTGCGTTGCCCATGATGATGTTGCGGCTATCGCAGTTAAAAAAGGGATTGTCTCCCTGGGGGCATACACACTGAAAGCCTTTGCCGCCATCGTAGTGCAATTCTTCGGGCCGAGTGTGAGGCTCAGGGGAGTAAACGGCCGGGACGTCAAAAGCTTCGCCTTCGGGAGGAAAACCGTACTTCTGCCGGAGTATCCGCCGCAACTCCCTCGCTAGGGGGTCGACTTCAGTAAACGATAAATCGACTAGCCGCACTTGCGTTGGATCTAGTCTTCCGCCTGATCCCGTGGACGTGACCATGGGTAAAGCGTTTACCGCGCAATAATTCACCAGGTGGGCTTTCGCGGTCATGTTATCGATTGCGTCGATCACAAAGTCGGGCTTTTCCTGGAACACTTGGTCTGCATTTTCCGCATTGTAAAAAATGGCTTGGGTAACCACTTTCACGACCGGGTTGATTTGCTTCATCCGGTTCGCCATGACTTCAGCTTTGGAAGATCCGACGAGGCCTGCGAGGCTGTGGAGTTGGCGGTTGAAGTTCGTGATACAAATCGAGTCGAAATCGACCAAAGTGATTTTACCCACCCCCGATCGGACCACCGATTCCGCCGCCCAAGAACCGACACCGCCCAGCCCCAACACCATGACATGGGCGTCCATGAGGCGCTTCATTTTGCGGTCCCCAATCAAACGCCCCATGCGATCAAATCGCCGGTGAAGCCGGTAGTTTTCTAGCTCTTCTGCAGTTCGAGGTGCGTTCACGAATAGGGGTCTAACAGGCGGGCAAAAGAATAACAACCGTTCGCTCAAACGAGTACAATAAGGGATTTGTCGGTCAGACGCGGGGCTTTTGTCGTAGGCCGTTCATCGCAGCAATAAGACCGCTAGAAACATTAGAACACTGCCTGCGATGCGAGCGTCACGGGGCTTTTAAACGGCAAGTAGTAGCTGCGTGCCTTAGACATAAGCCCCGCGTCTGACCGGCAAATCCCGTCCTTTACGGCCTCACTGCAAGACCAACCACGTTAACGGGAAAGAACCTAACACCCGCACGAGGGGCTCGTGGTCCCGTCGCAGCAAACCGCTTGTCCGGAGGCACAGCCACAAACACCCGTGTTGCCTTGGCAACAAGCACGGGGAGCAGGCTCGAACACGCTAGAAAGCCCACGGTCCCGGATCACTTTATCCACCGGCCGAACGCCGCAGCCCGCAACTCCCTGGCAACGGTCTTGAGGCAAGACGAAGGGGTCAAAGGCGGCCGCAGGCCCCTTGGCAGTCAGGTCGGTCGTCAGAAAAAGTGCGAAAAAAAGAAAGGTCCGCATACGCCCTCCGGATCTAGGATCTCACAAGAGCAAGGCGCAATTGTGTCGGTCGGAGGACCGGTTTTTTATTCATACATTCAGTAACTTAGGAAAATCCGGAGGAGTTCCCCTGAAAAATCGGGCCCGCGCAAGGGTGGCCTTCCGTTTTCTCGCATGGTACTTCAACGAAGGATGGACTATTACGAGCAAAACTACCCCGCCTACGAACTCCAAAACTCACTGGGTAAACTGGAGTTTTACCTCTCGCTTCTCAAGGATTTTGTGCCTCCGCGCGCGCAAGTATTTGAATTGGGGGTTGGCAAAGGCTTGTTTCTTCGCGAAGCCCAAAATGCTTTCCAACTGGCCGGGTGCGACGTCAACTCCGATGGTCTGGCTGCCACCCGCAAGCTCTCTCCGGAAGCGCCCCTCTATTTGGGCTCTACGGAAACTTTGCGCTCCTACGCTTTAGAAAACGGAAGCCCGCAAGCGGTAGTCTCCTGGGACGTTTTGGAACACTTGCCAGACCTTAACGCCGGGCTGCAGGAACTGTATGAACAAATGCGGCCGGGGACTTTTCTTATTGCCGTCGTCCCTGTCTACGACGGGCCTCTTGGTTGGCTCGTTCGTTTGCTCGACCGAGATCCTACCCACGTGACCAAAACGAGCCGCGCCGAATGGCTCAATAGGATTGAATCGAAGGGCTTCAAAATCGTTCGCTGGGGCGGGATCTTGCGAAAGCTCATGCTCGGCCGTTTTTACTTACATTTCACGTGGCCGCAGCTTCTTTTGCGAAGCGCGGGGACTGCGCTCTACTTCGTTGCTCTCAAACCTGTCCCAGGCGGCGTCGAAGCAAAAGCGTGAGCGTGTCGCCAATCGTTCGAAGCACTCGCATTTTGCTTTGCCCCTGCTTGAAATCATAGCGCAGCACTAGCGGAACTTCCGCAATCACCAGGTCAAGACCGCGCAGCCGAAGGAGTATATCGACCATGCAGGAAAAACCCGTTTCGGTAATAAAGCCTTCCTTATGCTTTTCGATCAGCGACTTTAAGACGCCGGCCCGGTACGCGCGGTAGCCGCACGTGTAGTCTTTGACCCCGCGGATAGGGAAAAACGTTCGAAAAAGAATGCTGGCCCCCCAGCTCAAAAACCGCCGCCCCATTGATAGCCCCTTGATATGGCTGCCTTCACGGTACCGGCTCGCAATCACCACGTCGTTGCCTTCGCGGAGCAATCGGACCATGCGCAACACAAGTCCCGCAGGGTGCGTGTTGTCCGCGTCCATGGTCACGATGACGTCTTCCTCACTTGCCCTGGCAACCGCTTCGAGCAAGCCGCGTTTGATCGTCTCGGCTAAACCCACGTTCTTTGGGTTATGCAACGCGATAGCTCGGCCTTCGGCTTGATATCTATCCAGCAGCGCTGCAGTGCCATCTTGGCTTCCGTCATTCACCACTAAAATTCGAAATTCTCGCCGTGTTTCCACCAAGTGGTTTTCGAGCGAGCCAATCAGGGGAGGCAACCCGAGCTCCTCGTTGTAGGCCGGAAGGACTATCCATATTTTCATAGCCGCCAACAGTACTGTAGATTGTCGCAAATGCAAACCCAGCCCCGCAAACCATCAATTGACAGTAAAATCCACGCTCACTACGCTGCTCGCAATGTTCAATTTTAAGCGTCTCGACCCCGCGTTGTGGCCGTTCACTCCCCTGCAGTTTCTCCTCGGGTTGGCAGCGGTTTTCTACGCTCACTTAAAAGTTATCTACCCATCGGAAGGCATTGGCTGGCAAGACGACTTGTTTATTAGCGCCGGCGCTGTAGACCACTTTTGGGAGCCCATTGTCGGCTACTACACCAAATCCTGCGGCCGACTAGGTGAAATGTTTACCTACACCTCGTGGAATCAGGTGAATGTCTTCTTAAACTGGGCTTTTGGGATCAAAGCATTGGATTACCCTTGGTTCAGCTGGCGGATACTAGACGTCTTGCTGGCAACCTTCGCCTTGGTAAACTTGATGATCGCTGCATGGGATCTTTCGGGAATGAAAGACCGGAGATTGCAGCAACTCAGCGTCCTATTCGCTTTCATTTTTTTCACGCTCAACATCAACCAAGCTTCCGCAGTCAGCTTGATGATTATTTTTGTCAATTATTGCGGCCCGCTCTTTTTCGTTTCGTGGGTCCTGCGCGCCTACGCCAAGAACCCCACTGCTCGTTTTTCATGGGGCTTTTGTGCTGTTGCAACCGTGATGTGCTTCTACGTAGCGATCACACATGAGCAACATTTGTTTAGCTCACTTGCCTTGATACCCTTGTACCTGCTCTTTCCCGTTATCTGCGGCGAGCGGACTTTCAAACAAACCCGTGCCCGGCTGGCTTGGGCTTCGGCTTTACTAACGACTGCCGCGCTCGTTTTTTTTCTCTCGCCTGGCCAGCGTTTGCGCTCAGCGAACTTAAGCAGTGTTCCCGGGTTTAAATTCAGTATCCAGAACTGGCAGGCAGGGGCCACGGAGTCGCTCTACGGCTTGTTAACGATGCCCGTGCCTATGCGAAAGGTTTTTAAGTACGTTTTGGTGATTTCTGTGTTGGTGGGCTTGTTCGTTTTGGTGCGCCACTTTTTCAGAGCGGGTTTTCGTTTGACTCACCCAAGGCTCAAACTTCTTTTTTGGGCCATCGCCCATTTGGCGGTGGGCTATGGCATCCAAGTGACGCTGGCTATCTCTGGTTACTTCCCCGATCGAGCGAGGGTCCTACCCATGACCCATCTTTGTATCGGAATCTTGCTGTTGCTTTCTTTTATGTACCTGCAGATTGAAGCTTGGTTGCTCGCTTCGAAAAAGAGCACTCGGCCCCTACTTTTCGCATTGGGGGCCTTTGGGGTTTTGGTGCTTGCCTACCACTTACCGGTCAACCTCAAGCAAAGCCACTACTGGTGGAAGGGCTGGGACGAAATCGGTGGGCGAGCGGCGCGTTTTTACACGGTGCTGGAGCGCGAGGCGAGGGCGAGTAACGAGATCATTATTTACGACTACGATGCGTGCCACCAAGCCAGTACGACCTACGATGTCCCTCACAGCACTTTGTGGTTTTTAAAATGGCAGGGCATCGCTAACCGTGTCGAAGTGCTGGCAGAGGGAAAAATCCTCAATCCCCTGCCGGCCCACTTACCGCGGCGGAAAACTCCCATCCCGTGCGGTTAGCCCTTGGATCGCTTAACGCTCATATTTGACTTCGACGACACTTTAATTGACTCGGGCCTTGCGTTTGAAAAAGGGCTTAAGGCTATCGGCCTCAGCTTGCTTTCCCCCGATTACTTGGCGGCTCGAGACGAAACGAAGAAGCAGCTCCCCGCGCTCCATGTCAGCGCCCGGAACCGGCTTATCTACTTCAAGAAAGCGCTTCAACGCAGAAACCAGTATTCGGCTTCAAACCTCTTGGACTGGGTGACCCGGTATGAGCTCGCACTTTCCGAGGAAATCCGCCGGCAATGGCAGGTGCTTCAGCGCGAGGTCCTGATGGAAGCGCTTCAGGGCTATCGTAAATTTATTTTAACCAATGAGACCATCCGCACGCAGACTTGCAAACTTGCTGCAATCGACCCCAAAGCGCGTTATTTCGAAAACATGCTGACTTCGGAAGAGGCGGGGGCTGAAAAG
>JANPJT010000062.1:0-8634 GCA_031425635.1 Pseudomonadota bacterium
TCGGCATCGAGCTTGCCCGCCGGAAAGACCTCGTCTGCGCTGAGTGGGCGATCGTCAGAATAAGGTACTTGGGAGAGAGCTGCGGAAGCCCGTAAGCCGAGCCCTAGGCCTTGGGAGGGAAACGTCAAAAGCGATGCCGCGTCAGCGGGCTGACCGATCGTTCCGCTGTGCGAAGCCAATTGCTTTTTGCAAGCTTCGCTAGACTCAAGAAGACCCCGAGCAGAGTCGGAAAGTTGTTCTGGAGGCGTGAGCTCCGCCGCAATCAAGTGGGAATAAAATCCCGGCGGGCGGCGCACGGTTTGAGCGGCGTTGTTGATGAGGATATCGAGCCGATCCAGCGAAGTGCATAAGTACCGCGCGAAAAGTTCCACGCTCGGAGTGTGCCGGAGGTCTAAACCAAATACTTGCAGCCGGTTTCCCCATTCTCCAAAGTCCGCCTCACGCGCAAAGCGTTCGGCAGCATCGATGGGAAACCGCGTAGTCGCTACCACTCGTGCGCCTGCACGAAGCATCATCAGCGTTGCCTGGTAGCCAATCTTGAGGCGCGCGCCCGTAATCACCGCAACCTGCCCGTGCAGCGATGCGGTTTGGAAACGCTTTCGGTAATTGAGCTCCGCGCACGACGGACACATGGAATCATAGAAAAAATGCAGCGCCGTGAATTCCGCTTTGCACACGTAGCAGTTGCGCGGGGACGATAGCACCGACCTATCGTCGGAAGTTCCGAGCCGTAGGGCCGGCGCTTCAAAAACGGGCTGGTTTCGAGCCGCTCGTATGCCGGTGTTTGCCCGGGCCGCTCTGTCCTGGACCCTTTGGCTCTCCCTCCTCGCGGCACGCAAAGCCTTGTGCCGCAGCCGAGAGCTTTCTTTATCGGGCCGAGAAACCCGGCCGGCCGCTTTCAGCAAGGCCACTTGACGTTCTGGCGGAATCGACCCCCAGAGATGGGGTTCGTCGCAGAGCCTCATGAGCAACGCCGTACAGGCGTCAATGTCTTCGGGAGTGGGTGGATGGCTCATAGCGTGGTGAAGTTAACCTGCTCCCCAAACGGAGGCAATCTCGCGGTTCCCGAGCGGCCCGTTAGTGGGTTTTGGGCGTGATGAGGACAATGCGCGGGTCTAAAGTCGCTGCCGCAATGTTTTCTAACGACCAATTCGCTCGGTAGGAATGTTTAGAGAACCCTTTTACGGATAATCCATAATTGCTCGCTGCTTCATCGTCGGCGACTTTAACGAAAATTTCGTACCTCGCACTCCACCCGGGACGAGCTGCCGGTGATTCCAGCAGCCGAGCGATGGAGGTTAGTACAGTGCCCGATAACCGGTGCAAATTTGCTTTAGGGCTTTCCTCTACCCATGCGCCCTCTTCAGGGTCGTGGGCGTAATCGATCAAGGGCGCCTCTTGCTGGCGGGCGCGGCGGCCATTGAGGAGAGAAACCACGGGCACTCCCCGGAAGGAGGAGAAAACACCGCTCCACTTTTCCTTGTCCTCTCCGTTCTGAAAACCGATATTCAGCCGCTCCAAGGGGGCCGTCCCCAATCCGTTTTTGGCGACCACCACGCGTGCGTTTAATTTCAGCGGTTTGAGAGCACGTTCCAGCTCGTCTCTCATTGCACCGACATGGTTTTTCCAGGCTGTAGGGTTCCCGCTCGCTACCTGGGTTTCGCGGAGGGCCCCTTCAAAGTCAAAATCGTCTGAGACAAAGCCGAATTGGATAGCTTCGAGATTATTCAAGAAATAGCGCTCGTTGGCGGCTACTTTATTTTCGTCAAAAAATCCAAATGCCGTAAGCCGGACCCAAAGTTTTCGCGGACTGTTTTTATGGATCGTTCGGCTATGCCAAGATCGGACCGTAAAAGCTTCTTGGCCTTTGGTGCGGCGAGCGAACCGGTACCCCTCCCCTACGAACCGGGCCTGGTCTAACGACCTAACGCAACTAGCGTAGGGGGAGCGCCCATCGGGGTTGCCTAAAACGGTCTCTATAAAACGGCTAATTTCGCTCTTCGCGGCCGCTTCCGCTGCCGTGCAAGAGACCCCAAAAACCCCTAGCGATAAGAACAAAGTGAGACGGAGCTTCATGCGCTGTCTCGTACCACTTTACTCTGAATGAAAGCAACTAGCGCCCAAGGCACTAGGAGCCAGAAGTCACCGAGCAGAAACGCGGCGGCCTTCAGCGTCAACCCGCACTTGAGAGCAACGCCCGCCGTCGGCCTGGCCTAGCGTCAGGGAAATCTTCTGGCACATACTTTGCCAAACGCCCGCGTCGAGTCCTAGTAAGTGGTGCGCTCGGTCGCCCGGAGGGATCGCGTAAATTAAGTTTTCGGCTTCAGTGACTGCGGACGAGTAAATATCGCCTTTCAGGTAAACCGCACCAGTGCGGGTCCGGTCGGGCAGGATATAGTTCACCCACTGGCCATTTGCGGACGCTGCAACCGCGGGCCGGGAAACATCCGTTGGTGCCTGGCGGCAGCCCCAGTGGATCACTTGGCGGCGTTTGATCAGGCGCTTAGACCGGTTCTCCAAATAATCTCGCACATCGCATTCGGCTGCGCTGATGGGTTCTAAAGTGAAAAGCCCGTCTGAGTTCCCCAGCCGGGAGCTTCCGACCATCGCGTGCCAGCCACCGTAAGAATGGCCAATCCAAAAAATGCGATCTGCTTGCGTGACACGGTACTTTCTCACTAACCCGGCAAGCCCCTCCGGCGTGACAGTGCTCGTCCAGTCTCCCCGAGCCCCTCGGTAAACCCAACGGAACGGCACTTCCCATTTGGCGGCCGGTAAGTCGGTGCAGGTTTTGATGAAAGAAAAACGGTGTTGAGGAAAAATGGTTTTTAAGTCGGCTACCAATTGATCGAACTGGGTTCCGATGAACTGGCGATCGATCCCATTTTTGCACGACTTCCAGCCCCCGCTGGCCACCAGCAGGACTTCCTGCACCGGAGCTGCCGAGAGCCCTGGGCCTAGAAATAAAAACAACAAACAACACTGAAGAAATCGACCGTGAGCAACAAGCGGCATGTACCCTCCGCTTCTTGCGTAACCCACCTCCCTTCGACGCGCTACAGAATTTATTTAGCGAAGTGGGGGCCGAGGCTATTTGGGAAAAGAATTGCGTCAATGGCTCGATGATCTGGAGTGTCTCCTAAAAGCTCAGTGGCTCGAAATACCAGTCGGCCGTCGCTTAAATTCTGGGGGAAGTAACTCAGCACGCGTTCTTGAAGCCGGCGGAAGATATCGGCCCGACCGGCCACGGTTTTGTCATTTGACCCCGGAAGACTCGGTCGCAAAAGACCCAACCCACCGTCCACGTCCACGTAATACGGCTTTAATTCTAATCCACCTTCCTCGGTTCGGCGGATCACAAGGTAGCTATTCCCCACGTGCGGATCCGGGTGGTAACAGGCTTGCTCTGTAAAAAGGCGAGCCGCTAGTTTTTGTTGTGCTGGACTGAGTTGGGAGAGCGTGTAGGAAAGAGCGGGCAAGGTCCCCGCGGCAAAAACGTTGTCGCCGTACTCCAGGTTTTTAGTCACTACCCGCAAAACATAGCGTGCTTTGGGGTCGTTCTCCGACTCGCGTTGGATTCCCCACGAAACCACTTCGGGGCCCTGCCCGCTTTTGCCTAGCGCAATCATCGTGTCTTTGGTTTTTAAGAAATACGGTAGCTTTGCATCAGCGGGTATTATCCGGCGATCTCTCACCACTAAAGGCCAAAGCGTGCTTGCAGCGACTTCGTCGCTCACCACCGAAGCGCCTTCCAACGCAGTATAGACTCGTTTCCCTCCAGGTCCGGACAAAGCGATGAGGGGAGGCTCGGCGCCTGGGTATGTCCCGTACGCATACGTGACAGTCGCGGATTCTGCCAAACCAACGTGCAGGAACTTTAGAAAGCCGCCGGGTCTCGCCGGCCGGATCCTAGGCTGCACGACATTCTCGAAAGCCTCCCGCACCCGGCTTTCAGAACGCCCTTCTGCCGTGAGTTTTTCATTCAGTGAAACGAGGTGCCTTTGCTCGAAGCGGTAACCACGGCCCACTAGGTGGGCGAGTCCAGCAGCGCACTTAACCCAAAGCGGTAAGTCGTTCGCTGCGGAAGACGGCGCGTGCAGCAGCAGGCTAAGGGAGACCAAAATCCATAAAAGTGGTTGCCGCATGCGCATTGATTATAGCTCACCCCCGACGTTGTCGAAGGCGTTTTTACGGTACCGGTTGAAGTTTTGGTTGCTTAAATTAGAATAAGGGAATGATCACCGTGCGACGCTCCCAAGAGAGAGGCCACTTTCACCATGGCTGGCTCAAAACTTTCCACACGTTTTCATTTGCTGAGTACTTTGATCCAAACTGGAAAGCTTTTCGCTGTTTGAGGGTTCTCAATGAGGACTGGGTTGCTCCTGGCCAAGGGTTCTCGACCCACGAGCACCGGGACATGGAAATACTGACTTATGTTCTAGAAGGCACGCTCGCCCACAAGGACAGCCTTGGAAGTGGTTCGCAAATCAAACCGGGCGATGTGCAGCGCATGAGTGCAGGCCGCGGCATTTCGCATAGTGAGTTTAATGCGTCAAAAACAGACCCCGTGCATTTGCTGCAGATTTGGCTAATGCCCCAACAGAAATCCACTGAACCAAGTTACGAGCAAACGGTCCGCAATGTCCGCGCGCAAACGGGCGAATGGCTACTTCTCGCTTCGCCTGACGGCCGTGACGGTTCGGTGCGGGTGGGCCAAGATGTATTAGTTTGGGGCATCGCTATGGATGCTGGGCAGGAAACTATTCTACCCTTACCAAAAAACCGATACGGATGGGTCCAAATAGCGCGTGGCGAAACGGACCTCGCTGGATTCGACTTGAAGCAAGGGGACGGGGCGTCGGTCGAAGCAGCCGCAAACCTCGACCTGCATGCTAAAGTCGCAAGCGAGATCCTTTTCTTTGATTTACCGTAGTTCGTGGACCGCGCTCGCGCTATTTCGTTTTCACTAGCGAGCGCATTATTTGGTCTCGGAGCAGCTTTGGGTCGGCTTTTGGATCGAGCCCGATAGTCCAAATAGCGCCGGTAATCATGGCTTGGATGCCGATGGCGAGCGCTCCTATGGAGGAACCTGCCACTCCCATTTTGCCGAGCACTCTTTGGATGCGCTCTTGTCCCATTGCCGCCACTTCCTGGTGGAATTTAAAAAAGGCTTTATTGGTTAAACAAAGCGACTGGAACTGCCCCCAAAAACAAGCGTCATTGGAAAACTCTTTCGGCCACATCAAGCAAGCGTCGATGTAGGCTCTCAAGGTGGACGGGCCGTCGGTCGCCTTCTCCATTTTCTCGACCACCCACTCTTGAAAACGCAATCGGACGTAGCGCGCCGCTAGGAGGTGAAGTTCCTGCTCGTCTTTAAAGTAGTGTTTGACCAGCGGCCGCGTGACTTTTGCGGATTTCGCGACATGGGTAAAATTCACCTGATTGATGCCTTCTTTGGCAATCACGTCGATTGCGTGCCGTACAATGTTTAACTGAGTGCGCTGCGATTTAGTCAGTTGCCGGTTAGGGAAGAGCTGCGTGAAGTTATTTTCCACCCTCGCTCTATACCAGTTCGTGCTCGTGATTCAAACCTTCGCAATGCGAGATGCCGGCATGGCGTCGGAAACACGGTTGCGGCAGCCCAACGCTAAAGGGAACTTCCACCAGCAGTCCAACCGTTATAAACTAACGATCTTTCGATTTGCGGCGACTATCGGTTTTTAAGGAAAGGCAGAACCGTGGGCTTCCTGGCAGAACAATCCCTCACCGCCTTAGCTTCCCTACTAATGGTTGCCTTGGTAGGCATCGGGCTCCCCTTGTGTTTGCACGTAGAAGGAAAACGACTTTGGTTTGTGCTGAGCGTCTCGGGAGCCGCGTTCATGCTCATCGTCCAAATGGTGCTTATCGCCACCTCTCGACCCATGGTGCTTGATTCATGGTTTTTTATGCTGCTCGTCCCTTGCTTCTCCATTGGCGCTGTTTTGGCGGCCGTAACGGTTGCAGCGGCCAAGAAAATCCAACGGCTAAGGAGAGAAAGAGGGCAAAAGAAGGACCGGAATCGGATGTAGGTTTTCCTTCGGCCGCTCTTGCGATGGGGGTAGAATCCCTTCGCAACGACGCCGACAGCGTACCGACTTGTGATTTCGGCAGTTGCCGGTTAGGAAAGACGGGCGTGAAGTTATTTTCCACCCCGGCTTTCCACCCGTTCGTACTCGTGATTCAGGCCTTCGTGGTTGGAGGAGTGTGCCTTGGGTCTACCCCCTCTCTTTGCCATTCCGCGCTTTGGGAAAAATCCGGACAATCCGTTTGCTCCTCCCAGTCCGTTTCCCAGGCAAGTGGAGGGCTCCGGGTCGAGACCTGCGAAAATAGGTGGGGTTTTTATGAAGGGCCATTGGTTGATCGTGCGGAACCACCCTGGCTCGTCCTTTCGCGCGAGTCTAACTTACAAAGAGCGATTACCGAGTATTCCCGCCGCCGCTGGCCTGCGTCCCTCTTGGATGCCCTGACAAAGGTTGCCCCCGAAGTAGCGCCTTATTCTCGCTGGGTGAATATCGAAGACCCGGAAGGGCAACCCGTGGGTGGGTTAGCGTTGACCGCTTCGGAGTTACTTTGCATTGAGCACCAAGCAACGGGCGCCACCCGGTGCTCTGGAGCCTGGGCAGATTTTGAATGGGTGCTTACGAACCCCGAGGCCTGGAGTCAGCTTGCTCCGGTCGACCCGTTGGCGCTTGAGCTCGTTCACGAAGGGGTTACCGTTCCGCGAGTCCCGCAGAGGCATTACGAATTCGAAGGGTTTTCTTTTTCTTTTAGCCGGGTCTACGAGTTTCGGAACTACTTTCTTAAACGGAGACACCCGCTCCGCGAAAGCGCGCGCGAAGAACTCGTCTTTACTGCGGTCGAATGGTTCTTCAAAGATTTTTCAAACAATACCGACGACCTATTCCGCTGGCCGCCACCCGGCTTCGCAGTCCCTTCGATTTTCTCCTACGGTGATCCGAAATCTGTTTTGATTTATGGGCCAATCTCGTTGATAGAATCGCATGCATGGTCAAAGGGCAAAATGCCTGATTGGAGAGCCCTGACGGCCACGCCGATGGAGATGATGGATTCCCTGTTCCTTTGGCCACAGGGCACCTTTGCCAAACCGGCATTCCAATCGAGCGCTGCCCGTGCCCGGTTAAAGCGTCTGCGCGACAGGTACTTCCCTGGCGAACAGCACTTTGTAAGCCCTCATGGCGTGGTGCTCCGCAGTGATATTATGGAAGTCAGAGCCGCCGTCTTGAAGCAATCGAATCTCCTTAATCCCGCAGTCGTACCTGACCCCTAGTCCAGTAGCCGAAAACTGAGAGCGGGAGTAAGCTCTTCGTATGACTCAATGGATCATGTGCCTCTTGCTAATAAGCGCAAAATCTTCTGCTATTCCCAAGGTGGTTCCAAAAGGTGGCCCCACCTGCCAAACAATTGAGTACCGGCACCACGATATCCAAAAGGTTCTCGCTTGCATCGAGGCGCTTTCGAAAAGCTGTGAGACGGACCAACCTGCGTGCGGCCGCGCCATGTCTCTCAAAAACACGCTGGTGCAGCTTCTCGAACAGCCGCAGCACCTTGGCATAAAGTTCTGGCGACAAGAAGAGGAGTGCAAAGCGTTTGGCGCTCTGCAGAAGGTCATGGAAAAACCGTTGTTTCTAGGAAACCCAGGAGTCCAAGAATGGAACCTTCGGATGTCCCGCGTTTGCGGCGGACAGTCAGCGCTTGCGCGGGCCCTAGGCCGGTATTGTCGCAATGAGGCGACTCCCATCGAACTTGCGGCACTCAAGCGGCGCCATGCATCTATCGACCTGCCAGGAGCCAAAAGAGCGCTGTGTTACCAAAACTTCGCGGCAGGCGAATCAGTGGAGGCAACGGCGGATCTTAAAGCCACCACCCAGCAGTTCGTCTCCGGAATTCAAAACCCTCAAGGCAAACCGTTTCTGTTGGACTTTGAAAACGATCCGAAGGCATATCCCCGATTGTTGGGCTTTTTGGAAAAAGTGGATGGGGTTCTCTACCCTACTGCGCGTGCGGACGGCAAAGAGCCCGGCTACCACGAACTACTAACGCTGCCGCTTCTTTATCAGCGTGTTCGAGTGCCGGTGAGATCATGCTCGCGGGCGACGACGTCCGAAGTGGTCAGCAAAGCGCCCGCACGAGTGGTTAGAGTGCTCTCTTATCAGTGCAGCCCCCACAACCGCTTCAGGCTCGCGCTCACAGGCTTTCCTGAAACACTCCAGAAGCAACTAGAGGGGCTACCCGATCCGGGGCCGAATGAAAACTGGTTCAACGGGACGGTGGTTGGCTTCCGGACCACGGGGGTGGTGACCGAGCTGATTGTAGCTGTCGATAGGCCGCTAGATTGACATTTCATGAACTGTCATGATACAGTCAAAGTATGAGACTCAAAAAGTTTGCTACGCAAATCGATGAAGCTGTTCTGAAGGACCTTAGAAAATTCGCAGAAGCCTCCGATCGCAGCATCGGCGGGGTCGTGACCGAAGCCGTCGCACAATACCTTCAGCGCGTGCAGGTTCGGCCAGCTTTCCGTAATGCGATGGATGAAGTATTAGCAGACCATGCCGAGCTGCTAAAACGCTTGGC
>JANPJT010000063.1:0-3533 GCA_031425635.1 Pseudomonadota bacterium
GATAACGGAGAGGAGCAGGAATTCACGGGCGAGGGAGTCACATGCTGCAGAGGTCTCCGGAGCGAAGGCGAGCGGCTCCTTTTCAATTATTTTTTTGCCCTTTGCTGTTATTCTCCGGATTTCTTTTTTCGCTTCCTCGGCATCCCTTACCGCTACGTCTCGCGATTTTTTCAGCGAGTCGATAACCTTGTCGACATTGCTTACCCAGTTTTTATGAGCCTGGACATTAACTTCGATGATGCCGATCAGCGAGTCGACTGTTCTCGAGTCGTCTTTTGTGCTCGGTCCGTTATTGCAACCGCGGAAAATGATGAACATCAGGAAGAGAAAAACGATCGCCAGAGCGACCGATTTCCAGTTTATCTTTAAGTAGTTGATAAGATTCATAAACGTTACATTTTTGACGTCGATTAAAAAGCAGCTGATAACAACCAAAGCAAAAAGTAGAATGATCATCAGCATCATGGCTGGTCGTTGTTGATCCGTTTTTGCTCTATTTCTTCCGCCTTTCTTTTGATATATTTTTTACTTACACCGAGGGCAGCAATACCGATCCATTGCGACA
This sequence comes from Pseudomonadota bacterium, assembly GCA_031425635.1. Classification (GTDB taxonomy): domain Bacteria; phylum Bdellovibrionota; class FAC87; order UBA2466; family UBA2466; genus JAIEOG01. Next base: position 566 of record JANPJT010000063.1, read on the forward strand.
AGGCGCCAAAAACAATGGATATCCATCTTATATTCTCGATAAATACATAGCCTTTAAATGTTCGTAGCCTGAATTCTGGCAATGCCAGCAAATAGCAGATCATCAGAATGGACGAAAAAAGAAAGGCCGCCCATTCGTTCGTCCAATACTTACTGATGATTTTTATCTCGGAACTTTCTTCAGGATATTTTGATCGCAAAAGGAAAATATTGTATGCCGCAAAAAGTAGCATTCCGGCAAAGAAGCAGACGCCAGCGATTAGATAGTTCATAACTTTCGTTTTCGGTTTTTAATTTTATTGACTGCTTTCATGAACAGCGATTGCAAACTTTCTCCGGTAATATTTCGTATTGCCGTTGTAGCGCCGGCAAAAACTGTACAGTATAGCGCTGCATCCGACAAAGTGATGTCGCCCCAAATGAAAAGGAATATGGTGAGGCAAAACAGCTTTATAGATTGCAGATCAAATTGTTCCATAGTATTATAAATTCGATTTGGCGCCATTCCGTTAGTTTAATTTTAGGTTAAAATATCGGTTTCCGCTTGCCGTTAGTATCGTTACCTCTATCTGATCCCGGACGATGTAACCTCCGGTATGTGTGATCTGCAGCTGGAAAATATAAGTCCCTGGAGTCAGTCCGGTCACTGTTGTCGATAGTGTGCCGCTCGATGTGATCGTCCCGCCTGTCCCGCTTATTTTTGTCCAGAGAACGTCGGTCGTATCGCTCACGCTGTTTGATGTACCCGTTAATGTGATTGATGTCGTTGTTAGTCCGGTCGCCAGCGTTGCCGTCTGATTATTGCCGGCATTACAGGTCAAAACCCTCACTTGTACATTATCGGTTACTGACGCTCCGCTGTTATCGGTAGCGAGTAACCTCGCGACATAAGTGCCCCCGACTAATGAGCTGAATGTCGTGGTATCTTTTGTCGGTGTGCCAAAAGAGGAATTATCGGGGCCTGAAACAAGTGACCACTGCCGGCTTGAAATTGTGCCGTCGCCATCTGTAGACAAACCTCTCAGTATTGTCGATGCCGAAGTGAATGGTCCGAATCCGTCCAGCGTTACCGTTATATCTGATCCGGCATCTACTGTCGGCGGTGTATTAGTTGCTGCACTTCGCACAATGCTAAAAGTGTCGCTTTTTGTTCGTGTCAGACCGTCTGTGACAACTACTATAAACGTATAAGTTCCGTTCGCTGTCATCCCCGTTACACTGGTATGGCAGATCGTTGGAATATAGGTGTCCTGCGGGGCCAGCTGCGATATTGATGGAGTTGTTCCACCGGGTGAACTCAAAACCGATAGCGCAAAACTTTGCGTGTACCCGGTCGTGTCACCATGGACGGCGTAGATATCGAAATTGTCTGTCGTGGCAGGTGAGGTAATCGTTCTGTCGGGCACTGGCGTTGAAGGGCATCCGCCGCTTTGATATGTTCCGGCCGTACAGGATGAAACTGTAAACCGGGGACCTGAAGTCGTACCTCCGGAAGCATTAACGGTAATAACAACGTCGTCTGAGCTGGAAGCCCCACTATTATCGGTTGAGGTCAGTCGAAAAGTATATGTTCCTGCAATTAATCCAGAAGCTGTCTGATCGACAAGGCCGGCATTTGAGAAGGTTGCAGTATTAGGTCCGCTGATCTGCGTCCAGATATTTCCCTCAATTGTTCCATCCGCATCGCTCACAGTCCCATCTAAAGCCACACTGCTGGTTGGTAAAGTAATCGACTGATTAGGACCAGCGTTAACAATTGGTGCCTGGTTCCCTGGAGAGGTAGCGCCGGATATAAAGTTGTTGAAATCGGTAAGTGTAGCTGTCGATTTTGCAATTATGATATTATCATAATAAAATTCATAATTAGCCTGTCCTTTAAATCCACCTTCGTCACACGCACCGCTACCTTCATTACCGGAAGCTAACCAGATGTAAGGCCCCCACAATACATATCCTTCAGTATTTTCCCCCTGGTATTCATGATAATTAGCACCAAGTATTTGAAGTCTTTGAGTGAAAATAGGCGTCGTTCCCTCTGTCCATTGATATACCCGTATAAAACCACTTGCATCGTCTTCAAAATTTCTCTCAATTAACCAGTATGTCCACTTGCCTTTTTCTATTGCACCGATATCATATTTACGCTCACCACCTGCTTGGGGAAAGTCAAGATTAATTTCCCATCTGCCGTTGGGTGTCTTTAAATTCAGTGCTGCAGGTCCTGCCGCGTCGGCGTGTTTGAAATCAAATCCTAATCCGAATGGTCGCTGATCAAAACACACACTTGTAGGGATATAAATTGCAGCCATAAACCATCTTGCATCTGTGAATGGTGTTCCTCCACTACCCCAGTAAAATTCTGATCTCGTATTACTTGTCCCTGTATTACTCAGTTTTATCCGGTAGCTGTTGTTGCCGAATAAAGGTGTAGGCGCGCCAAGTGTCCCGGCTGTTACTCTCGATACGGCATGAGGTGTACTACTAGGATTACCAAACGGAGTGCCCGTTGTAATCATCTGGTACTTAATGGCAGTACTTGGATTCTCCTTATCAGCCGGTGTCTCCCAGTTAAACACCGGATCGATTTCGGCGTAGTCGCATTGAACGCATTTCGACTCCGGGAATTTATTGATTACCGACGAGAGCTGGCTGAATGCCTGTCCGGTAGTTATCCAGAAAAGGCATAGCATTAAAATATTTTTCATTCTACAACCTGAATTTTTCCGCTGTTATACGTGATCGTTACTATATTGATCGTTTTCTGAATACCATTCACAGTGATTGATTTCGTTCCCAGTACAGCCGTTTTTATATAGTCGCGTGGATCCACTGGAACTGGAGGCGGTTCATTTACTGCAGGTGAAATTTCTATAGCTGACACCTTCGCATTATCTTTCACAGTTGTGAAGACAATATTCAAAACACCATCAGTTACGTTCGCTGTAAATGGCTCAACAACTGCCCTGTTT
>JANPJT010000064.1:0-20812 GCA_031425635.1 Pseudomonadota bacterium
ATTTTTTTAGACTCAACTGGGATAACCGTATCATTTCGCCGGAATCGACACGCACTTCAGTGAAATGCAAATCTGGCGCAACAGTTCGCCCTGGGGTTCCGGTTTGGATGGAGCCATGTTCTGCCAAGGCCGCTGCGCCACCGATAAAAAAGCTCGCTAAAGTAAACGCAAGTAGAATAGGGTTCACTCATTGTCTCCTTGGGTTCCGGGCCCTAAAGCCTCTTGCATATTGACGAGCCTTTTAAGATTCGCAAGCGCAGTTTTAGCGGAGTCATTATCGGAGTTGTTGCGTTCGTACGAGCTAATCTCTTCGCTCAAGTGTTTCATGTTCGCCCGATACCCCTCGGCTAGGAAGCCTTGTACGACATCCCAATTGGAAACGCGCGCCGCCTCAAACATCAAGGAGGGTATCTGCCGCTGCCTTTCCTCGATGGAGCGGAACAGAACCCTAGAAGCGCGGCTGCTTTCGGAGAAACCGCGTTGGTACCAAATCATACTATACAAAGTCTGCCATCCCTGCGCTGAACTCTGCGGTGGATGAGCCTCTAGGTTCGCCAATTCTTGGTTAACGTCCTTGGAAGTTCCTACTTTCGCTGCCGCTCGCAGTGCAATGGTGTCGGCGTTAGGTACGATAGCGTTTACCCGCATTCGAAAGGCCGGGTCACCCCGCAGTACGGCCAGCTTCAAAAGTTCATCTGGCTCGAACGCAGCTAGATTGGTTTCAATTTGGCCGCTGAGCTTCTTGCCAAGATCGGAAAGTTGAAATTTCGCAGCAATCTGGACCAGCTGGATATTTAGATTCCGTTCTGAATCCAACGTCGGGTTGAGTGCCACTGCTTCAATCAGTGCGGCCTCATAGGCCCTCAAGGTTTCTAAGAGGGCAGGGTTATTCGCTTCGGTGGATGAAAGGATTTCCTTCAAATCCCAAGCCAGGTCTTCCTTCAGCTTTAAATCTGTTTCAAGGAACTTGGATTGAGGGCCATAAATGAGTTTTGCAGCAGCCAAATTACCCCGACGGAAAGCTTCTCTAAAAAAATGGTTTCGGTCTTTCTTTTCTTTAAGGAGCTCCGGGTGGTCCTTCAAAACGGGATTAAATGCACTGGGAGTGCTTTCCGCAAGCAAAGAAACTGCCCGGACGGCGTGGGCTTTAATAATGGGATCCTCTGGGATTTTCCCGATCCCTGCCGCGATATCTTGGCCCATCGCTTCGTGGTCCCAGCCAACGGTATATTTGTTGCCCGACGTGTCAGTTGCTTTCGCCAAAGGGTGCGAAACTTGGTGAATAAAATTTTGGTGTCTTTGATACTCTGCATACCACCGACCGCCCATACCTAACCCTACTCCCGTCACTGACGTGACCAGGAGCAGTTTTCTCAAACTGATACTGCACCAACGGTGCTTAGGTTTTTCATCTGCTCGCACTAAAGCCGGCGTAGTCAAAGCGGCGGATAGAAGGAGTGATAGCAGTACCGTACGGCATATTTTCATGCGTCCTTCTAATGCAAACACCAAGCCGAGGGTGGCCATCGCTATGATACGTCGAAGACAACGAGAATTCGCCAATGCCTTAGTCAACTAATGTATTTATAGTCACTCGTGGGTACCGAGCTGACTGTGTATAGGAGCTTTTTAAGCGGTATTTCCAGCTCGGCATCTAATAGCCATCGATTTAGTTACCCGCAACAAGCGCCCCGAAACGCAGTCTGACGCGGGGCCATGTCCGAAAACCTCTCTTTACGGCCCTCCCAAAAGCCCCTGCCGCTACGTGACTTGATTGAACTCCGGCTCCGCTTTACCGTTTCGCCATTGGGGGGATGATGAAAACGATGCTTTTGGGGTTTTCTTTGCTAGCCGGCTTTTCTAGTTTCGCAAGCAACAGCAACACGAATGTTCTGAGCGCGTGCCGAGTGCTTTCGGCGTGCACCATGCAAGCAGGTCCTTACACCGAAGGCACTGCGGTAGTGAGCCGCAACCGGTATATTTCGAATGGCCCAGGTTCTACTTGCTGCCAGCTTGGGCAAAAGATCAAAGCGCAGATCTGCAAAGATGGGTTTGAATCCGCAAAGGTTCAAGTCAGCTGCCGTTAAGAGGTAAGAGAAGCTCATAAACCATGCCGTTATCCGAACGGGGCAGGCGAAAGCGCACTGGCCTACTTTTTTCCGTTTGGCTTCGAGAATTTTCGACCACTGTTCTCGTACAGCTTGACGATCGCGGGAGAAATCGCCTTCGCGACTTTGGGGGTTTTTAAACATTCTTCCAACGCCGATCTTTCGATCCACCACACATAAGCTAGGCGGATAGGTTCGGGCGAAGAAGGTAAATCCTCGGACTTCAAGCCCGGCGGGGCATCGGGTCCCAGCGCATTTCGAAGCGACTGTTCAAGTTCGGGGTAGTAGGGCAGGTACTCGCTGCCCTGAAAACTTTCGCCATTTTCCAGAAGCTTTTGGAATGGCTTTACGTGCAGCCCCCGGGCAATGAGCGCTTGCCGCAGCCTCATGTACTTTCTTTGCTCAGAGTTGAACTCCGCTTTTTCCACAAATTCTTCAAAAGCAGGGGTAGGTAGAATAGACAGCGCATCGTCGATCGCCGCTTGCCAATCTTGCAAAAAACTAGGCGACTCCTTGCGTGGGGAGGCGCGCTCCATGAGATCCAGGATCCGCGGATCCAGGGGAACACTTTCAGGCTTTGTTTTAGGGAACTCGTGCCGAATAAACTGCGTTAACATCTGGTGCTTTGCTTCTTTTAACTCCGGGGAAGCATCGCTCCAGCGATCAGCCCATTTGACCAAAACTTTCAGTCTATGTTTCGAGATATTTTCGCTCTCTACCACCCACGCTAAAAGATCTCGGCTGGAAGGGAAAAACTGTGGATTGAAACCCCTTCGAACAGCCTCTTGGTCCAGACGGCGAAGAAGCTCCTGAGTCCCTGTTTTACCGAGAACGTCCCGAACTACTTTAGCGTCCGATAAAAATCCGCCCCGGTCGGTCTCCAAACCGAAGGGGGGCCCCAAGATAAACCTAGCGACAGACTCCTGGCGATCTTCCGCCACTTTTTCCAGCCACTGCGCTTCGCCGGCCAAGACCGCCGCTTCGGTCCACGGTTTGAGGTTGAGTCGCTGAGTGCCTCCGTCCAAACTGGATAAGAGAGCGTCGACCTTTTGAAGCCCCAAGAGGGAGAGGACCCCCGCAAGTCTTTTAAGGGTATTCTCGTACCAGTCCCGAGACCGGCGCTCCGCTGGATTACCGTTTTCTTTGATACGCAAGCTGTCTTCGAGCTCACCAGTGAGATCAGGCGCTTTGAGAATGAGGGCGGATAGGAACTTTCTTTCCGCTAATTCGGGGTGGGCATCAATAAAAACTTCGGGGCAAGCACTTAAAACGATTTCAGCACGAACCCACGCTGCAACCGACGACTTGCTGAGCCAGCGCAGGAAAGAGGCGCTGCGGGCTTCGTCGCTCGCCAGATCCAACTCTCTTCGCGGTAGGAACAGCCAGTTCTTATTGAATTGATCGATCACCTGATTGGCACGGAGTAAGGTACCCGGGTGCTGGACCAGGTTTGTTCGAGAAAGGTCTTTTTCTTCGAATTCGTAAAGAGTGAGTGCTTTATTCACCAACTCGTAAGTCCGTTGGTTTGCTCCGACTGCAACAAGGCATTGTTGCAAGACGACTTTTCGGACCAAAGCATCCATTGGATCCTGTCGGACAGGAGCCGGTGGGTCCTCCGTTTCGGCCCGCTGTTCGCCGGGCACCTGGGGCCTATACTGTTGAAGCTCTCGCTCCCGGAGCCTTTGCGCGCTGCCCTTGTTGGAGGAGTCGTTGCCATGGCTTTCAGCCCGACAGGACTCTCCGTCTAAGAACGCAGACAGTATGAATACGATGAGAAGTAACCGGATCAAGCGGCCCCCGTCTCTACCAAATCTGCAAACGCTGTTCCATCGGCTTTCCCTTCACCTACTGGCTGGAGTTGACCGACTTTTCTGCCACGCGCACCAAAAACCGCAGTGCATGGGTACTTGTTAGGCAACTAAAGCGCAAGGGCCTCCCAATCCGTCGAGATCCCTCCTATACTGTTGTTTTAAGGCACTCTAATGACCACCCACTTAAAATTCTATCGGTTCGCGCAGTCTGCCTTGCTCTTGGCGTTGCTGTTTAGCCCAGCCGCTTTCAGCGAACCCCTTCCACCGCTGAACCCATCCGAACGTGCTATCTACGAAGTCCTTCGGGGGTTCCCACGGTACAAGTACGGCAGCGTGCTCTTAGATCTCGTGTCCAAAGGGGAAGCCGAGTTTGAAATTGGGAGAGAAATCACGTTTGAATCGCTCGACAAACTAAACCGTTACCTACCGGGTTTACTCGAAGTGGTGCAAAAGGGACGAGCGTTTCGAGTGGCCTACCTCAACCAAGCCGCGGTTGAAGCAGAGATCATGGCGTTCTCGAGCAACAAAATCGATCCCAATCCAGCGAGCCGATTGATCACGACCTACTACGAGCTTCTAAGGGCCCATCGTAAAAAAAAACCCTTTGAGCCAAGTGAAAAACAGCTGCGCCCCCTGGCTTACGAAACCATCCGCGTTCGCTATGGTTACCCGCTCACTGTTCCCTTAAGTAGTTGGAAGGACGAGCACCAGCGAGAGTTTGAAACCGAAATTGAAATACTAAAGCGGTTTTACACCCAGCCTAAAGCGATCAACGAACTCCCAGAGAAAGTGCTCGAAGAGTGGATCCTAGGTGAACGCAAACGGCATGCTAGGCTGAAGGAGCGCTTCCCGCAGCTTCTCTTGGACATTCCCATTCGAGATCGAGCTGAAATCACTGCTTCGGCTCAAAAGCTGCTGAAATCCGCCCAAGAATCTTCGGAGGAAGTCCGTCAGCTTCTTTTGACTACCTCTCCAAAAGAATTACCCAGTTTTTTGCTTCAGCTTGAGTCGGCGGCCATCGTAGAAGCAGAGCGGTTACGCAAGGATAAGGCGGAGCTATTTGGCGACCCCGTCAACCGCCGTGGTGGAAAATTTTCTCCGCTGCGAGAACCGGAACATGATTGGATCCAAGATATTTATTGGTGGGGCTTATCCGATGGGGGCACTCGAAACCCGCAGGTCGGGCTTTCGGAAAAGTGGGCCAAGAAAGCCGCCAGCTCAAAGCGGCTTCTCGGTATTTTTCCGTTTCTTAAAAACCCCAGCATCGAGAAAGTAGCTCAACCAGAAGCCTATGACGAACGGATCCGAAAGCTCTGGGAGCAACGCTACGAACGGACCAAAAAGTACGTTCGGTGGGGAGTAAAGTGGGGGTTGATTAGCGCAGCCGTCGTAGCGTCGGCCGAGCGGCTCTTCCACTATGGTCCGACGCTGCTCCAATCCGCCTCGCATTACGTCAACGGGACTTCTCCGCCATCTACTGGAGAACCGCCTGAGCCCTGGGAGCTTTTCCCTTCCGCGCTGAAAGGCCTGAGCAAGCAAGCCACCGCACCGGGCGCTAAAAATCAGGCTGGTTCTGCGACAAGCGGTGGCGTCATGGAAGGCACCGCAAAAGCCCATAAAAAATCTAACTCCCAACCTAGAACGGGCGGTTCGGAAACGCCCCTATTTCAGCTAAAGGCCCTTTCGTTGGCTGCGAATCAGCTTCCCACTGAATTTGAATTCGCCAACCACGATGAGTGGGACAATCAGCCCGAGAATGTCCTTCGCGGGCCTCGCGCCGCTTTCTCCATTGAGACAAAAGTCCCCTTGGCGGTGGGTGATAATGGGAGGGTTAGCCTTCTGGGCGTTCCGGGGTACGTTCCCGTTGTCACGGAAGCCTACTATGAAGGAAAGAAACTGACGGACTTTGAGACAGGGAATAAAACTTCCGAATTTTACTTCCAAACTGCCCACGCCCCCCGTTCCGGCGCTTCATGGCTGTGGGTCACGGTCCCAAGTCGCTATAACAAAGGAAAGAGTATTGCGTGGAAAGCCCTCTACTACCCCGTGGGGGACCAAAGCGCGCAGCGCTCCCTTTTACCGCCTTCTTCATTGCCTCCCATCCCTCTGCACCAAGCGGCATGGCTCCAAGCTTTGCTGCGCGACGCGGGGCACACCGCGCAAGCAAACGCTCTGGAAAAGCTCGTGGGCGCCCGCATCGCTACCGAATCCCCGCTCCGGCCCGAAGCACTTGATGCCATCGTGAAACTAAAATCCAAATACAGCACAGAAGCCGCACAGGAAATCGATTCGCCTAGCCTGTTCAACCCACTGTTAGGCTTTAGTCCCTACCTCAGAGAGCCGGGGATCGATTGTTTCGACTGCGACGGCGCTAGGAATATGTTGGCAGCGGAACTCCGACTAGCTTGGGACAACGACTCGAAGATCAAAATAGAAAACCGAACCCTTTTTATTCGCGAACCTGGATCGCTCAGTATTTTCCCTAGCGGCGCACACGCACGCTTAGCCGTATACCAAGACGGTTTTGCTCCCAATGAAACCGTAATTTTTGACCCGACTCCGATAACAAAAGCAAAGGGATCGGTCGACCCCCCTCCAAGATTCGCCACGGAGCTGGAAGCCAAAAACCGGGCAAAGGAAGAATCTTTGCTGGAACTATCGCTTCGCAAGTTTGCAACAGAGAGCGAGCCCACTGAAAAGGGTTTAGTAACCAAAACCTCGGACTCCCATCAAAGCGAAGGAGAGTCAGCGCCACCCTACGAGCTGCCTACGAACCCTCCTCTTCCGAGAGGCCCCTGGTTCATAGAACGACGGCGAGAAACGCCGTCAGAAACCAGTCGAGGCACGCTCAGATTCCGAAACTACCATCAGCTACCTCCCGGGCCCTTCGTTTCGGAAATGGAAGTGCTGGCTAGGCCTATGCCGGAGCAGCCCGATCAATCGATAGAAGACAAACCGTCACCGCCCGAGCCAGAAGCCGCGCCGGTTTCGGCTGCGGAGCCGCCGCCGACTCTCGACGAAGCAGCCATCTTACGAGAGGCCAAGGAAGAGCTCGCGCGAAGAAAAAGACAGAACGAACTCCTCTTGTCCGCAGTGGCGAAGCAGAGGGTGCTTGCAGCCAACCTAGCTCTCACTGCAGAGACAGCCGGGCTTTCAGCACAGGAGCCGACCGAACCGCACAACGCGGCCACCAGGATCGCAAGCCGAATCAGCTCCTACATTACGGGCGAGATCCCGAGCCTCATCAAATTGCAAAACGAACTTCGCGCGGTAGAAATCCCAGTTCCAGAAAGCTTAGAGTCCGAAGCCGACCTTCGAAAGCTAATCGAATTGGCAAAACAGCGAGCCGATAAAGGAAACGAAAACCTAGCAAAATTGGAAGCCGCGGCCCGGCGTCGAAAGAGCGAGAATAAAAGGGGCCACGCTTTCGGCGAGTTTTTCGTCGAGCCCGCGAAGAAACTTCTGAACACTTTTAATTCCGTCTTCATCCAACCCGTACAATCCGAAGACTTTCGAGAAATCTACCGCGAGACCCGCGAAACCCACATCCGAAGGTTCCGCGAAAAATACCCGGGCGTGGAATGCGCCGAAGCGTTAGACCGCCTTTATTAGCCCGATCAGAACCCGAAAAGAATTTCCATTTTCCTGTCTTAAGGGCGGAACTGGGGTGCTCTTAACTCTAGGGAGCACGGAGCGGTCTACGCTTGACTGCGGAGGGGTCCCCTATCCGGCCAAAGAAACTTTCGGCAGTGAGCAGGTTGTGCGTTCGGCAAAGTAAACGAAGGTTCTCTTCGGTGTGCTTACCTCCCAAAGCAAACGGCCAACAGTGATCTATCTCGAGAAAGTGCGTTTCCCCACAAACGCTGCCATCGGGCTTCTTCAACGAACAGCGCCCATCGTCTCGACGCCAAAGTGCGGCTTTCATCTCCCGCGGAATGTAACGGCTAGGCCGAGGCACTCGGGTTGTAGAAGAACGAAGCGGAGCAGCAGCAGACTCCTGGTCCGTTACTTTCATGCCACGGGGAATAGGAGAAGCTTCTTTCGGCTGAGTTTTCTTTAAGCTTTTGAGAAGCGACTTCAAAGCGGCTCCCAAAACATCTCCGAGCTTTCCTTCAGGGAAGCGGTGGCTGAGTAATGCTTTCGCTTCCAGCAGGTCTTTTTCAAATTCCAAACCCGCAGTAAAAGACACCTGCACTTTGTCTTCGCTAAGTGCCTTAATGGGCTTCACCAAGCGATCGGGAGTCGCTTCTTCCGGAAAGCGCCTAGCCAGCATCCTTTCGACGTCCCGAACGCTCTTTCCCAGAGACTCCGGAAAGAGAAGGTGGGCATTGGCATCGGTCACAAAAGGGGCAAGCCGACTGAGAGCACTCAGCGTTCTTTTGCCTTTGGCGATCTCATCAAAGAGAAACGGGTACCGGTGCGCAAGCCGGCTTACTTGGATGCGTTTTAAGGCAGAGCTTTCAGCGAACCCATACTTCTCAGTCAAAAACGAAAAGAAGCTCGAAAAGCCTTCTTTGGCATAAAGCCGGCGCGCATCGATGGCGCTTAAGAAAATGAGAAACTCCGCCTTGCGGTTATTCTCCCGCGCCACTAAGCGAGCAAACGAAGACAAAAGCTTTTCATCGGACTGGGAATCTAGGGCTGCAAACCGAGTTCGAAACAACATGAGAAACTCCTTCAAAGAAAAGAAGTTAACATGGGTTTTACGGAGCCCGTTTTTTGCAGCACGCTGCCAGCTATTCAAAGCGAAAAGTAGCACCGCCACGGCCGATAGGCCGAGTGAAGTAACGCGCTACAGAAGCAAATACAGCGTTCCTGAAAGGTGAACGAGAGCAGAACGCGAACAAGCAAAGTTAAAAACAAAAACGCAGTAAATCAGCGTCAAGCAGAATTTCCCCGGACGCTCCCCTAAGTATCCCCGCCCGATGCCGTAGCAAGAACCAACCACCCCCCCGCACCGCCAAAGTCCCACAGAAAAACCCCAGCCGATTTTTAAAATGGGTGGGGGGCCGAATTTGGGGAGCGTTGAGAGGGCAAAACGCATAGTTAGATTTGGGTGTGTAAAGTTTAGGCAGGTTTTGAGGCCGTCTTTTCGATAAGTTCCAATTGGAACGCAGTTTCAATGGGTTACGGAATAGTTTGGGAGACCCAAGGGTTCTGTTAAGGCACTCAAGGGTGTCTAGTTTGAGTACACCCTAAGCGACGGAAATTGTTTAGGAACGAGAGCTTGCAGGGAACCTTGCTGTACACAAAAAGAATCCAGGTCCAGAGGGGGTTGAGTTTACGCACAGAATTTTCGGCCCCTGGGTTGCAATTGCTACCCTGTAGCGAGGAAACCTTTATCCATGGGCCGTGCGGGTTACATACTTTTGATTTTGCTGTTTGCGGCTGGGGCTCCTGCCTTTGGGCTGACGGGCGGCAAACATTCTGCGACTGCCGGCATGCAAGATGAAGATCGTGTTTCCAACAATGACGATATCGATGCGCCTGATTCGGAGGAAGGTCAAGAAGCGGCCTTGGAAGATATTTTCAGCTCGGAAGAATCGAGTGATGCGACGGCAAACACAGATCAAGCCGAAGAGAAAAGCGAAAAAGTAACAGAGATCGGTAAGAGCCTTCTGGAAAATGAGGAAGTTTCGAAGGCAGAACTAGCAACACTTGCCAAAGAACTTGAGAAAGTTGATGGAGAGCAGCTGGATGAACCGAGTAAAAAAGTTTACGACGAATTAAAGCGCATTTTAGAAGAGAAGACGGAAAAATCAGAGAACACTATTGCGGATTCCATCGGGAAACCTGCGAAAGAATCTTCATGGTCGGAGTACCTAAAGACTGCATACGAGGGAGCGTTTGAAAACTTAGGCTCCCTCTATTCCGCACTCGCTGGAAAACCAAAGGCGGATGGAAATGCGACTCCTCCGACTTCTCTTGGAGCGGATTCCTCCAATTTGGCAAAACAGGAAACGCCAGGCAAGGATCGAACCTGGGCCGAATGGGCAGATCAAACTTTTTTGAAGCCGAACCCGGATAGGACCTGGAGCGAATGGGCTAGCCAGGCATTTCCAAGCTCCAACCCAGATCGATCTTGGTCGGATTACGCCAAGACGGTTGCCACAAACAACCCGGACAGGAGCTGGAGCGAATGGTCCAACGAGGCTTTTGGCAAGTCCGTTCCAACGAGCCAAGAACGGTTCAGCTCCAACGGTTCTGAAGGCAGTCGTTTGGGAGCGGGCAATCTGTTTCAAAATGAATCTGGTAGCTCGGGCTCCCCCTCAGAACTCCCGACTAATAGTATCGATTCACCAGCAATCGCCCACCATGTGGGAAGCGGGGAGATCGAGAGTCCACCGGTGACGGCGCCGGCTGCACAGAGCGCGCCTCGAGCTGTTTTTGAACCGACGCCGGCTGCATTGGCCCCTGACACCGCAGCAGATTCCGCTCGGCCAACCAGCACGTCCTCTGCTTCACCTAGTCCAACTTCGAGCGTTTCGTTTGCTGCTGCCCGCCTGGGGGGGAGTGCATTAGGACAGGCACCACACGAATTTAAAGCTCCCGAATCGGCGGTTCAACGCAGAAGCGCCGTGGTTTCATCGGAAATACCTCAAAGCTCCCAACCGGTGACGGAGGGGAACGTTCGTGCGAATACAGGACAGAGTGAATCATTGAGCGGTTCCAGACAAGGCGCGGTTCCCAAAGCCACTGACAACGAACGGGCCGTCACTAGCACCGCCAGCTTTTTTACCGCTTCACCGCTGACGCCTCAAAGCCCGGTTGACTCAGCGTCGGTGCCCGTTTCAAAGCCCGGTTCCCAAAGCGCCGCTTCTTCGGAACCGGTCGCTCTTGCACCACAGCCAACCTCCTCCGAGGCCAAAACGAGGCTGACGGTTTACAATGAGGCACCCACGACCAAAACCGGTGGCACTACGGTTAGCAATATTGATCCGATATCGCCGCCTTCCACTTCCGAAGGGGCACTGAGCGGGGAACCGGTCGTAACGGCCAACCCTTCTTTTACGTCCGACTCGCCGAAAACACAGTGGTCGGAAACAACGCAACAGCCGGAGGGAAATCTAGTATTGGATTCCACTCCTGCCCTGGCTGCGGTGACACCTTCCCAAGTGAGCGAGGCCTGGGATCGAGTGGTCGAAATCGCGGCGCCGAGACTAGAGGCCGTTGGGCTCCCCGGAGTTCCGGGGGCGGTGAGGAAAGTAGAAGAAACGCTCATTCTGGGGGAAATTAAACCCGTGAATCTAAACAATGGAGTCTACGTGGGCAGTGACCCACTCCTAAATCTCGTGAAAGCAAGCCAAGTTAAAGGGCAGCCTAAACCAATGAAGCCGACTCCCCCTACGGACTCCATCGTCATAAACCCGGCGAGAACACCGGCTACAAGCGGCGACAAATTCAACGCCATCCTTAAAGGCGAGCGCCCAACTTAATTCGCCGGATTCATATAAAACGGGTACGCCGAAACTTCCGTAACGACCGGAGCTTCCGGTTTGGGGAATACCCAGGATTTTACGCGCGCAATAATGCACGTGCCCATCGCGGAATCGCCCAGCGTGTTTTCTTTAACGCTCGCGGTTTGGACTATCCCGTTCGGCGCGATATTAAACGCGACGACGATTTTTCCTCGGAGGCCTGGGTTTCTTTGGAGAGCAGCATCGTAGCACGCCCGGATTTCAGAGCGGTGGCGCTGCACTACTTCGTTGATCACGTCTTTAGGAAGTCCGGAAAGCACTTGGACGTTCTCAGAAACGATGTTCACCGAATGCTCGCCTTTTTGGCCTAAGCGTCCAGGGCCGGAAATGCCCTCGCCGATACCGTCGCCTTCGAAACCTCTGCCGAGGCCGCCGGTCGACGGGCCGTCGATACCGATGGTTTTACCACCGCCACCCGCCTCGACGCCTTTTAAGCCTTTACCGCCGGCACCTGCCGATTGTTCAATCGACTTGCCTTTCATTCCGGTAACCGCTTTATCGAAGTCCTCAAAACCACCCGAGGCCCCCGTTGTGGAATTGATCAGGTTCTTTAAGTCTTTCTGGATACCGCTTCGGCTCAAGGCTTCCAACATGCCCACTTTTTTAGCCTTGGTTTGGTCCACTACTTTTTGCGCTGGCTTGGGCGGAGCGGGAGCTGGTTTAGCGGGTGCCGGCTTGGGTGGCTCCGGTTTCTTTTCCGCTGTTTTCGGGGCCATTGCCTGCGGCTTTTCCGCTTTCTTCGGCGCATCGGGCTTACCGATCTCGCCTTCTGGCTCAGGCGCTTTGCCGCCCACGCCTTTTACGGAGCCGCCTTCCATAGGCTTAGCGTCTTTAATGGCAACCGCATCGGGGATCTTCGGTCGTTGCTTGATCACAATTTTGGCAATCCGCTCCGGCACCATATCAATCACGACTGGTTTAGGAGGCTCGATGAACCCCATGCCCACAAAGAGCAAAAGGAGCATGAGGAACGAGCCGATCATCGTGCGGACTAAAATCGCATCGTTCTCAAAAAAGGGCGCCGCTTTAACGCGTGGCGCAGGCCGCACGTAAAGCATGAAGAAATTGATATTGCCGATCGAAACTTTCGCAAAATCGTCTTGTTTTAGCGAAACAACGTAAAAATCTGCAAAGCGCTTTACGAACTTCTCTTGCTTCAAATCAGTGAGAGAATAAATACGATCTCTCGCGCGCACGGTCCCCGACATTTCGTCGGTAAAAGCAAGAACCGCCCCACCGTCGTCTTCAATCGTGATGAGCGGGAATTCTTCAGGGATTCCATCGCTGGGAATGATGTATTCGTTCTTGGGCGACTCCCCCACCGATAGCACTACGGGGTCGTAGTAGTTCGAAACGTCCAAAATATGATCGCCCCAAAGGGCAGTCACTTCAAATTCCCGGGCGTGCTCTGGGGCTTCAAAAGCGCGCTCAAGCTCTTCAGGCAGCAAGTCGTCATCGGATCGGCGGGTGCGGCGATCTTCAATGCGGCGCTCAAGGCTCGTAATGTCAAAAACGCGCCGATCGCCTCGCCGACGGTCGCCCAGGCGACGCTCATAATCGAGGTCGGTTCGGCGATCCATTCCAGACCGGCGATCTGCAGTGCCTTCCGGGGGTTTTGCGTCTTTCGGATCGGTTTTTCGCCGCTCTTCTTGGCGCTGCTCGGTGCGCCTTTCGCCGTCGCGCCTTTCGTCTAGGCGGGCTTCCGCAGGAAAAGCGTCTTTTTTCCGTCGCTCGGGCCGATCGGCTCTTCGCTCGGATCCACTCTCAGCTGCAGGACGCGGGATATCAACGGCAGTTGCCTCCCCCCCGAAAACCGGGCGGCCTTCAAAGGCAGGCTGCGACGTCATCGAAACGCCCGAACCTTTGGATACTTTGATTTCCACGAAGCCAAGCTTGATCACGTCGCCAAACTGGAGCGCGGATTCAACCACTTTCTTCCCGTTGACGAACGTGCCGTGCGAGCTTGCAAGATCGGTGAGTAGAAGGGCTCCGTTACGGACTTCGACCAAAGCGTGGATTCGAGAGACGCGAGGATCGTCGATTCGCACGTCCGCAGAAAGGATTCGCCCTAAGACGATTTTTTCCTTCACAAACTCGCTGGCATGCAAGACTTTGCCGTCTTTCATCACATCGAGTCGGACAGGGACCGTAGCGTTAGATTTCGCTTCCATTTGCGCCCTTACTTTACTTGTCGGGAGGAATCGATGACTTCTGCGTCAAAGTTTTCCCGCATCCGAATTATGCTTCTGGCCTTTACGTCCTTAATATTCGACACATAGGAGCCCGATGGCTTGTTGTGGATCCCATCAATGCCCACGCCTTCAAAATCGTAACTCGTTTTCTTTTTGTACTTCACCGTCGAACCATCCGACCGCTTTTCGATCACATAATCGCCCGAGTCGCGGGAGCTCACTGCGGAGACTGGCTTTTTACTTTTAGCAGCCCATAGCGGCACAGCGATAAGTGCACAAATCAAAAGGAGGGTGGTCTTATTCATCGTGTTCTCATTCTATCGCCAATTGCGGATTGTTTCCTGTGCTTTGGAGGACTCTTTGCCGCCATTTTGAAGGTAGCGCGTCATCAGCTCTAGCGCTTTTTCCTTTTGGCCCAAACGATTGCCTAGAATCAGCGCGTCATTGAAAAGCACTGCCAACGCTTTCCCATTATCGTCTAGGAATTCAGTGTAAATTTCATGCGCCGCTTCAAACTTCCCTTGGCCTTCCAACGCGACTCCCAAGCCCAATGCCGCTTCCTCAAAGTCGCGATCGAATGCTTCCGCTTTGCGGAAAACACGCTCTGCCTCGGCGAAACTTCGGCTCTGTAAGTGCAGCGCACCCAGGTTAGCGTAAGCTGCCGCCAGGTTGGGCTCCTCTTTTGTCGCGCGTTCAAAGTAACTAAACGCTAGCTCCCGATCGCGGTCTTGGAGCGCCATTAAACCTAGGTTATTCAAAATCAGAGACTTTGCTCGAAAGTTGGAATCCTTTTCCAATTGCCCATAGAAAAAGAGCGCGAGCTCCGTTTTTTTGGCCTTTTGGAAGTGCAGCGCGAGCAGATAGAGGGCTTTTTTGTCGCCGGGGTTCTTCACTAGGTATTCTTTGAGCTTCTTCTCGGTCGCTTCGCCGACCCCAGCTTGCGACTCTAAGTACTCTAAGTATCGGCTGTCGGAAGCACTCGGGATCGAGCGATCCCACACACGCACACGCTCAGAAGGGAATCCCGCCACAGGGCTCTGGCCCTGAACTTCTGCCAGCGCTTCGCTCTTCGCCCGGCTTCGGCACCGCGCAGCAAAATCCGTTGCTACTTTAAACTCAGTTGCTTTCGAGGCGCAGAGTTTAAACATTTCTTCGGCTTGTTTATCCAAAGTAACCACGACGTCTGCTTCAATCTTCTTGAGTCCAGCTTCCGCTTCCTTGCGTTCTTCTTCTTTCATCTTCGCTGGGATCTTCACTTTTCGGAACGTGGCGCCGTAATCCGCAAAGGCTTGCGCTTTATCATGCAAAGAAGCCACTCCCCACTCGGGCACCCCAAGCTCAATCACCTGGTCATACGCAAGCCCCAAGTTCTTTAAGCGCCTCTGCTTCAGTCCCACTAAGTAAACCAAGTCGGAAACGGGAAAGCGGATTTCGGTTTCTTCGTACTTCCGCTTTTGGGAAAGCGTCGCTTGGTACGCACCTTCCGCAATGTAGCTTGCCGCAAGGCCCAAATTCTTTGTCGACTTAGAGGATCCGGCAAAAAGCGATCGTATTTGGTTCACAGCGGCCGCCTTGTCCGCACTGCGTCCCGCCATTTCATACGTTTTTGCCAAATCGCCGAGCAGCGCCAGCTTGTCCTCGAGCTTAGCGGCCGCTCGCACTTTCTGGGCGCTGATCTTTTGGAAGGCTTCCCAGTTTCCCGATTTCCGGTAGAGCTTCGAAAGGCTCACTTCAATGGCCTGCACTTCATCGGGGGCGACTCGCCCGCCTTTTAAGTACTCATTGTAGCGTTCAATGGCGCTGGAGCGCTTCTCCAGAAGCTCTGCAAAAACTGCAGAGTTATAAAGCGCTTTGCGCGCTTCTTTGCTTTTCGGGTGGTTTCGGTAGAAGTCGTGGTAGAGCTTTTCTGATTCATCGAAATCAAAAAGTTTCTCCGCATTTTTTGCCATGGTGAGTAGCAATGGCTCTGCATAGCTCGACTTGGGGTACTTCGCGAGAAACTTGCGAGTCACTTCCTGGGAACGCGCTGTCTCGCCTGCTTTTTCGAAGCTCACCAGCGAATTGTATAAAGCCTTCTCCGCAAGCGGGCTACTGGGGTCGGTCTGGTAAATCCCTAGGTAGGTTTCTCCTGCCTGCTTCCACTGATTGCCAGCTTCCAATTTTTCGACTTGCTTGAAACCGATCTGGCCGCTGATTTCTTTCATTTGGGCTTGAAACTTCTTATCGCCTAAGCCCGGGGTCGCGGCAAAAAGCCGCGCGGTTTCGTCGAGCTTATCGTAGTTCTTTTGCATGTTCAGAACGTCGAGCACGATGTACGCGGAAGTCACGCCGCTGCGGTGCTTCGGGTGATCTTGCGCAATTTTCTTAAAAAGCCCGAGCGCTTTATCAAAATGGTGGTACCGGTAATAAATCGCAGCGATTCGGAACTGAACGTCTACGATGCGAGACCCTTTCGGGTACTCCTGCATGTACAGCTGGGCGATCTCGATGAAACGCTCTTCCCCTTTAGGGATATCGCGGGGGCTCAAATCAATCTTTTTTTGCTCTTCTTCCGTGTAGCGAACGATTTTGTCTACTTTCGCCGTAAGCTCGTCCAGCGCTAGGAGCGCATTGTAGACAGCTTCGTCCGTCATTTTGTCTTTAGGCGTTATCTTCGACGCTTCCATGTAGGAGTCGGCAGCATCCAGCCACTTTTTCTGACCATACAAAACTTCCGCTCGGTAGAAGAGAAATTTCTTCTTGTCCGGGTGGTTTGGAAAATGGGTAAGGAGCGACTGGTAGAGGCTTAGCGCAAACGCATAGAGCCCCTTGTTCGTGCCCTTTTGAGCCGACGCATGGTAGAAAAACGCGGCTTTGGCGCCTTCGTCTTGGAGCGTTTTTAAGTGCGCCTGGAGCTCGGCTTTTTCTCCGCGGAATCCCCTGGCCCAGTCTGATTCGGGGCCGTAATGATCGAGCGCATAGACCAAACTCTCCACCGCTTGCGGTGTTTTATCCAGCCGCTGGAGCGATTCGTAGATGCCTAGCTGGATTAAGGGAGCTTCTTCCGAGTCAGGATCTTCTCTGAGCAACCTTTGGTAAGCGCGAATGGCTTCCGCATCGCGCGCTTTATTGCGCATAGCGTCCGCAATCAAACGCAAGTTTTTGACGGCCTTGTCTTTCCCTACCGTATCGGTAAAGAAGTCCATCGCGTCATCAATGTTTCCAGCGTCCGAGTAGAAGATCACAAGATCCCGAACCGCCTGCTCACGGAGGTTGAATTTCGCGGGATCTTTCTCGCCTTCCAGGTCTTTCACCAGCTGCTTCATGTTGCGCACGGCTCTCTCGCCGCGCATCAGGTTCAAGTCACACCAGGCCATTTTGTAGACGGCGTAGTGGTGCAGCGAAGAGTCTTTCTTATTCACTAGGATGCCGAACTTGCTTTCGGCAGCCTTAAAGTCGGAGCGATCAAAATAGTAGTCGCCTAGGTAAAGGAGCGCTTCTTCGTACTTGCGGCTCTTCGGCAGGCGAACGACTCGCTCTAAGTACTTTGCCCCTTTGGGAGCGTTGCCCCCTTCCATTTCTACGAAACCAATGAAGGAATAGATCTCGTCAATCTTAGGGTGGTTGGGGAACTTGCGCTCCAGCTCATAGAAAAGCTTCAGCGCATCTTTTAAGTACTTCTTGGAACGCGAGTTGTCTGCAATGGGCTGCTTGCCCACTTTCTTCTGCTCGTATTCTTGGAGCTTCGCCGTATAGACTTCGGTTTCCTGGTAGCTAAGCTCCATATACTTTTCGGCATAGAGCTGGCCCAAGCGCAAAAGCATGTTTTCGCGGTTCACGTTCAAGCCTGAGTCCATTTGCTGCCTGAGCAGCTTGATGGCTTCCTCTCGCTTTTCAGCTAGAAAAGCTTCCTTGGCGAAAAGAAACTTTTTCGCATCGACACGCGGCGCACGTTGGCGGACTTCGTTTTTTACCGAAACTTTTTGGGAAACGTATAGCTTCCCTTGCCCTTCGGGCCCAAAGTTACTCACACGGGGAAGTTCGAAATTCCGATAAGGGCCGGAATCCCGCGCGGCATGAGCATAAACAGACAAAAACAAAAGCGAAGTGACTTTTAGTTTAGTTAACACAACTGCTCTCCGTCGTGTAGACATAGGCACCTAGCTCGTCTTCCCAGTACTCGCCTGCATACGGCCAAAAGTGGTAGTTTTCGCCAACGCTCGTTTCGACATCGACGACACGCTTCGGGGGCAGGCCTTTCTGGCCTTCAATCAACTCTTTTTCCCCAGTAACGATTTCGACTTTCAAGTAGTTAGCTTGCTCTCGCTGGGCCAAAAGTTCCTTGAGCTTCCGAGCGTGCATTTTTCGCAAGTCTCTGCCGATGTCTCGTTGGTTTGAATCGATTGCTTCATCCACGAGTTTTGCAAGCCGAAGGATGGTTTCGTTTCTGCCAAGACGAGCCAGTTCCTTGCGCTCTTTAGTGAGGGTATCCAGAACCTTCATTGCCTTCGTAATACCCTCATCCCGCTTCGCAAAGTTCAGGAACGCTCGGTGCATTCCCTTTTTTGCCGCAAACGCTTCATAGTAGGTATCGTCGCCGGCAAAGCGATTTGATTCCGATTGCATCGAACGCAGTATGGGATCGTAAATGGCGAAGAACTGGGCCAGGGTGCGGCGCATTTCCTCATACTTACAAAGGGAGAATAAAATAGTCGCTCGGAGCACGTACCCTTCGCCAACTAAGTCCTCATGGTAAAACGGAGAAAGCACGGTATGTAGATTCCCTAGCGAAACCGTCGTATCGCTCACGCGAAGGAGCGGCCAGCTTGCCTCTAATAAAATAGTAAGCCAGTGCGGCGAGGAACTGGTGAACTGGGCGTACAGTTCAATCGACTTTTCGATTTGGCCGAACGAGTAAGCGGTTCGAGCCATATTGAGGCGGGCCAGCTCACGCTGAGAGTACTTATCTTTGTCCTTGCCAGCCGCCTGGTACGCCCGCTCAAAAAGAGCCCCGGCTTCATTATAGTTTCGGGCGCGCGTCGCAATGACGCCCAATTGAAAAGCGGCCTTGGCATAAAAGGGGTTTTCGGGACTCACGGACTTAAAGTAGCTCGAAGCTTTAGAGTCATCGCCGCTCGTGAAGTAGTGCATCCCCATCGCGTAGTTGGAATGCCCAGCGACAGAGGTTGAAATAAAACTTCCAGGAAGCGCAACCAGCGCTTTCCCAATACGCTCCGGCATGTCGAGCTTATCTGAAATGACAACGGCGTTTCTAATCGCTTTTTCGTATATTT
This sequence comes from Pseudomonadota bacterium, assembly GCA_031425635.1. Lineage (GTDB taxonomy): Bacteria > Bdellovibrionota > FAC87 > UBA2466 > UBA2466 > JAIEOG01. The sequence goes on from JANPJT010000064.1 coordinate 18,863, forward strand.
GCCGATTCCCTGCGTCGGCAGTCAGCAAAACATTGCGGAAAGAGACGTAGCTTGAGTGGTAGAGCCCGAGTTCGAAGAGCGCAAGGCCTTGGTAGTAATAGGCAAGATTACGGCTGGCGGGGCTATCGCTTTGGTTGACTGCATCGCCGAACAATTCGAGCGAGCGAGCGAATCGCCCGCGCTCGTACTGCACGCGGCCCATTTCTAACGCGGAGGCTTTACTAGGCGCATTGCGGCGCTCCGCAAATGCGCTTGGCGCAAATGAACCCAGACTTAGGATCAGCAATCCCGAAACTGCCAACCTCATGGTTCCCTCAATTCGATGGCATCTTTGGTAACCAGAAACTCAGTGAAACGGTGAAAGCGTAGTTCATTCGAAGCTTATCCACCGGGGTGCCTGTGCTCACCGAGCGCTCGTTATAGATGTAGTTTCTAAAATCAAAACGCATGGAAAACCATTCTTTGAAAAAAAGCCGAAAGCCGAGCCCTGGAACTACGGTCAGGTAGTTGCTGGTTTCTGTTCGGGCGAGGCCCGCATTCAGAGAGAAAAATGGTTCAATGTACGCAATGTACCGGGAGAAAGTAGAAAGCTTCCCGTAAAACGGCGTCAGCTGAACGCCTCCCGTTAAAAAGAAAAGGAGCCTTTGCTCGTCGACATTGATCAAAGGCGCTCCCGCTGCCGTTTGACCTGCGTTGATATTGCTCGTGAACGAACTAAAAAAAGTTTTGGTATACGCAAACGCCGGTACTTCAAAACCCAACCAATCGTTTAAGTGGTACGTGGCGCTGGCACCCCCAAACAAGGTGCGTCGAAAATCACCGAAAGGCACGCCGCCCACCTGCACGGGAGTCAGCTCAAAGCGGCCCGTTTTGCGAGTGTACTGCCTTTGGACCACCACAATTTCTTCGTTCGGAACTTGGCCAATTTCAGTCAGTTGTTCTTCGATGATATTGGCACCGGCCACAGGCGCAAACACACAAAGGCCTGCGAAGAGGTAAAATGACCGACTCAACGAGCGGAAAAGTTTCTTCATGTTTTTGTGTGTGCGTTGGTGCTTCTTCATTATAGGGGAAGTGCCAGGGATTGACCAGCAAACCTAAGCGCGAGTACCGTGTCCCCTTGTAGGGAGAAATGACATGTCGCAAGATAGCTCGCAGATTCAGTTCGTTTGGTTGGACGGGGAAATCGTCCCTTACGTTGACGCAAAAGTTTCTATCCTCTCCCACAGCCTCCACTACGGCACTGCAGCATTTGAAGGGATCCGAGCTTACCAGTGCAAAGATGGACGCACTGCGCTTTTCCGCGCCGTGGAGCATTACCGCCGACTGCACGAGTCGTGCAAAGTGCTTGACCTCGTTTTGGAGACTTCAGTGGAAAGCTGGATCGAGGCGTCAAAAACGGTGCTCCGAAAGAACGACTTCAAAGAATGCTACTTGCGGCCGCTGGCCTTTGTGGATGACGCGTTCCGCGGTTTGAAGCTGCCGCCGAAAGCAAAAGCCCATTCTGCCCTGATCGCTTGGCCCTGGGGAAAATACATGGGAGACGAAGGGGCCGCTAAAGGCATTCGTGTCGGGGTATCCAGCTACCGAAGGCCCGACGTCGCGACAGGTCTCCCGTGGGCCAAACTGAGCGGCGGCTACTTGAACTCGGTTCTGGCGCGCCGGCAAGCGTCGCTGAACGGGCTGGACGAAGCGATTTTGCTCGATACCCAAGGGTATGTGGCAGAAGGATCGGGGGAAAATATTTTCGTCGTGAAGAACGGCGTCTTACTGACCCCGCCCCACGGCTCAATCCTCCCGGGGATCACTCGCGATAGCGTGATGCAGCTTGCAAAAACGCAGGGCCTCACCGTGAAAGAAGAAACCATCACTCGGAACCAGCTCTACCTTGCGGATGAAGTCTTCTTTACAGGCACTGCGGTCGAAATTACCCCCATCCGCGAGATCGAC